>JAEZJZ010000025.1 GCA_023436245.1 Bacillota bacterium | reverse complement strand
CCCCCCCCCCGCCGGGGGGGGGGGGGGGGGGCCGCGGCGCGCCCCCCCCCCCCGCTACGGAGTGAAGACTGAACAGTTCGTATGCCGACTCTCACAAAGCACAAACCGGACAGCTCGTGTTCGAGCCCCTAATGTGATTCTGTTTATAGAAGGGAGTTTTTTGGTGACTGCACGTTCCTTTAACCGCTATCGCTGGTCGGGCTGGGCCGTATTGGCGTTTGCCTTCCTCATCGTCTTCTTTCATCGTTACGCCACAGCGGTGGTGGCCGACAACCTGACGGCTGATTTGACCCTAACCGGAGCGGAACTGGGTGTTCTAGCCTCGATGTATTTCTATGCCTATGCAGTCATGCAGATCCCTGCCGGTATACTGGCGGACTATCTAGGGCCGCGCCGGACCGCGACTGCCGGAATGCTTCTGGCTGGAGTTGGCGCAATGCTGTTCAGCCTGGCTGGCCAGCGGGACATGGCGTATCTCGGTCGCCTGCTGGTGGGGCTGGGCGTCAGCGTCATCTTTGTGTCCACCCTCAAAATGCAGGCCACTTGGTTCCGTGCTACTGAATTCGCCACCATCTCCGGCCTTACCTCCATTGTGGGTAACATTGGCGGCGTGCTGGCCACTACACCCTTGGCAATTCTGGTGCTCTATGCCGGTTGGCGCAGCACGTTCCGCTACATCGCTCTCGTCTCGTTACTGGTGGCTCTAGCCATTTGGTTGCTGGTGCGTGATCGTCCGGAGGAGGTTGGTTTTGAGGCCCCTAATTCTGTTCCGACAGGACCAGTGCCGCGGCTGGGAGAGGCAATGCGGGGCGTGTTGCTCAATCGGCATACCTGGCCAACTGTGCTCTATTTCTTCGCAATCATGGGCAGCGTGACCACTTTCTCGGGACTGTGGGGCGTGCCCTATCTGATGCAGGCGTATCAGATAGGCAAGCAGCAGGCGTCACAGGTGGTGCTGTTGATGACGCTGGGGGTGGCCCTCGGGGGGCCGCTAATGGGTTTTCTGGGCGACAAGCTGGGAAAAGTGAAGCCGATTATGCTGGTCAGCAGTCTGCTCTACGCCCTGATTTGGGTGTTCATTCTGGTAGTGATGCAGGGCAAGCCGCCGTTTGTCTGGAACTACCCGCTCTATTTCCTGTTGGGTTTACTGGCGGTCAGCTTCTTGCTCGGGTTCAATAACGTGAAGCAAGTGAACAAACCGTCCAGCTCTGGCTTGGCGGTGGCGGTCGTGAACACGGGTGGTTTCGTGGGCACGGCGATACTGAACAGCTTGGTTGGTGTGTTGCTCGAACGATCGGCAGGCGGCGCAACGCTGTCTTTGGCCGACTATCGTTTCGCCTTTGTCATCTTCATCGTGCTTGCTCTGTTGGCCTCACTGGGAGCAGTCCTGGTAAAGGAATCGCCTAGGCCCGGGATCAGTCAGGCATAGCCAAATCAACAATTATATCCGGTGAGACGGTTGGCACTCTGTCCAACCGTCTTTTTTTACGCCTTCGGTTGCCGTAACATGACGATTCTGGGCGAACATTGTCCTTGCCCGGGAAATAGTGCCTCTGATATGTCCCAGAGAACCGTGGCACCCTAGAAAAGTGCAGGTTGCTGCGCAACAATCGCTTTTATTGAAGATCGCAACACTGCGTGTTGCTGGGGGTACAAGCCGATAGTTGCTGCGCAACAATCGCTTTTATTGAAGATCGCAACACTGCGTGTTGCTGGGGGGTACAAGCCGATAGTTGCTGCGCAACAATCGCTTTTATTGAAGATCGCAACACTGCGTGTTGCTGGGGGGGTGCTGCTGAATGCTTCGCAAGAAACAAGTCGTACTGCTACTGCTGGCCGCTCTGCTCTTCTCTGCTTGTGCCGCACAGCGGCGACCAACTGAGCAACAGACTCCCCTGACTGGGGATCGAGTGGAGTCGTTGCTGGCTGCATATGATCTCAGCCGTTTGCTGCAGCGGGTCGAGGTGCTTACGTCTCCGAAGCTACAGGGACGGGCAGCCGGTAGCGACGCTGAGAATAACGCAGGCGACTACCTGATTGAGGAACTGCAGCACATCGGTCTTGCTCCTTGGCAGAGCAACGGCATGGACGGCTACCGTCAGAGCTTCCGCGTTCGGGGAAAGAGACAGACGGCCGAGAACATCCTGGCGTATCTGCCTGGACAAAGCCGTGACAGCCTGCTCGTGGTCAGTGCTCATTACGACCACCTCGGCATCCGCAATGGCTCCTACTATCCAGGTGCAGACGATAACGCTGTGGGTGTAGCAGTTCTGCTGGAAATAGCCGAATGCCTCGCGCAGAGCGGAATCAAGCCGGAGCGAACTGTGCTATTTGCGTTGCTCACGGCTGAAGAGAATGGACTTCTGGGCAGCACAGCCTTGGCCAACAAGTTGCGGCGGGACGGGCAGGCTGACAAAACAGTGGTGCTCAATCTGGATATGCTCGGCGGCATCGGTGGCAACTCGCTCGACGTCTGGACAGAGCGTTCCCGACCGGATGGGCAGTTGATCGCATCTATAGCCAGGCAGGAGATCGAAGCTGCTGGCGTCACCGCCACCAGACTGCAACGGCGTTTCGCCGTTGTCGATTCGCTCCCCTTCGCCCGGCGAGGCATGCCCAGTATTACGCTCAGTTGGGACCTGACCAGAGCGAATCATCCTTATCGGCATACTCCAAACGATACCTATGCCAATCTGCGCCGCGACCTGATCGAGCGTGGCAGCCGCGCCTGCCTGCGCGTCACACTTGCGCTGGCCAATCGGCGCTGAAGCAAAAAGCCCTCGGTTGTCCGAGGGCTCAGTTATGTCTTGAGCGGCGCTGTCGGTGCTCAGCAGGTCGGCGGGTAGTGTGGCCCATAAGGAACCTTCCAAGGATTCTCCGGGTCCTCCAGATCCCAAGAGTTCTCCATCGGATTCGGCTCGTCGTTGGTCACCAATGGATCGTGGTACCAAGTGACCTCATTGATCGCGTCTGGATACGGCAAATCCGGATAATCTGGATACATGTATTCGTTCAGGCCGTCCGGCACGATTCCGGCTACGACTTCCGGTGCGAACTCCTCAGCACTCCAGGGGATGCGTTTGTCATCCATGCCCACCCCTCCCTTCCCAGCAACACGTAGTGTTGCGATCTTCAATAAAAGCGATTGTTGCGGAGCAACTATCGGCTTGCACCTCCAGCGACACGTAGTGTCGCGATCTCCAATAAAAGCGATTGTTGCGCAGCAACTATCGGCTTGCACCTCCAGCAACACGTAGTGTTGCGATCTTCAATAAAAGCGATTGTTGCGGAGTAACTATCGGCTTGTACCTCCAGCGACACGTAGTGTTGCGATCTTCAATAAAAGCGATTGTTGCGGAGCAACTATCGGCCTAAGCTGTGATCTAGCCCTATTCTGGCCCAAAGCTGCGCCGGCTATGCGCGGGCAGCGCTGTCTCCCTTTCAGAATACGGAGGAATTTCGCGAGGCGAAAAGAAATATAGAGAATAGCGAACCCGATCAACTTTAGGACTTACGAGGAGGGATAATCATGTATTCTGTGCTGATTCGCGGCGGAAAGGTGTTTGACGGAGCTGGCAACCCCTGGCGCAGGGCCGATGTCGCCATCTCTGGCGATCGCATTGCGGCCATCGGTCAACTGGCGGATGTCAGGGCCGAGCGCGTGATCGAAGCCGCCGGTATGGCGGTTACCCCAGGGTTCATCGACATCCACACCCATTCCGATGTTCCCCTGCTGCTGGACGGACGAGGACAGTCCCATGTGCAACAGGGTGTCACCACGAATGTGATCGGCAACTGCGGTAGCGGCATCGCGCCGATCACTGAGGAAATCCTCCAGGGTTCGGACGCAGCAGTCGAGTTCAACAACTGCGGCATAGACCTGAACTGGAGGACCATGGGTGAATACCTTGACCTGCTCGAGCGGCGGGGCGTCAGCATCAACGTCGCTGCTCTGGTTGGTCAGGGTGCGGTGCGCAATGCGGTGATGGGCTTTGCCGAAGGGCCGGCTGATGCAGAGCAGTTGACCAGGATGCTGGACCTGGTGCGTGAAGCGATGCAGGCTGGCGCCTTTGGCATGAGCACTGGACTGATCTACACGCCCAGTTGCTATGCCGAGACGCCAGAGATCGTGGCACTGACCAAAGTCGTGGCGGAGTATGGTGGCCTCTACGCTAGCCATATCCGCGGCGAGAATGACACTGTGCTGGATGCTGTGGCTGAAGCGATCGAGGTGGGCAGACAGGCTGGCACTCCGGTGCAGATCGCCCACCTGAAGGCCATGGGTGAACACATGTGGGGTACCTCGGTGCAGATTTTGCAGCTGCTCGAACAGGCCCGCGCAGGGGGCGTCGATGTGACCTTCGACCAATATCCCTACAACGCTTCTGCCTGCGGGCTGAGTGCAGTGCTGCCGCCCTGGGTACACGTGGGGGGCAATGCCGCGCTGCAGCGGCGCCTGGCCGATCCGGAGGTGCGGCAGCGTCTGCGTCGGGATATCCTGGAGGGTGTGGGCAACTGGGTCAGCATCCACAAGGGCGTCGGCTGGGAGCGCATCCTGATCACTGGCTGCTACTACGATCACAGCTTGGACGGCAAGTCTGTCGCCGAGGTGGCCGAGCTCTGGGGCAAGGATGGCTTCGACACCTGTTTCGATCTACTGATGCGCGCAGACAAGCGCATCGACATCGTCTATTTCACCATCGGCGACGAGGATCTGGAGCGGATTATGCAGAGTCCCCTGATGATGGTTGGTTCCGATTCCAGTGGCGTTTCCATCGAGCGGGCCACCGAGCGTGGTAAGCCTCATCCTCGCACCTTCGGTACGTTTGTGCGGGTGCTCGGCCACTATGTTCGCGAGAAGGGTTCTCTTGGCTGGGAGGAAGCGATTCGCAAAATGACATCCGCTCCTGCCCTGCGCCTCGGTCTTCACGATCGTGGGCTGTTGTTGCCTGGCATGAAGGCGGACGTTGTGGTCTTCGACCAGGCGAAGGTCGGCGACGTGGCTACCTATACCGATCCAGCGCAGTACGCCGTCGGAGTGCAGCAGGTGTTGGTCAATGGCCGCATTGTGGTGGAACACGGCCAGCACACCGGCATAGCTGCCGGCGAAGTCTTGCGCCACGGACGCTGCTAAGCTTCTTCTCTCGAAAGCCTGCTGGATGAGACGGAGGGGCTCGTACACGCTGGATGTGTCCATCAGCGCTTCTCCACCCAGTGCAAGAATAGAACGGCCAACCTACAGGCACTGTAGGCTGGCCGTTGCCATCCACCGGTAGCACAATGAAGCCGCAACCCCCATAAAATGGAATCCTGGCTTGCGAGAATCGGCTGGGGCCACTTCCCTATCTACCCGCGGGCAGAACCAAAACTTCCCCCACATGGATCAAGCTTTGCCGCAACTCATTCAGATGCCGCAACTGCTGCACATAGACCCGAACATCCATTTGGGTAGGAGCATGAGCCCTGGCAATGGACCAGAGGCTGTCTCCGGACTGCACCACATAGACCTCCTGCGGGGAGGAATTGGCGGCTGCCGCCTGCAGGAAGATGAACACCGCCGAAAGCAGCAGGAATAGTGGCAAAACCAGGAGCATTGCCCTCTTGGCAAGACGGGCAGTATGACGACGCGTTCTGCGCTTACGGTTGATGTAACTGGCCACATAGACTGACATTGATCGCACCTCCGAACATATGTTCTATTACCATTATACCCGTGTCCCTGTAGCTGTCAAGGGCAAAAGCAAACTAATGTTTGACACTTTTTGCTACACCGTGCTATACTGAAGCCGAGATCGCGATGTAGAATATTGCTTGGGTGAGGTGTACGGAATGAAGCCTGGATTAACCAAGAGACAGGAACAGATTTTTGATTGCATCAAGAGAAGTGTTCGGGAAAAGGGCTATCCACCGTCAGTCAGGGAAATTGGCGCCGCTGTCGGCCTCAATTCCAGTGCCACCGTACATAGTCACTTGGCCAGTCTTGAGAGCAAGGGGCTTATTCGGCGAGACCCGACTAAGCCGCGCGCCATTGAGATTCTGGAAGAGGCATTTCAGGCCGGTTCAGATGCCATTCCTGTCCCAGTCTTGGGGCGGGTTACGGCAGGTGTGCCGATTTTGGCAGTAGAGAACATCGAAGAGTACTTCCCTCTTCCCCGTCAGGTCATCCGTGATCAGGAAGTGTTTATCCTGAACGTACGCGGCGACTCGATGATCGAGGCCGGCATCTTGGACGGCGATCACGTGATTGTGCGCAAACAGAGCGCCGCTCAGAATGGGGACATTGTGGTGGCCATGATCGGCGACGAAGCTACGGTGAAAACTTTCTACCGAGAGCGGGATCACGTGCGGCTGCAGCCAGAGAACAGTGCTCTCTCCCCCATTCTCACCAAGGACGTCACTATCCTCGGCAAGGTGATTGGGCTTTACCGACTGTTCTAGGACAAGCATATGCACATAGACGCGGGAAGATGAACGATTCGAGCGATCTTCCCAGCGCGGAGCGCCCAGATCATGAATAGCAGCCAGCGCCGGTCGTCAGACCGGCGCTTGTTTCATACCCGTAACTTGACCAGAGAACGAATGTTCGATATCATCTATCAAGCGACACTGCTATACCCCCGAAAAGGAGGTTTCTTCATGAGCAAGACAGTTGTCACGCCGGAACAGGCCAGGGCGTTTCTCATTCGCCGGCAGGGCCTGGTGGCCTGCGGCGGTCCCTTCGCCGGGCCGGAGGGAGTGCTTGAGGCGATCGTGCGTTTGGAGGCGGTGCAGATTGACCCGCTCTGCGCTTTCGAGCGCAACCACCACCAGGTGCTGTACAACCGGGTGCAGGGTTACCGACCGGAGTGGCTCGAGCAACTGCTCTATGTTAGGCGTGCGGCCTTTGAGTACTATTGCAACGCTCTCTGCATACTGCCCATGACTGATCTTCCTTATTTCCGCTGCTCCATGCAGCAACAGCAGCAGTCAGTTGCCTCCGGAGTAGACCAGGAAATGCTGCAGGCGATTCAGCAGGTGCTGGAACATGTGCGGTTACAGGGTGAGGCATCATCCAAGGATTTTCAAACCGGTCGGAAGATCTACGGATGGTGGGAAAGCTCCAAAGACAAGAACCCGCGCACGGCAGTTGAGAAGCAGATCAGCGATGCGGGCGTGATGGTGCTCCACCAGCCTAGCAAGGGGCCGAGCACTAAGATTGAGAAGCAGGCGCTCGACTATCTGCACCTATGCGGGCAAGTGGTGATCAGTGGTCGGACCGGAAACCAGAGAGCCTATGACCTGCCCGAGCGCATCGTACCAGCGGCGTTGCTGGAGCAATCAGTCGACGAGCAGCAGGCTAGACGCCACTTGATGATCAAGTACCTGCGAGCCTACGGCTTAAGTCATCTTGGCCAGCCGGGCTGGCGTTTCGGCTGGTATAAGGCACCCAAGGCCGAGAAGAAGCAGCTGCTGCTGGAACTGGTGGATCAGGGATTGGTCAGTGAGGTCAGGATTGACGGTCTGAAGCGGACATACTACTGTCCAACCGAGCTGGTGCCTGAGCTGGTGGGCACTGCCCCCATCCCCCAAGGCGAGGCGGCAGTCATTCTGGCTCCGTTGGATAACCTGCTCTGGGACAGGGATCGGCTAGATGATCTTTTTGGTTTCAACTACCGGTGGGAGGTATACACGCCTGCGGCCAAGCGGCAGTACGGGCATTATGTGGTGCCACTATTGCACGGCGACCGGCTGGTGGGACGCATTGAGTTGCGTGCTGACCGGGTAGCTGACGCACTCCGGGTGGATAACATTTGGTTTGAGCCAAATGGCGAAGGCTCTTTGCCCGCAGTGCGCCGAGCTGTGGAGTTGGAGGCTGCCTATTTGGGCTTGGCGAAGATCTTTGGGTGCCTTGAGGGCTCCTGAGCGGACAGACCCGTCCTAGAAACATGCAAAGCGAATGTCTTAGAACCATGTCTAGAAAGGATAGCGCCGGGCCCGTGCCCGGCGCTATCCTTTATTCTTCTTTGGGATAGATCACGCGTCCAGTGCGCAGCACCTCGTCCAGGAAGGTGCCCGGGGCGAGGTTTTGCAGGTCGCTCGTGCCGTAAGGCAGCGCCTCGATCTCGTCGTCGCATTCCAGGGCCAGTTCAGATAGCAGGCGCAGCTCGCGCAGTTTGTGCTGGCCAAAGGCGGGCGAAATCACCACCAGGTCGATGTCGCTCTGTTCGCGGGCGGTTCCCTTGGCGTGCGACCCATAGAGTATGACTTTCGTCAGTGGGACCTGCTCTGACAACAGTTGCACGAACTTTTGCAGCGCCAGCTCTACTTCATCTGTTGTTCTAACCATTGGCACACCTCCTTGGCCTGTGAGAGGATGCTGGTCGCCTCCTCGGCGTCCAGGGAGTCCTCCACTGCGACGTGGGCGTCAGGATAGCGAATAGCGATGTACAGTGGACTGAGAAAGGCCAGAAACTTGCGCTGTTCTCGGCTCAGTTCCTGCCAGATTCCGAGCAGCTTTCCCAGCTTGATCAGGTTGTGCGTGTGCGGCGGGTAGCCTGTCTTTTTCTCCGACCAGAGGGCCTTCAATGACTTCTCCACCATCTGCACCGCCAGAAAGACGGCATAGATCAGGCGCCGACGCTCGAGCAGAATTTCCGCCGTCTCCAGGTCATAGCGCATGGCTCTTAGCCATTCCTTGGTCGTCTGCTTCATGCTCTCTCCCCTGCCGTGATCGCCTGCACTCGGCTGGCCGCCAGCATGGCGCCCAGCTTGGCGTGGGCGTAAGTGAGACCGCCCTGCAGGAAGACAGTGTAGGGTGGTCGGATCGGGGCGTCCGCCGATAGCTCCAGCGAAGCACCCAAGATGAACGTCCCGGCGGCCATGATCACCGGGTCGGAATAGCCAGGCAACTGACCAGGCTCAGGTTGCACGTGCGCATCCACAGCAGATGCCGCCTGCACCCCTTGGCAGAAGGCGATCACCTGCTCCGGGCCTGGCAACTGCACCGCCTGGATGATGTCCCGCCTCGGTTCCCCCACCAGCGGCGAAACTGGGTATCCGAGTTGCTGGAACAGCCCTGCTGCGAAGACAGCTCCTTTGACGGCTGCCCCCACTGCGCTCGGCGCCAGGAAGAGCCCTTGGAAGATGGAGCGCAGTTGGCCGCTGGTAGCTCCCATCTCTCTGCCCAGGCCGGGTGCGGCCAGGCGTTCAGCCGCTCTCGCGACGAACTCCTCTCTGCCGGCAATGTAGCCGCCGGACGTGGCCAGTCCTCCCCCCGGGTTCTTGATCAGGGACCCGGCCAGCAGATCTACTTCCACCGCTCCCGGCTCCTGCCATTCCACGAACTCGCCATAACAGTTGTCCACAAACACGATTGTCTGCGGGCTTCGGGCGTGCACTGCGGCGGTTACCTCGGCGATTGCCGACATCGACAGCGCTGGCCGCAGCGAATAGCCACGGCTCCGCTGTAGGTGAAGCAGGCGAGTGCGCGGCGTGATTGCGGCCAAGATGGCTGGCATGTCCAGGTCTCCGTTTGGTCCAAGCGGGATGATCTGATGCTCCACTCCCAGGTCGAGCAGAGAGTTGCCGAGTGGTGCCGGCTTCAGTCCGATCACTTTCTCCAACGTGTCATATGGTTTGCCCGATCCAAGCAGCATTTGATCGCCGGGCCGCAGGTTGCCGAGTAGGGCACAGGCGAGGGCATGGGTACCGGAAACGAAGTGCGGTCTGACGATGGCTGCCTCTGTCTGCATGATCTCGGCGAAGGCTGCATCCAGCGCCTCCCGCCCCACATCGCCGTAGCCGTACCCGGTAGAGCCATTCAGGTGCCAGTCGGAGAGCTGCTGGCGCTGTAGCGCGCGCACCACCTTCAACTGGTTATGTTCTGTGACCAGGTCGATCTGTTGGAATAGAGGTGCCAGCGACTGCTCCACCTCTTCCGCCAACTTCACCAAGCGATCAGAGATGCCAAACTCCCGCCAACAGCTACCGAGCATCTGCTGGCTCCGGGGCCTCATTCTCTGGCCAAATGCCATACTGCTTGGCCACTTGCTGGATGGAGGCTTCCTGCAGTTCCACCGTCACCCGGATGCCATTTTCCACATATTGCTGGTCCCTGACCTCGCCCTCGCGATGCAGCCAGGCCGCCACTTCGCCGCGCTCGTAGGGCAGCGAGTAGACCACCTGCCGCGGCAGGTTCGGCAACAACTGCGAGATCATGGTCTTTAGCTCATCCAGCCCGGTGTTCTCCTTGGCTGAGATCAGTACGTAGGGGCCGCGCAGCTTCTCCGGAAGGAAGGCAGCTCTGTCTGCCACTAGATCCATCTTGTTGTAGGCGATGATCTGCGGTTTGTGCTCGCACTTCAACTCTTTCAGAACCTCAGCCACCGAGGCCATCTGCTGCAGCATCTCCGGATTCGAGGCATCAACCACCTGCACCAGCAGGTCTGCCTGCTGCACCTCTTCCAAGGTGGCGTGGAAGGCCTGCACCAGCATGTGCGGCAGCCGTGAAATGAAGCCAACTGTGTCCGTGAGGGCGATTTCTCGGCCATCAGTCAGGGCCAGCACCCGCGTGGTCGGATCCAGCGTGGCAAAGAGCATGTCAGCCGCAAACGCTTCTGCCTGGGTCAGTGTGTTCAGCAAAGAAGATTTGCCCGCGTTCGTGTACCCGACTAGCGCCACCAACGGATAACCCTTGCGGGTGCGACCAGAACGGAGCAACTGGCGATGCCTGCTCACTTCCTTCGCCTCGGCTCTTAGTTGCGAGATGCGGTCACGAATGCTGCGTCGTTCCAGTTCCAGCTTGCTCTCACCGGCACCGCGCGTGCGAGCCCCCGGTGTGCTGGCGCCCAGGCGGGACATCTCCGCACCTTTGCCGGTCAACCGTGGCAGTGAGTAGTTGAGTAGAGCGATTTCCACCTGTAACCGACCTTCATGCGTTTGTGCCCGCTGGGCAAAGATCTCCAGGATCAGTTGGGTGCGATCGATCACCTTCAGATCTATCTTATCCTCCAAATTACGGATCTGCCGAGGCGAGAGTTCGTCGTCGACGATGGCCAGCGTAGCGCCCGTGGCCAGAGCCAGTGCCTTTAGTTCTTCGGTCTTCCCGGTACCGAGATAGAGCGCATTGTCTGGGGTGGCTCGCTGCTGAGTAAGCTCGCCCACCACTTCCCCGCCAGCTGCCTCCACTAAGGCCTGCAGTTCACGCAGGTCAGCCGCCTGTACCGGTAGATCCACGGCCACGAGCACGGCCAAGTCTCGCTCTTGCTTGTTTTCGTGCACTTGAAAATTCACCTCCAGCAACACGTAGTGTTGCGATCTGAATGAAGAGATTCTTGCTTGTCAAGAATCGGCTTGTACCTCCAGCAACACGTTGTGTTGCTGGTCAACATCAGTTTAGCACATCGGCAGCATAGTCAAAAACCGAGAGAATGATTCAGGGTTGAACAATACCATCGCGGTAAGC
>JAEZJZ010000024.1 GCA_023436245.1 Bacillota bacterium | reverse complement strand
ATGAAACTCCGGCCCGGGGCGCCCTGCGCTTGGCGACGGGGGCCTGAGCGATCATATAGCGCGATCCGCGCTCGTCTCGGGTGAGATTACAGCGGCTTCTGCAGGCTGATGCTAAAAACTGACCCGCTGAGAGTAGCTTCATCTACTGCAAACCCAGCGAGCTCTGCCAACTCCAGACAGTCGGACAGCGATTGCTCGTGCCCTTGCCAGCGCACACCATAGTCGGTCCGAATGCTCGCATCAAGCAGTTCCACCTGCAGCGAAACAACATAGGCTTCGGGCTGACCGTCAGCCCGAAGCGGTATCTCGGCATCCCAGGCCAACAGCACTCCCCCCGGTTTGAGCACTCGCCATGCCTCCTGGAGCACACTCAGACGGTCTGCCCGAGAGAGATACATCAGAGTGAAGAAACAGGTGACGACATCAAAACTATGTGGTAGAAAGCTCATTGAGCGGGCATCCATCACCAGCTTGAGCGCCCGATTCTGCGTCTCCAGCAGTTCGGACTGCAGTCGGTCAATGGCCACCACCCGTTCTTCGTAGAGCCGACCGATGATCCCTTCCCCGCCACCACCGATGTCCAGAATCCTTCCGGTGCACACGACCCTCGGCCTAACTACTTGCAGTTCAGCCTACCAACACTCACCCAAATCACTCACCCACCTTTCCACAGAAGCTGTGCAGACAGCCTTAACCTCTCTGGAACTAGCCCCTGTCCGTTGCTCCCATTGTCATCACGTGGGCACTCAAGGCTGACGGTGCTCCTGCTCCGAAGTGCACAGTTTGCCGCCGCTTCTGAGCATCGCCTTGCAGGCTCCCCCGGTTGATGTCCCACTTGGGGAACGAGCTACCGGTGATGATCAGCGCCAGGCGATGGCCGGGCAAGAAGGCATGCCCCACCGCCCAGAGATCGATCCGGTACTCCTCAACCTTGCCCGGCTGTACAGGGACTACCTGCCCATCTCCCTGCCGATAGTGACCACGTACAATGCCATCCGCCACCCAGCGAGCCTCTCCGTTTGGGTGGACATCCACCAGGCGAACCACAAAGTCTGCCGTTTCGGTGTCAACTTCGGCATATAGGCGACACTCTGCCGGGCCGACCAGAGTGAGCGGCTCGCGGATTACAGCAGTGGTGAAGCAGAGCGTGTCTGACCGCTCCAGCAGACCAGCCTGGTCAGTCGGCCCCGGCTCCAACCCGGCCTGGGGGAACTCCCAAACTGAGCCGCCGCAGGTCGGCGCCGGATCTGCCGGATCAAATACGATGGAGCTCTGCCCCAACGTGCCCGGCTGATCCTCCAGCCCCCCTCCTGCTCCCAGGTACAGGTTCGTGACTGTGGAGGCTACTGGAGGCCACTCCCCCGCCAGCAGCCAACGCTGCTCGCCGGTAATGAAGACGTTCACCGGCGACCGATCGATCGGCGCCGAATTATCGAGCTTCAGATAGCGGTCAAACCAAGCCAGCATGCGGGGAAGCGCCCGACTCTGTGAGTCCTTACCGAAGTCCACGCCTGCCAACTGGCGCGCGCCGCTGACCACTCCATTGTGGCTCCAAGGGCCGAGCACCAGCTGCTGCGGGCTGCTCGCGTGCCCGGTGAAGTGGCGATAGAGATTGAGTGTCGCTCCCAAGCAGACGTCATACCATCCGGAGAAGTGCAGAATGGGAATATCCACCTGTGGTAGATCGTCACGCACACTCAGGTCATCCCAGACGCGGTCACGGCTCGGGTGAACCGACAGCTTGGACCAGAGTTCATTGGGCAGACCGGCCGCCCCCGCGGCTTCTGCCGTCGGCCAAGTGGCATAAACCTGAGACCAGTTCGGACCGTGCAGACTCGGCTGCGGCGAGCGGCTGGTGATGATTGTCCAGGGCAGAAAATGATGGATGGTCAGAGCCCCTCCCCGGTGCCCAACGTCGTAGAACTCAGCCATTCCCCCGATATTGATCATCGCCCGCACCTCTGGACAGCGGGCCGCGAGGGCCAATCCCACCTCGGACAGATAGGATAAGCCGATGATCCCGATGCCGGCCCCACTGTCATACCAAGGCTGAGCCGTAATCCAGGCAACTGTCTCAGGACCATCGGTTCGCTCCTGCGCGATCGGGTTGAAGGCGCCGTCAGAGTCGTAACGCCCGCGCACATCCTGCACCACCAGCGCATAGCCGGCGGCGCAGATCGGCTGCGCCAGCACACCCATTCCTCTTTTGCCATAGGGGGTCATCATCAAGAGCACTGGATACTTGCCGTCTCCCGGCAAGTAGATGTCGGTAGCCAAGCGGCAGCTATCCTGCATGGTAATTCGTTCGGAAAGCAACATGAACAACCTCCCCGATACCAGTTATCGCCATCATGATAGCATCATCTATGCAACTATTCAATACTCTAGTTAAATTTATTAAAGGGAGTATTGCCGATAATGAAGAGTTCAGAAATGTCGACGACCAGGGACTGCCCGCAGACTGGAATCGATATCCTAGGCAAGCAAAAACGCAAAGTGGCGTGCCTGCGGCACGCGACTTTGCGTCAGTCGAGTGCTAAGGTCTATTGCGCCTCCGCGCGCTCAGCGTATCCGGCTTGCTGCCGCGGTTCGGATAGACCGATCGCCCGCAGATTACCGAGCACGATGCCGACTGCAGTCAGCACAAACAGCACCTCCGGAGAGAAGTACTGCACCAGTACACCGCCGAGCAGCGGCAGGAAGGTAAACGGTGCGATCAGCGTATTCATCATCCCGATATAAGTTGGTCGATCCAGATCACTGACCGAATCCAACAAGTAGTTGGTGAATCCCATCCACATCCCACTGAGTGTGGCGCCAATGGTTGCAAAGAGCAGCAGGAAAGGAATGATGGCCAGGCCGGACATGCCCAGGCGATGCATCAGGCTAGCCAACAGAGCCAGGAGCGGTGTACTGACAGCAGCCAAGCCAAGTAGCCTGATCACCAGTCGGTTGCCGTACCGATCACCCAGCGTGCCCCAGAGCAGCCCAGCGAGAATACTGCCAGCCATCTGCGCAGAGATGAACACGCCGATGATGCTCTCCGGAAGCCCCAAGGACGTTCGGGCATAGACAACGTAGAACGGCAACGAAAGATACAGGAAGGAGTAAAGCATGCGCACCGACATCATCCGCTGAAAAGCAGGGCTCTGCTTCCAGGCAGACGGGAGTCGTCGGAAGTAGGCAGCGAGCGAGGTGCCGGCGCGAGTGACGCCCGGAGCCTCCCGCACAGCCATTGTTCCCACGAAAGAAATGCAGAGCAGACCAAAACCGATCAGCATCAGCAAGGCATAGTTCACTGGGAACGGTATGCTGGTGTTGGCCAGGATTTGTCTGATCAAGAAGCCGGAAGCGAAAGCGCCCAAACCGCCGATGAACTGCATCGTACCAAACAGCCTGCCACGCCTGGTACTGGGAATAGCCTTAGCCACCATGTCCGTCCAAGGAACACCGTTGATGCCATCAGTCAGGGCAAAGACGATCAGAGAAACAAAGAAAACAAAAAGGGCAAGGCCTGGATTGCTCGCTGCCCAGAAGTAGGCGGCCGCTGCCATGGCCAGAATGCTCAAGCGGTTGACCAGCCCCACCACCATCAGCAGGGGCTTCTTCAGCGGCAGACGTTCAGCATAGCCGGCCACGAGCAACTGGGGCAACAGATAGCCGGCATTGCGCAACGAGCTGACCAAACCGATCAGGACTGCGTTGCTGGTCAAAAGACTGACGAAAGCCGGGAAGAAGGTGTTGGCCTCCAAGAAGGCCGAACCGGTGGAGAAGAAAGATCCATCCATCAGCAGGGACAAGAAGTTGTGTTTGGTCTTTTTGTCCATGATCGGTGCAGAATCTTGTCGTTGCGCAAAGCGCAAGATCTTTCCCTTGCTCATCTGTCTCTCCTTCTGGCCGCTAAGTCTCTAACTTAGGCCACTATCACAGTGTAGCATGCGCCGACTTGGCCGGGCAAGGACGGCAGCGCCGCATTCCAAAGCCTGATTCGGGGCATGATCTGGGACAGTGGGATGGTGCGTTGCCCCACTGTCCCAGAGTGAACGGGAGGGAACGGCTGAATGCTACAAATGCACTACTTTGACAACGCCGCCACCTCATGGCCAAAGCCAGAGTCGGTCTATCTTGCAATGGATCAGTTCGCCCGCGAAGTGGGAGCGAGCCCTGGCCGGTCCGGCCATTGCCTGGCCAAGCAGGCTGACCAGATGATCGAAGAAACGCGCGAGCTGTTGGCCGCCTTCTTTTCCGCGCCTGACCCAAATCAGGTTGCCTTTACCCTAAACGGCACGGACGGCCTGAATCTGGTGATCAAGGGGCTGCTCGCACCCGGCGATCACGCCGTCACCACCACCGTTGAGCACAACTCAGTCAGTCGTCCGTTGCGCCAACTGGAGCGAACAGGGCTGGACGTCACATACCTGCAGGCGGACGGGGAAGGATTTGTGCACGCAGAGGACCTGGAGCCGCTGATGCGTCCGGAGACCCGACTGGTGATCGTCTCCCATGCCTCCAACGTACTTGGCGGAATTCAAGACGTGACCGCCCTAGCCAAAGTGACTCATCGACACGGAGCGCTGTTCGCCCTTGATGCAGCCCAAACCGCCGGTCACTACTCCATCGACATGCAAGCCATGGGCATTGACATCTTGATCGTCCCGGGACACAAAGGTTTGCTAGGACCATTCGGCACCGGGGCAGTGCTGACCATGCGGGACATCGGCTTACCTCCGTGGCGCGATGGCGGCACCGGGGTGAAGTCCGACTCGCGCCTGCACCCCTGGGATCTCCCCCATCGTCTGGAGGGCGGCACCTTGAATGCATCCGGAATTGCGGGCCTGCGCGCTGCGCTGCAGTTCCTGTCCGAACACGGCCTGACGGAAATTCGCACGCAGGAGCAGCAACACGTGCAGTACATCCTGGACTGCCTATCGTCCGAATCAAGAACCATTGTCTACGGGCCAATCCGGGCCGACGCTAGAGCTGGGCTGGTCAGCTTCAATGTGCAGGGAATGACAAGTGAGGAACTGGGGCAACGCATGAACGACGAATTCCAGATTGCCGGGCGGCCTGGGCTACACTGTGCTCCGATGGCTCACCGCACGGTGCGCACCTTCCCGGGCGGCAGCTATCGTCTGAGCCCCGGCTACTTCACCGACGAGCGCGGTCTGGAAGCGGTGGAGCGAGCGATCCGCGCGATCTGCCGCGACTAGGCTGAGTCAGGGGGACGGACTTTTGACTCACGCT
>JAEZJZ010000116.1 GCA_023436245.1 Bacillota bacterium | reverse complement strand
CCCCCCCCGCCCCCCCGCTCCCGGCACCACAGCATGCTGGGGTGCTACGACCCCAAGGAAATCGGACTCTTTGAACGCTCTCGCATGCTGCGGGGCTAGGAAAGCGACTTTCTACACGCTCTATACTCGCTGAGTCGTCATCTTCATGCAGTTGCTGGTATGTTAGTATAATATTTCCCAGGACCGATATGCCGTTCTTATTATATAGTAACTTTTCTCCCCTAGACAAGACCGTCAGGACAAGTGCACGCGGCCTTACTCCGCATTCCGCAGGTGGTCAGCCAGCTTGCGGAGGCTCTCCTGCAGTTCATCGCGGCATTCGCGATATGCCTCAAGCGGCTGTCCAAAGGGATCGAGCACATCTACAGCAGTGCGCCAGCGCTCAATGCGCTCCACCGCTTCCCGTTCCGGACGCAACTCTTCCAACAATTCAGCCTGCCTGGCCGCCAATAGCTGCTCCACATCCTGCAGTTCCTGCAGCAGTTCAGCCCGCCGCTGACGCAGCTCTGCGATGTTCGGGTGCTGTCCGCCAGAGAAGGCATCCCTCTTCTCAGACATACGCTGATGAAGCTCATAAAGCGACTGCTCCTGCTCTTCTCTGTCGGCAGCACTGGTCAGGAACTCCTTGAGCACATGTGTCTTGTCACGGGCCGCTGGGTAAGCAGCGATCACCGTCTCCTTCTGACGCCTGGTCATGGCCAGAATCAGATCTGCCCATTGCACCAATTGCTCGTTCACGCGGGTGGCTTTGTGCCCGCCCAGGTCAACTGACAGCTCCCGCAGCGCCTCCAATGCAAAGCGAGAAGCCGGGGCACCGCTTTCGGCGGCTACTCCGGCGGAGCGCACTTCCACCTGTTCTTGCATGCCTCGCTCGCGTAAGACTCGCTGAAACAGCGCGGCCGCCATGCTGCTGCGGCAGGTATTGCCGGTACAAATAAACAGAATCCGCAAAACCGATACCCTCCCATTAGCAACTCGCAGAGTTGCGGTGATGAGATAGTCAGATGCTCATACCCAGGTAATCCGATGGCCGGATGCCTTGCCCAGCCGGTTCTGCAGGGCCAATCCCAGCCCAGCAGTTGAGTCCGGGCCCTGCGCCAGGATCACCTGCAATCCTTGTTCGTCAGCTGCGCGCAGTTGACCATAGAGTCGCTGTGCTGCTTCCTCCGGTCGATGATATGAACCCAAGGAAAGGACCGTCGCCTGCTCGAAATGATCAGCATATTCATCATAAGTCAATATACCTACCCTTTGGCCGGCTGACAACAGGATTTGCGCCTGCCGGGCCATCGCGGCCACGGCACCGAGGGGTTGTCCGAGGAATAGGTGTAAAGGAGCAGCCGGGGCGTAATGCCGGTACTTCATGCCAGGCGCGGGCGCCGGCCCATCGACATCCCCCAAAGCCACTTGCACCGGGCCTACTACTCGCTGCAGCTCCTCCAGGGAGACCGCTCCCGGACGAAGCAGAACAGGCCTTTCTTCGGAAACATTGACCACGGTTGATTCCAATCCCACTGCGGCCATCCCGGCGTCGATGATCAGGTCGGCCTCCGCGCCAAGATCGTCCTGCACATGTGCCGCCAGTGTGGGACTGGGACGCCCGGAGCGATTGGCGCTGGGGGCTGCGACCGGCACAGCCGCGCGGCTGATCAGCGCCTGTGCCACCGGGTGATTTGGCCAGCGCACGGCAACCGTGGGCAGTCCGGCTGTCACCAAGTCAGGAACTAGTGAGCTTTTCGGCAACACCAAGGAGAGCGGGCCAGGCCAGAATGTGTCAATCAAGCGCTCGGCCATCTCGGGCAGGCTGCTGATCAAGCTTTGGAGCATGCCGAGGTCGGAAATATGTGCGATCAGCGGGTTATCCGCAGGGCGGCCCTTGGCCTGAAAGATGCGAGCAACAGCCGCGCTATCCCAGGCGTTGGCGCCGAGGCCATAGACTGTCTCGGTGGGAAAGGCAACCAACTTGCCTTGGCGAAGATAGGCCGCACCCAATTCGATGGCGCGTTCCGCATTCGATTGCATACTGATCAGCAAAGTGAAGTCTCCTTTGGGGCGTGCCAGAATATCATCCCTTATTGTACCACCAAATATTGCGGATTAACAGGATGCTAGGATGCTATCCCAGGAAGAGCACGCCCACAAAGACAAGCGCGATGCCGAAGACACGTCCGGAAGTGAGCGGCTCACGCAAGAAGATGGCAGCCAGAATAGCAGCAAAGAGCGGCCAGGAACCAGCGATAGGAGCAACTCGCCCCACTTCTCCCATGCGCATGGCCTGGAAATAGAACACTTGTGCTAAGAGCACGCCAATCACCCCGCTCAAGATGATGGCGCACCAGGTCCAGAAGCTCCATTGGCTGAATCCGGCACCCCCGCGGCTGCCGAGTAAGCAAAAGCCGGTGAAGACTGTAGTCAGCAGAGCGCGCACAAAGACAGCCGCCAAAGGCTGCGCCTGGCGCAATCCGGCCTTCTCAAAGATGGGAGCGATCCCGTAGCAAAGGGCTGCAAGCAGAGCCCATGAGGCCGCTTTGTTCATTTCTGTCCACCTCCGCTTAAGGTATATGCGCTCGTGGACTACCCCTAGGACTGTCCCAGGACGCAAATCTCGCTTGTCGCAGTGGGAGGACAATCGAGCCCCATGATAGAATGAAAGAACAAACGTTCGAAGAAGAAGGAGGTTGCTCATGCCAGAGAATCGCACCATCATGCATGTCGATCTGGATGCCTTTTTCGCCAGCATTGAGCAACGGGACCGGCCGGAGCTCAAGGGCAAACCAGTGATCATCGGCGGGCGCCCGAACGAACGAGGGGTTGTCTCCACCTGCTCTTACGAAGCCCGGCGCTTTGGAGTGCGCTCGGCAATGCCTTTGGTCGAGGCCTATCGGCGTTGCCCCCAGGGGATTTTTCTGCCGGGTAGGATGTCCAAATACCAGCAGGCATCGGAACAGGTGCACCAGATCTTTCGCAGCTTCACGCCGCTGGTGGAGTCAATCTCCATCGACGAGGCCTTTCTTGACCTGACGGGATGCGAGCGTTTGTTTGGTCCACCGGATGAGATTGCGCGGAAGGTGAAGCGAACGATTGTGGAGCAGGTGCAGATCACCGCGTCAGCCGGCATCGCACCGAATAAATTCCTGGCCAAGATCGCCTCGGAGTTGAAGAAACCAGACGGGTTGGTCTGGATCAGACCAGGCGAAGTGAAGCAGGTGCTGCACCCGCTGCCCATCGGCAGACTGTGGGGGGTTGGCCCGAAAACCGCGGAAAGACTGACCGAACTGGGCATCAAGACGATCGGTGAACTAGCCATCTACCATGCGGGGCTGCTCTGCAAAGCGCTCGGCAAGACCCAGGCTGAACACCTGCAAGCTCTGGCTAACGGAATCGATGACCGCCCAGTGATCCTGGGCGAAGAAGCCAAGTCGATGGGGCATGAGCACACTTTTTCGGTGGATGTGGGCGAACTGGATGAAGTGGAAGCCGTGTTGTTGCACCTGGCCGAGAAGGTTGGCAGGCGATTGCGGCAGGATGGCCTTTCCGGCCGGACGGTCGCCCTCAAACTGCGCTATCATGACTTCACGACCCTCACCCGTCACACCACTTTGAAGGAAGCGACCAACCTGGACAAGGAGATCTATCAGGCAGCCAGGGAACTGCTGCGCAAAACCTACAACGGGCAACTCGTCCGGCTGATTGGCGTTTCACTACAGAACCTGAGCCACGGCAGCCTGCATCAGATCTCACTGCTCGGGGATGACCAGGAGCAGATACGGCGGGCCAGGCTGGCTTCCGCCATGGATAGCATCAAGACTCGCTTCGGCGAGGAGATCATCACCTACGCCAAGGTGAAGGAACGCGACAAGGAGGATTGAAAAAGAGGCTGTCGCAAAAAGCCAGCCGGCAGGCGGGCGCCATGCATGGCGCCCCTACGAAGGCGTATGCATATCCCGGTCCTCGTAGGGGTCGCATGTATGCGACCCGCATTTACGCCACATCGCAACCTATGGATGACAATTGTGCACGTAAGCGCAAGAGAGACGACAGCCGTCGTCTCTCTTGCGCTATCCATGGGGTGCTACTGCAACATCCCCTTAACTGTTTACTTGATCTTGGCACTGCGCTCCTTACTCGGGAGCAAGGGCGTGATCAGGGCTCCGACAAGCACCGCAGCCAGAATTGCCTCGGCGATGCCATTCGCCAGCACAATTCCCCAAGCGGCAGCGGCGTCAAAAATGCCGAACGCGACCGCCAAAATGAGGGTGCAGGTGTTCACTGCGCTGCCGACCAGACCCGCCACGCCGGCCGCAACCACGGGACTACCCCAGCGGAGCTGCAGCTTCAGCCGATCGACTGACCAGCGCGCGAAGCGGTAGACGAAGTAGGACACCGGTCCGATCAGCAAGCGGAATGGGATGACGACCCAGGGTGGTGCAAATTGCACTGTGAATAGACTGAACAACAAGCCAACGAAAGCTCCCACCAACGGCCCTTCCAGCACCCCGGCCAAGATCACCGGGATGTGCATGACAGTGGCCGCCCCCGCAGGAGTAGGGATCGGAATGAACCCCCACCCTGTCGCCCCCAGGGTGACCGTCAACGCCGAAAGCAAGCCGGCCATGACGATCTGCCGAGTGGACATTTTCATTTCACTCCACCTCCGTTCCAGTTCCTACCCAGAGCCTCTCCCAGACAGCTGGTTTGGATACCGGACGCAAATTTGACTCCCGCCAGTCGTCGAGTCCAGCAATACTGCGTGTTGCTGCGGTACAAGCTGATTTCCGCAAGCGGACATCACTTCATTTAGACCGCGATACTTCGTATCGCTTTGGTACCCGCGTGTGACTGGCAGCTTCATTTTACACCGAGGCCTTTCCTCTGACAACCGCCCCGCTTGTCCCAGTTCAGCAACAGTGTTTGTTGCTACAGCTTTGGCTTCAGGTCGGCGATCAGCCGGAGGCCTTCCATCGTCAGGTTAGGCCGGAAGTGATCCACGAAGGGCGCGAGTTCCTCATGCAGGAATGTGCCAATACCGCCGGTGAGGACCACCTGCAGCGGCCCTTGCTCCTCCTTGATGCGCTCGATCATCCCTCGCACCAACTCGAAGTAGCCAAAATAGATGCCCGACTGCAGACAGGCCACTGTGTTGTCATGAATAATCCGCTGCATCTTGACCAGCTCGAACTCCTTGAGCAAGGCAGTTCCGGTGATCATGGCCCGAATGGATAGCTCCATGCCGGGTACGATGCTGGTGCCAAGGTAGAGCCCATCCTTAATCACACAAAAAGTTGAGGCGCTGCCTAGGTCGACGTTCAGCAGATCACCGCCGTACTGATGATGGCTGATCACGGCATTGACGAAAAGATCCGCCCCCAGGTGGTGATAGTCGACGGTGGTGAAGCGAATGCCCAAGTCCTCGCGTGCCTGAACCTGTTCAACCGGTAAACCGAAGACTTGAGTCGCTGCGCGGCTAAGCGCAGCCGCCGCCTCCGGCACGACCGAGGACAGGACAATGCGATCAGGTCGGGGCAAGCCGGCAAACCAGCGACAAAAGCGCGCCTCGTCCTGACTGGTGTCGACAACAGCATATTCCTGCTGATCATGATCGAAGAGCAGAGCCTTGGTGCGTGTATTCCCCTGGTTGATGGTCAACAACACGTATTTCCCCTCCTAGGTACAAGCCGATTTCGCGACTGTTCAGTTTGTGTTCCGTAGAGGCTCGGCATGCCGAGCCGTTCCCTGCCCCGCAGCATGCGAGACTGTTTAAT
>JAEZJZ010000108.1 GCA_023436245.1 Bacillota bacterium | reverse complement strand
GCCGAGCCGATCCCTGCCCCGCAGCATGCTGCGGGGTCTACGGCAGGGAGAAAGGCGACTTTCTACACGCTCTCGCATGCTGTGGTGTTGCGGCCTCAAGGAAGTGAGCTCTTCAGCGCTCTCGCATGCTGGGTAAGCAAAGAGCCAGGTGCGAGTCGTCTCCCACCTGGCCCCAAAAACTCCTACTTGGCGGATTATCTACCTTCAAAATATGCCTTATAGATGGCATGAGCTACAGGCACGGCTCCGGCAGCACCGGTACGCCCGTGTTCCACAAACACAGCCAAGGCGATTTCCGGGTCCTCAAACGGCGCGTAGCTGATGAACCAGCTGTGCGGGGTCATTCGTCCCACTTCCGCCGTCCCGGTCTTGCCCGCCACTTCCACTTTCTTGCCGTCGCGCATCACCGGGTCATAGGTGAACGCGTAGAAGGCAGAGCCGTTACCGGGAGATCCGTTGGCCGGCAGGGTAACTTCATGCATCCCGTCCCGAATGACCTGCAACGCCACCGGATCAAGCTCCACTTTGTCGAGCAGTTTGGGTTCAGCTTCCCAGTTCACTTTGCCAGTGGGACTCGTGATTTCCTGCACCACATACGGCTGATAACGATAACCGCCGTTGGCCAGCATGGAGGTGTAGGTCGCCATTTGCAGCGGGGTGAACTCCACGATGCCTTGGCCGATGGAGACGTCCCATACCTCACCAGGATAGGGTGTGTAGCCGTGGACGCGCTTGAAGTTTTCGCCTGATGGCACTATCCCCGGCGCACGCAGGTACCCCGGCGCAAAGTCGATCGGCACCTCCTGGTCAAAACCAAACATCTTCGCCACCGCTCCGATCGCGTCCATCGCGCCGCTGGTGCCGTAGGTGTTGATCAGCCGTTGGGCAATGTTGTAGTAGACAACATTGACGGACATCTTCAGGCTCTGCACCAGATTGACCCGACCGTAGCCGCTACGGTTGTAGTCCCACTTCTTTGTGCCGCCCACCTGGTAATAGCCGGGATCGTCAATCACCTCGTTCGGCTTAACGACCCCCTCCAGCAACCCGGCCATCAGTGTCATCGGCTTGAAGGTCGACCCCACCGGATAGGCATTAAGTGGAATGTTGGAGGTCCAGAGGTAATCTGACTTGGGCCAGTTCGCTTCATCAAAGGTGGGATAAGCAGCCCAGGCCAGAATTGCGCCAGTTTTGACGTTCAGCACAACGGCCGCACCCTTGGTCGGCTTCTGCGGATAGCGACTGTCACGGTCGTTTAGTTTGGTGATGGTGTCAGTCAAGGCCTGTTCGGCCGCACCTTGCACGCGAGAGTCCACAGTCAGGATCAAATCGTTGCCCTTTGTGGCCGGAGTCTCTCCCAAATCGGCCACCAAACGATTGAAGTGGTCCACCTCAACCTGGCGATAGCCGTCTATCCCACGCAGCGTGTACTTCGAGTCAACCAACTCGTACGTCTTCTCCAGACCGAAGATGCCCACGCTGGCATCCATTCTGTAACCGGCATTTCGGTAGAGGTCAACCGTGTTTTGGGTTATCGCGCCGAGACCGCCGATCAAGTAGCTGGCCATATTGCCCAACGGGTAAGATCGCACAGCTTGCCGTTCCACAGTCACCCCAGACAGCTCCATGCGTCGTTCGTCGATCGCCTGCACCGTCTCTTCATCGATGTCCACCGCCAGCCGAATCGGCTGGTAGCGACGCCAGGCGGTGTCTGCGATTTGGGTGCGAATCTGCTCCTCTGTGACTTCATAAGCAGCGAGCAACTGACTGAGCAGCTTGATCGTCTTGTCCCGCTCGCCTTCCGCCGAGGGCACCATCCAGGAGACGACATAGGCTGGGCGGCTGGTCGCCAACAAAGCACCATCGGTGGTGGCGATATCGCCACGAGGGGCATTGATCACCAACTGTCGGCTGCTGTTTTGTTCAGCTCTCGCCTCGTAATAAGCGCCCCGAATGATCTGCATGTAGCCAAGCCGACCGATCAGGACGATGGCCAGGAAGGTAATGATCAGGCTGACATGGTTCATTCGCTTTTCAAAAACCTCCTGCAACCCACACCCCCCTTTCAAGCTTTCTTGCTTCCTTAATGGTCAAGAACTAGATCGGACAAAGATCTACCCACTGTTAATTTACCACGCCAATGGCCACAAGCCAATCAGGTGGAGAAGCTTACTACTACGATGACTGCGCTCTTAAGTAACATAGTCGCCCCGGTTGGCGGAACAACTGGCGACGTGAGCCTGTCATGTGACGTATGCAAACGGGGTGCCGACCGGCACCCCGTTTGTGTCCTACCTGTACTGACCAGTCTGGTGCAGAGACTGCTGCAACTGTTGGGTCTGCTGCAGGTCGCCCTGGATCATCTGCGGAACATCGTAGGGCTTGTACCATTCCTTGTGCATCATGTACTGAGTCAACTGCTCGTGGAAACGCAATCCCTGCTGCAGTTGTTGCTCCAGCATGCGGTGTACTTCCTGAGTGGCGGTCTCGGTCAATGCCGAGGCGGTAGTCTTGATGCCCGCCTTGACGCTGTTCAGCAAGTCGGCGGCGATCACTTGGTCATTCATGGGCGAACTGGTCATGGGGTTGAACATACTGTTGTTGGTCTGGTGCATTAGTACCTACCTCCGTTCCCAAGCAAGCTCTGAATCTGATGGGCGTGCTGGGTAGCCGTCTGCAGGTCCTGCTGCAAGAAGCTACGCAACTGGGGGTCAGAGACCATCCCCATCATGGTGGCAGCTTTCGCTGCGCAAACATTCTTTAGGCCGATCAGTTCGTGCAGGTCCAAGGTTTCGTGTGCTGCCAAGCGGCTGTTGTGCATCGAATCGTCCTCCTTTTGGTGTGGTTCCATGATGAAGTTTCCCCCTTGAACCGCTGAATAGTCAGCGACAGGGCAGGGATTATGCAACAAAAAAGGCGATCCATGAGCATGTCCTCATGCTCATGGATCGCCAGCAGCTTCACGTCTATTCCCTGTCGTCTGGTAACTCACTCCGACGGCTCTGCTTGGTTCGGCTGATGCGATCGAAGTAGCGCCTCAGCTCCGGCGCCTTCTCCAACGCATAGGCGATAACCTTCTCCGTCGGACGCTTGATGCGTTTGATTGCCCAAGGATTGCGCTTGACGGCGGTCATCTGCACGGCTTCGGAAGGATTTGGAATGTGGCGGATGGATGTACCCATGCGATCCACAGCCGCCATCAGCACCACCTCGGGCAGATTACTCATTCGACGAATGGAATCCGGGTTCTGCAGCACCGACTGAATCATTGCCTGAATCTCAGGCCGATCCTGCTCCAACAGTTCACGCGGCGCACCAGCTGCCTCTTTTTGACCTAACTCACCCGCAGCTCCTGCCGGCACCGGGCGGACGAAATTTGCCAGTGCGTACAAAGCTTCGCCGAACTCGGACACAGCGTCGGCGCCCAGAAACTCGGTCAGCTCCTGCAAGGCATCCAAGTGATAGCGATACTGTTGCAACAGTCGCCGCACGGGGACAGGGACTCCGCTCTGCTCCATCATGGGCGTCTGTTGCGCCTGATCTTCAGCTTTGTGCTGTGTGTCGAACACTGTAATCCTCCTGACTATGGTCGAGTGTAGCGCGACGGTCTTGGTCAGTCCTCTGTCAGCCATGCGGCATCAAGTCTCATTCTTGGCTAAGTATCAAGAAGCGCTGCAGTCTGTAGCTTAAGACTTGACGCTCTACTAGGCTGTTCTTCCGTCCTCGGAAGATCATTCGCCACGAGCGACTGCATCCCCTTTTAACTTGGTTATTATCTTAACTAATTGCGCGCTAACTGGCAGGATTATACAGCACATGGCGTGGTGGTCACCAGGGAATAAGTTAAGGGCAGCCGCGTCCGACATCCGGCGCGTCTGCCCCGTTTGTTTCTCCTCTGTCCTAGACTTGACGCCCTACTAGCGCAGCCCCTGACGCAGAGCCTCTTCCACCGTGCGCAGCACCAGCTTGCTGGTGGCCGAAGCTCCGGTGACGATGTCCACCTGTAGCGACTGGGCTGAAAGCACAGAGGAGATCATCTGGTTGGCCGCTTTGCCCAGACCATTGCTCGGCTCCAGCACCTGAATGTCCGCAATCTGGCCTGCAGCCACGGTCACCTGCAGCTTGGCGAAGAGCACCTCCTTGCCATAAGCCCCCGTGTAAACGCCATCAGCCACATTCGTCAAGTCGATGTCCGTGATCTGCAGACGTCTGAGATCACCAATGTCCTGATAGCGCGACACCGCAGTCACCACAATCATCACAACCAACACCAGGGCCAGACCGAGAAAAATCCGCTTACGCATCTTACTCACGCCTCCTAGTTCTCTCTGACTGCACCCGCAGCAACCAACCGCTGCAGCACAAAGTCAATCTCCAAGTCCAGAGCTGTAAACATTTCAGGCTCCGTTATCCGCGGCGAACTGGCGAAACACATCAACAGCAATCCGTGCACGATGGCGACCAGCGTCTGTGCCACGAGCGGAACATCATCGGCTGCGAGCATCTCGCGAGCCACGAACTCCTGCAGCACTCGCACCTGCTTCGAGCCGATTTGGTTCAGTTCCAACAGCGGGGCTACTTCCGGCGGAGGTGCGCCAATCTGCGAATGGAATAGGAACCGAAACACTGCCGGGGACTCCAGGTAATAGCGAACATAGTCGCGATAACCCTGCTTCAACCACTCAACGGGATCGTCGCCCTCCAGCGGGATGGCGCCCAGCCGGGCGGCCATTTCCTCAATCAGATCGACTGCCACATACCAGAGCAGAGCGTTCAAATCGGCAAAGTAGTTGTAGATGGTGGCATAGGAATAGCCAGCCAGGTCAGCGACATTGCGAGCCGAAACCTGCTCCAGGCCTTGAGTCTTCACAATCTCCTTGGCCGCATCGATGAAATAGCGCCTGGTACGCTCTCGCTGCAGCGCCTTCTTGTCCATGCTCAGGCCTCGCGGGCAAACGACGCGGCAAAGCTGCCGATTTCCGCTGTGCGCAATTCGCTTTTCCCGATGGGCGCACCGATTGCTTTGCAGATCAGCTTCTCCCCAAAGCTGAGCCGGGTGAAATCGTAACCGAAATATCCCTTGGCCACTGCACCCTGCACCAGTTCACCCGGGAATGCTGCCGTGAGCTGTTCCATCGCTTTTTCGGCCTGCCCGCAACAGACGAACAGCCCCAGTCGCTTCTCCTGCAATGCTGCCGTGTTTTGGCTCAACCACTGGCTGAGGGCCTTGTTGATCTGCCCGACATAGATGGAACTGCCAATGATCACATCGTCATATGCGCCCAGGTCCGGGGTACACTCAGCAATATTGATCAGTTCAGCGTTCCCCAAGTGCTGCGCCAAGGCACGAGCAGCCTGCTCGGTACAACCATGCTTTGTGGCAAAGAGAATCAGTGTCTTCATCTGCTACCCTCCAACTCATCCCCTGAACAGCGTACGTACAATTAACAATGTTCAGCTCGTTTACGCTGTTAGTATACTGCGACCACCGACTACTGTAAAGGGGTCAACAAGAAAAATCGACCCATACACTCTGTACAGGCAAAAAGTAGGATTATCCATGCACACTCCTCCCTTGATTGTTCATATGTTGTCCTGTAAGGAGGTGATTGTGATGGCAGTCAGATTGCGGACCGGTCACACCCACGGTCTCGCCCGCTTCACCACTGTGAGCCTCAATCATCGCCACCTCATTCTCGCCATCTCCGACCGGGCTGTCGTGCTGGACAACGGCACCCATGTGCACCGCATCCGTTCGCTGACCACCTTTGACCGTCTGCATGCCCATGCCGTCTCGCGCTACACCGGCGTCGGCATTCCGGGCGGGAACACGGGGATGCACTATCATGTGATTGAAGCTCGCACTACGCTGAACCGCGACCATCGGCACCGGCTAGAGGCCAGAACCAGGCTTGCTCCGAATATCCCAGCAAGCGTGATTAGGGAGGCCTTGAGCTAATCACAACTACACAAAGGGTGGACCGGAGACTTCCGGCCCACCCTTTGCCGATCTCTGCCACCCATCTCCGGAGGATTCCACCGCATACGAGACTGTTCAGTTTGCGTTCCGTAGAGGCTCGGCATGCTGTGGCGCTACGACACTAGGGAGACCGGACTTTCTAAACGCTCTCGCATGCATCTCGAACCCTGCGGGCACGACAAGCAGGGAAGCTGGCAAGCGATCTGGAATTAGTGCAGCTGACCACAGATTGTTGGGAGTGATTATGATGTGGAACAAAATCCGGACAGACGAGTATGAAGGGATGCTGGCGGAGACCATCACCATCAATGGGCACGGCGGCGATGGCATCCACGCCTACTTCTCACGACCCTTGGGCAAGGGCCCGTTCCCAGGCATCGTCTTGATTCCCCATATGCCCGGATGGGACGAGTTCTGCCGCGAAACGGCCCGTCGCTTCACCCACCATGGCTATCTGACCGTTTGCCCCGACATCTACAGTCTGTTCGGCCATGGTACGCCGGATGAAGTGGCGGCCATTGCCCGCCAAGCCGGAGGCGTTTCCGATGATAGTGTGATGGGAGACTGCGCAGGAGCGCTGCAATACCTGAAGGGCCTGCCATATACCAACGGCAAGGTTGGCGTGATCGGCATGTGCTCTGGCGGTCGCCATGCATTTCTGGCCGCTTGTCAGGTGAACGGCTTCGACGCGGCCGTTGACTGTTGGGGTGGCGGCGTGGTTGCCGCCAAAGAGCAGCTGACGCCTGCCCGACCTGTCGCCCCCATCGACTACACCGGGCAGCTGAGCTGCCCGGTGCTGGGCATATTCGGCAACGACGATCAGTCGCCTACACCTGAGGCGGTCAACCTACACGAGGCGGCGCTGCAGCAACATGGGAAGGAATACGAGTTCCATCGCTACGATGGCGCCGGACACGGCTTCTGGTACTACCACACCGACCGCTACCGGCCGCAACAGGCGATGGACTCCTGGGAAAAGGTGTTCACCTTCTTCGAGGCGCATCTACGTTGACGCCAGTCCATGGACAACTTTAACGGACATGTCCGGGGGAGGTGCAACCAGACGGAGACGTCGCAGAAGTCTGGAGCGTCCAGAGAAGCTTTCGCTGTGATGGCCAAGCCAGTCGGCCCACGCTGTAACCTGAACTGCAGCTACTGCTATTACCTGGAGACCACGGGGGCAGAAGGTAGCCCTAATCAGCTCAGGATGTCGGACAGCCTGCTCGAGACCTACATCCGACAGTACATTGCAGCCAGCCCAGGCCCGGTGGTGCCATTCACCTGGCATGGCGGAGAACCAACCCTGGCCGGACTCGACTTCTACCGCACTGCGGTAGAGCTGCAGCAACGCTACCTTCCGCCGGGGTGGAACTGCTGGAACAACCTGCAGACCAACGGCCTGCTGCTGGACGATGCTTGGTGTGCATTCTTGGCAGAGGCGAGATTTGACGTAGGGGTGAGTATCGACGGCACCGAGGCGGTGCATGACTCATATCGCCGGGACCAGGGCGGTCGCGGCAGCTATCAGCGGGCAGTTGCGGCCGTGCGGCGACTACAGGCGCATGGCATTCAGCCGGATTTGCTGTGCACCGTGACTTCCCTGGCGGCGTCTGAGCCACTGGCTGTCTACCGAGCGCTCCGCGACCTGAACACCGGCTGGATTCAATTCATCCCGATTGTGTGCCGGGCAGCAGATGGGCGGGTGACAGCCGACTCGGTGACCAGTGCAGCCTACGGCAACTTCCTCTGCGAGATTTTCGATGAGTGGCTCCGGCGCGATCTCGGCCGATTGGAGATCCAGTTGGTGGCGGAGACGGCGCTGGTTTGGGCGGGGGGCAGCGCCAGCCTCTGCTGGATGGCCCCGACCTGCGGTCGGGTGGTAGTGGTGGAGCAGGATGGCGGCGTCTACGCCTGCGACCATTTTGTCTCGCCTGACTATCGCTTGGGTGATCTCGCAGCCTCGTCCCTGCTCGAGCTAGTGGATTCGCCCAGACAACGCCACTTCGGCGACGACAAGCGCGATCGTTTGTCTGAGCAATGCCATACTTGCCCCTGGCTGGCTGTCTGCAACGGCGGATGCCCCAAGGACCGGTTTGCGCCGGACGAGCAGGGGGAACCTGGGCTAAACTATCTCTGCGGCGGGCTGCGTCAGTTCTTTGCCTACGCCGAACCACAGTTGCGGCGGATCGTGGATCTGCGGAAACGGGGAGCCACGACAGAGACCATTCGGGCCGTTCTGCTGGCCGAGTCGCAGCAGCGTTGGCAGGGCGTCGGACGGAATGATCCCTGCCCCTGCGGAAGTGGGCGCAAGGCGAAACAGTGCTGCTGGTCAAAACGGCCATGAACGAGGAATGCTGGGCTGCTGCCCACTTCCTAAGGGCATCACTGAGCTAGGCAAAGGCAACCAGGGGCGAACCGGAGACTACTCGGTGCGCCCCTGTTGATCATAGTAAAGGTTCCTAAATAAGTGTTGACCTTTGTCTCGGTTCTGGTTAGACTTGGGGATGTGAAAAATCAGCAGCGGGAGGCCAATTGATGCTCGGTGAAGCCACCATAGTCTCAGACCTGTCGGGCAGAATCATCCTTTCCGACAGGGCAGCAGAGTCCCTGTATGGTTATCAACCCCTGGAGATGAACCTGATCAACCTGCACGACCTGACCACCTCAGACCTGCGGGGAACTGTCGACAACCTGCTCAGCATCACAGGCGATCACGAACAGGTGATGATTCACCGACGCAAGAACGGTTCCACCTTCACCGCCAGCGTGCGTTCGCGCTTACTCAGCGGTGCCGGCCAGTCCTTCCTGCTGCTCACAGTGCTCACGGCCTCAAGTCAGGCCGAGGCGAATCTCGACCAACTCACTGGATGCATCAACCGCGACCAGTTCCTTAGCGACCTGCGCAACCTGGATAGTCAACCGGCCGACACAGTGATCACGGTGGTGGACGTCAATGGGCTGCGCTTGATCAATAACTCTCATGGCCAAAGTGCGGGCGACATGCTGCTGGCGATGGTCTCAGAACATATCCGGGCATTGCTTCCAGATGGAACCGCCTTGGCTCGCCTCAGCGGCGACGAGTTTGCCTTCTGCCTGCTACAACAATCAGGGGAAGCGGCAGACGAACTGGCCAGGCAGATCAAGAACATCCCCTTCATCCCCGGGGTGGGTGCTGGCACGTCACTGTCGGTTGGACAAGCCAGAGGGCTCGCTGGCAAAGATCGTCCTCTGGAAATGCTGCAAGCGGCGGAAGAACAACTGCTGCGGGACAAGCTTTTCGCGCCGAACAGCCTGGTCAGTTCCCTGGCTGCACCGCTCTGGCAATCGGTCACGGAGAAGAACCGGGAGGACGAGGGCCATGCCCGCCGCATGCAACGCTATGCCCAAGCAGTCGGTCGTCATCTGGGACTGACAGTTCAGCAACTGAGAGACCTCGCCCTGATCGCGTTGATGCATGATGTTGGAAAAATGGCAGTGCCAAACAGCATTTTAGACAAGCCAGGCAGACTGAACGATGAAGAGTGGGCAATCGTGAAGAAGCATCCGGAGATCAGCTACCGCATTGTCAGGCGGGTGCCCTTCCTCGGATCTGTGGCTGACTGCATCCTGGCCCACCACGAGCGGTGGGACGGGAATGGCTATCCCCACGGACTGGCCGGGGATGACATCCCGCTCTTGGCCCGGATTATCTCGGTGGTCGACTCGTTTGACGTGATGATCAGCGGGCGCCCCTACAAGGCAGCGATGTCGCTCAGGCAGTCTGAGCATGAGTTACGACGCTGCCGCGGTACGCAGTTTGATCCGCGCGTCGTCGATGCATTCATCAATGCGGTCCTGAAGAAGCCTCATAACTGGCTGCAGCGACTAAACCGGTCATTGCGTCCAGCGCAGGTGAACCTTCCCTCCGGTCTCTAGAAAGGGCGTCTCCGCAATCGGAGACGCCCTTCACTTTGCCTATTCGGTCTTCTGCTCAGCGATTGCACGCAGACACGCATCGATATTCTCTGAGACACCCTGCAACAGGTGAATAAACTCATCCATCTTGGCGGTGGGGATGCCCTTAGCCGCGATTGCGACGTAATCCGCGTAGACGCCCTGCACGAACTCCCGGGCGGTCTTGGCCTGCTCTGTCAGGAAGACGATGCGCGCCCGCCGATCATCCGCACCGGCCTGCCGCGAAATGTATCCTTTGTGCTCCAGCGAATTGATGGTACGTGAGATGGCCGGCTTGCTCACATCCACGCCCGCCACAATCGCGTCCTGATTCACCCCATCGCCGTTGCCATAGAGAAACATCAGAATGTTGCCTTCCGCGCTGCTCAGGTTCTTCGTCTTCAGAGCCTGATTGAGGTAAAGCTGTGACCTGAGAATGATGTTGCTGGCTATATTGATCAGTGGCATGATCCGTTCCACGCCTGTACACCTCGCCCTCGGCTTGTTAACCAGTCTCTCCTTCTATCCTGCCCGATTATCCGGGGAGAAGCAAGGGAAAATCGATGACAGGCAGGTCTGCTGGCTCATTTGCCGGTGAAGAAGCGGACGATGCGTTGCCAGAGGCTCAAACTGGCTGCGGGTGCGACAGCGGGCTTGGCCGTGACCGGCAAGGGCACTCCCTTCGTGCGCATCAGATACTGCGTCTGGCCGATACAGTTGCGACTGTTATCAATGAAGGAATGGTGCTCTTCGACCAACTGCTGCATGGCAGACGTGGTGGCAGAGCCGAGCTCGGCTGCAGCGTATTGACCGATGGCCTGATCGCGCATGGGGGATACACCCTGAGCAAGCAGGGCGCTAAGTCCGGAAGCCAATGCTTGCTGTCCGCTGGTCAGTTGCTCCGCCCCAGTGAACAGACCAGCAGTCTCTTGAGAGAGCACGCTAATAGCGTCGGTGAGTTGGGTGAGACCGCCAGCCAGGGAATGGCTACCGGCAGCTAGCCCAGCCAGCGCCTCTGCTTCAGCCGCAAGCCCGATGGCGATGGACTGCAAGTAAGGGTCGCCGGATTGCTGCAGGCGGGCACTGGCCTCAACCAACCGCAGGTGTGAGGCCTGCAGTGTGGACAGCCCGTCTGCCAGCGATTTGGCCCCAGCCCCTGCCGACTGCGCCACCTGTGCCAACTCACCCAGGCCAGCCGACAGCTGCTGCCCGCCAGCCACGGCTTGGGCCTGGCCGCTCGCCAGAACGTCGGCTGCTCCGGCCAATTGCTGCAAGGAACCAGACAGCTGATCCACTCCGGCAATCAGCTGCTTCAACTGAGCGACAGCGCCCAGGTCAGGCAACGGGGGCATCATCGGCAACACGTTGATCTCAAGCGGAGCCAGGCAGATCTGCTGCCCCTGCATGCTGAAACTGAACTCGGCGTCGGGATAAGGGAAGAGCGCCCAACTGAGGCGCAACTGATCGCCAGCCAACACGCGAGTTGCCCCGTCTGCGTCGATCTCACTCCAAGTGCCAACTGGCAATGCCTGAGTGACCTGCACCACCAGCGGAGTGTACAACGCCTGTGTGCTGCGCAGTGGCTGGCCTGCATATCCGAGGTAACTGAGCACCCGCTCCTGCCGCAACCGGTTCTGCACCTGTAGCTTGATCAGTACTTCCCCTGAGGCTCCGGCCAACTGCTCCGGCTCGATCTGCTGGCCATCCAGGAAGTAATCGATCCGCAGCTTGATCGGCAACTCGGCGGAAGGTGTCCCCTGATAGAAGAGGCCCTCCCCCTGCATGGTGCTGACCGGCCAGGTGATCGTGCCATCACCGATGCTGGGGGCGATGTCCGAGACGCTGCTCTCTACACTGTCATAACGGCCATAGTCTGTCCAAGTCTCCTCCCCGGGGTCTCCCCGCAGCCAGGTCACCACGCGTACATCCAACGGCTGACCATGATTGTCCAGAGAAGCATAGACTGTCTCGTTGCGCTCCACATCGGCTGCTTGGGCTAACGGGACGCTGATGATCAAGCCGAGCAAAAGCATAGCCAGTACCTTCTTCATCTTTCTCCCCCTCTCAGATCTCCCTGCCGGAACTGCATGCATCCAAACAAACCGGCTAACCAAGGTCTTCTGCCCGGGACGCTGGCCGTTGATGCGTGCCAGCCTTCGGCCAGCGCAGGGTTGTTACCTCCAGCACCGGCTGGCAGTAGAGCAACAGCCCTGGCAGCACGAAGACAATCGTCAACATGCTGATCAGCGCGCCCATGCCCAGCATGGCGCACATCTGCCCGGCCATGCGAATGCGGGAGAGCAGCGCGACGGCAACGGTGGCCCCGGTCAGCGCCAGGGCGCTGGTCAGAATAGAGCGGAAGCTCTGCTGAACGGCCAACTGCATTGCGTCGAGTCTAGAGTGCGTGCGCAGAGCCTCCTGGTACTTGCTGGTCAAGAGAATGGCGTAATCGACGGTGGCGCCGAGCTGAATGGCCCCCAGCACCAGATAGGTGACGAAGTAAAGGCGATTGCCGAATGCATAGGCGATGCTCAGATTTGACCAGATGGCAAACTCTATCGCCAGCACCAGCAACACCGGCACCGAAATGGACCCAAAGGAGAGGGCGATGATCAGCAGAATTGCAATCACGGAAATGGCGTTGACGCGACTCATGTCGGCTGCGGTCACCTGCATCAAGTCGCGGGTGAGTGCGGCCTCTCCCGCAAGATGGAACTCAGAATAGAGCGATCCCGCTGCTTGCTCGATGGCGGCCAGGGCCGTGTTGGTGGCCGGCTCGCCTTGCATGGTGGTCAGCTGCACCGTGGTCAGGGCGTAACCGTCCTGACGGAAGGTGGCCGTGGCCGTCTCCGGTAGAAAGGATTCCGGAATGTGCGGATCGACTGCTTGACTGAGGCTGACCACTGACTGCACGTTGGGGATGGCCAGCAGCTCATCAACCAGTGCCCGTTCAGCACCAAGCCCCTGGTCGGGCACCAGAACTTGCACCACTTCGGAGATGCCGAAAGACTGCTTGAACTGTTCCAAGTCAGCCACCGCCTTCACTTCCGGCGAAAGCCCTTCCGAAACGCTGTAGAAGATACCCACCTGTTGCTGGAGGAAGAAGACGGGCAGCAGCAGCAACAGCAGCACGGCCACCAATGGCGCCCGCCGCCGCACCACCCACTGTGCCACGCCACTGAAGCTGGGCAGTAGCACGCGATGCTGATACCGCTCCATCAGGCGCTGGAAGTTGAGCAAGAGCCCGGGCAGAATTACCAGCACCCCCAAGGCACTCAGAATCACGCCTTTGGCCATGACGATGCCGAGATCTTTGCCCAAACCGAACTGCATCATGATCAGGGCGGCGAAGCCGGCCACTGTGGTCAAGGCGCTGGCGGAAATGGCGCGCGAAGTCTTGCCGATGGCTACCGCCATCGCCTCCTCTGGCGAGGCGTGGCGAGTCTTTTCCTCAGCGAAACGGTGGATGAGGAAGATGCCATAATCCATGGAAACGGCCAGTTGCAGCACGGCTGCAATGGACTGAGTGATGAACGAGATAGAGCCGAGGAAAACGTTGCTGCCCATGTTGTAGATTACGGAAAAACCAACGGCTACCAAGAGCAGCACCGGCTCAAAGGTGGAACTGGTGGAGAGCGAGAGCACCAACAGGATAGCGGCCACGGCCACCAATGCGTAGTACCACTTCTCCGTATCCAGCACTTCACCCAGGTCGTGGACGATGGCCGGGAAGCCGCTGATCACAGCCTGGTCGTCAGTCAGCTGCCTGATGCTGACGATTGCCTGCCCTGTCAGTTGAGAAGTGGCCCCCTCCGCGAAGGTGACGAACAGAGCCGTGCCCCCATCGGTAAGAAAGTTCTCGCGCAACTGCTCTGCCATGAACTCCGGCGGCACGCTGACGTGGGTGGCATCATCCAGCCACTGCACCTTTTCCACACCCGGCAGAGCAGCGATCTCGGACTTGTACTCCCCGGCTTGCCAAAGCGGCATCTCCGGCAACAGCAAATAGACCATGGATGCCTGGCCAAAGTGATCCTCCACCGCCTGCTGCGCCGCCTTGGCCGGCATGTCTCCTGCCAAGTAGTCGGTGACATCGTAGTTGACGCCGGTCGCCATGAACCCCAGTGCGGCCGGAATGAGCAACAACAGCGCCACCGCCATGATCAGCCTGCGCCGGCGCACGATCAACTCGGCAAATCTCAAACCCCTCACCCCCAGCTTGATTAACACATTAACTATATCATGCTGTAGGCTTGGTTTACATGTCAACTACTTTCATCGTAACTGGATAACTGGCGACGGTCTCTGGATAATCCACTCTGGACACTCGAGATCTGTCCCCGATTATTCACTTTGAATATTTGAGAACCGTCCCCAATTATTCGGTTTGAATATTGGGGGACGGTTCTGGATTATTCAGTTCTGAGCAGAGACGACTAGAAGACAGGGCGCAGACCGAGTTCCGCCGGGAAGTAGAGTGGGCGCCAAGGGTTACCGCCCTGCTCTGAGCGCAGGATACGATGCAGGTCGTCCAGCGAGCAGGCTTGCTCAGACTGGCTGCGGCGCTGCATCAGGGGCAGTAGGCCGCCCTGCTGTTCTCGGTCGCCAATCACGATCTGGTAGGGCACCCAATCAGCCTGGGCATCTCGCACTTTCCTCCCCACCTTCTCCGGGCGATCATCCATCCCTGCCCGAATGCCGGCGGCTGAAAGCTGCGCGCACAGGCTGCGGCTCCAGTCCAGATGCTGCTCGGACACTGGGAGTAATCGGATTTGCTCGGGAGCGAGCCAGTAAGGCAGTAAGGCTGGTTGGCCGGCGGCGACCTGCTTGACCAGGGTATCCATCACCAAGTAGAGAAAGCGCTCGATGCTGCCGATCAACGCGCTGTGCAAGATCACGGGATGACGTTTCTGGCCATCAGCGTCCACGAAGCTGATGCCAAAGCGGGCAGCATTGCCGACATCGATTTGCACAGTGCCGATCTCCCTCGCCCTCCCCATCAGGTCGATGATGTGGTATTCCAGATTGACGGTCCAATAGAACCCCCTGCCAGCGGGGTAGATGTGCAACAGCAACGGCCGACCGATATCCCGAGCCAGCTCGTGCAGCAATGCACGGCTAGCCTGCAGTGCCTCGGGAGATGCCAGGTTGACCAACAACTCATAGTCCTGGCCGAAGACTTGCACCTCTTGCATCACTCGCTGGTGCAGCCGCAGGAACCATCGGCTGGCGCCGGGTTCATCCTGGCAGAAGACATGCAGGTCCGGCATATTCAGCCGCCTGGTCCGGAAGGCGAGCATGCACTCGCCTGATTGCTCCAGACGGTAGGAGTCGGCCAGCTCATAGGCGGCAAAAGGCAAGTGCTTGTGGCTGATCTGCCAGTGTTTGATCATGGCAAACTGCTGGTGACAGGCAGCGTAACGCAGTACGTACTTCTGCCCGCTGTCGGCGTCGGCGAGAGAGTAGAGCCTGTCGCCAAATAAGGCAGCATGCTCTGCTACCGGGCCTTCGTCCAGGTTGAACATGTTGGTGCCCTTCACCTGGAACAGCGGTAGTTCCAGGCTGCGGCAGGCATTGCCGACGTAGTCGGCGAGCAGGTCAAAGACGAGCGCCCCCTTCGGTCCGAAGCGCATGTGTCCGCTGTCACTCATCTCTTCCCAAGCGATGCCCAGGCGGCGGCAGACATCAAGATAGGCCGGTTCGGCCGGCAACGGCTGGTAATCCTGCTTCAACGCTTCCTTTTGCACCATGCTCCAGAATCCAGGCGAGCCGACTGGTTTGTCTGCTGATACCGACTCTTCCCTGCCGTCCGCATGCAGAATCAGAAACTGCTCTCTTTCCATGACGTGACTCCTCCTTCACTCAATTGGAGCGTCCTGTCTGCTGATCCATGCGAGCAGCGGCGCCTTGCTGCCCCGGATGAAAGCACAAAACCCCGTCCCAAAACTGGGACGGGGTTACCCGTGGTTCCACCCAACTAGCCACCCGCGAAGTGGCTGCTCATCAATCAGGTACAGGAATGCTCCGATACCCTGCTCCTGGTAACGCTGAGCCTGCGGCAAACCTTCGCACGTGCTCCGGTTCGCAGCTCTCGAGGGGTTTTCCAGCCGTGGTTTCTATCGGGCTTGCAGCCTTGGGCCCAACTCTCTGTGAGAAACTCTCCCGAGCACCGTGCAAGGCGCTCTTTAAGGGAACACGACTGTACTCGTCTCGGTCATCGCTGTTGTCAGACATGATAGCACCTGGAAATCCGTCCTGTCAAGAACATTCTGTGAACATATCCGGGGAATGTGCCGCCGCGGGTAAAGAATCGATCGCACACATACTGCCCGTGGACGGCGCAGACCGCCATGCTACAATCGAACTACGAGGCAAGCTTACAGCTGACTGAGAATTTGGAGGTGTCATCAATGCGAACAAACGTCGCGTCAAATACCAGCAGGTTACTGATTCACCCGGAGTACATCTCGTGAGCTTTAGCGTGCCTTGAAGCCAAACAAGGAGCTGAATCGCTATTTCCAAGCGAATGAATGCATATACCGTTTATCTCTTGATGGCTGTCCGGCCTGTTTTACTCAACGGTCTGGACATTGGCCACCATCTATCGCGTCCAGACTGCCGGGCTCAATCCGCTGCAACTGGTGCTGGTCGGCACCTGCCTGGAAGCCTTTGCCTTCCTGTTTGAGATCCCGACCGGCAGGCGCACCAACGGACCGCTGCGCAGAGCTTGGGTGAACCGAAGCATTCCGTCTTCGCAGGTGCGGGCCACCGTGCTTTCCATGAGACAGACTTGGAGGAGGGTACCTGACGGTGCCCTCCTCCCTTTTTGGTCGCAATAGATCCACGGTCGACCGTAACCAAATACCTGTGGAGGCAGTTATGCTATTGGGTGAGGCATCCAAGGAATCATGGCACGAAGAAAGAAGGGGTCTTTTGAACAGATTGGTGAAAGCGTTGGCAGTGATCATCCTGCTGGGGCTGGCGGTCTACTGGATGGGCGCAGATATCTACGGGCTCTGGCTGCCAGTCAAGCTTCCCTGGCGCTCATACAGCGGGGAGTATGCACCTCCCACCCTGACTCTGCCTGGGATCTCGCAGGCTGATGCGGCGGAAAGTTTGCTCAGCGGATGGCTGGATCAGTACAAGTCTGGCCAGACAGACCCATACGTGCGCATCCGCGAGTACAGCATTGTCGAACTGCAAGACTGCGAACCGTACAAAGACGGATTCGTCTGCATGGTCACGTTCAATCTAAAGCCATACGGTAGGCTACCCCAGGAGGTGGGACCGGGCACCACCCTAGCTGAGCTCAAGACCTTCTGGATCTCCGGCAACGGGGTGATTGAGGACGGCTGGGTGAAGGACAAGATGCTTTACCTGTGGGTGAAGCAGCAGGCAGAAACCTACTCAGTGGTCGACAAGGGCACGGCCCCTCCCTGGCTGATGCATCCAGACCAGTTTGGCCCACCCGACGGTGAATGAACACGAGCAGCTCTGCGCCCGCAGAGCTGCTCGCATCTTGTCCCGCTGAGAACTGCGCTGTAGAATGAAGGCGCCCAAGGTTCTCCAAAAACATGTGCAAGACAGAGGCGTAATAGCCTAAAGGAAAACCTGGATTGGAGTGTTGTGTTCGTGAAGCGTTACCTGCCAGACTTGGCGATCTTGCTGATCCCACTGTTGATCGCCGCCATAGCATATCAGTTCCTGCCGGCGCAGATCCCGATGCAGTTCCGCTTTGACGGAAGCGTCAGATATGCAGCCAAGTCCCAAGTCTTCCTGATCGCTCTGCTCCCCATCGTGATCTATGAGGCCCGCAAATTGAAGAGGAAATAGAGCAAGCACAGGCCCCCACTCTCTTCTTTCAGGATCAGGCGATCTATTCTAGTCTCTAAATAGTAAGTACTGCTTGGCTCACAAGTCATGCGCGTGGTGAAGCCTCCTTCTGCTATAATGGCAGCAAGTAGCGACCGTGCGGAAGAGGGTCGCCCTCGAGGAGGCTGATTTTGATGAGTTTGCTGAACGTATTTCACCAGAGGCGCGCAGTGCGCGGGTTTGTGCAGAAGCCGATCCCGGCTGATGTCTGGCAGGATGTGCTGGAGGCGGGGCGGGTAGCCGCAACATCCCGCGGTAGACAGGCGCGCCGCTTTGTGACGATCACCGACCCCGCCCGCGTCGCGCAATTGGCGAAAGAGGCCCAAATGCAGGACTTTGTGCAACAGGCCTCCGCCTTGGTGATCGGATGCACTCCGGGGCCGAGCAATGTGGACGTGATCATCTCGCTCACCCAGATGGAAACCATGGCGGTGGCCCATGGACTCGGCACTATCTGGCTCGGCACCTTCGACCGCAACGTAGTCTCGCGGCAGATCAACCTGCCGGAGGAACTGCAGCCGGTACTAGTCATGGCCTTTGGTTATGCGGCAGAAGCTGGAGAACAGAAAGAGAAGTTGCCCGTCTCCGAGCTGTTCTTCGAGAACTCCTTCCCCGGCTAAATGCGGATAGAGCAGGTATTCGCTGCCTACGAATATGATCAGTACAGGGATGATCGACCGAAATTCTGTGCGGATTGCGGTTCGGCCTGTGAACAGCGACAGACTGCGGGCAGGGAACGCTGGGTCTGTCCCGCTTGCGGCTTCGTACACTGGCGAAATCCCCTGCCAGCGGTCTCCGTTTGGGTGGTGCATGAGGGAAAGGTGCTTTTGGGCAAGCGGTCTCAAGCAAGCGTGCAACCTGGCTATTGGTGCGCCCCTTGCGGTTTCATCGAGCACGATGAGGATTTCCTGACCGCTGCGCGCAGGGAGACGCAGGAGGAAACGGGACTCACGGTCTCGCTTCGCTCCCTGATCAACGTGGCTCACAACTTCCTGCCGGGCGGCCTGCACACAGTGGTGCTCGTTTTCCTGGCGGACATAATCGGGGGCACAGCCGTCCCCGGAGATGATCTGGTCGAGCTCAAGTGGTTTGGGCCGGATGATCCGTTGCCCGAACTGGCCTTTGAGGCTGACCGTCATATCATCAGCAGCTACTTCGCCGGCGAGTTGCAGGAGATGCCGCTTGATCAACGTTACAGCGGCTGAGGGCGCTATTTGAGCAAATCGCAACGATCAACTGCGCTGGCAGGCGCAAACGGAACCAGTCAGAAGCCGCACCGGAATAGACGGGCGGCTTCTTCCCCACCTTGGTATGCTGATGACGATGGAGGTGATGGTTGTGAATCCCCTGATGCAGATGAACCAGGCAATGGCATACATCGAAGAGCATCTGACCTGCGAGATTGACTTTGAACAGATGGCTAGAGTTGCTGGTTGCTCTCAATACCACTTTCGCAGAATGTTCTCCTACCTGGCCGGCATTTCGCTTGGCGAGTATGTGCGCTGCCGCAGACTCAGTTTGGCGGGTGAGTTGCTGAGAAAGGGTTACAAGGTCATCGACTGCGCCTTGATGCTTGGGTATGAATCACCCGATGCTTTTCGCAAAGCCTTTATAGCGATGCACGGCATCACTCCATCGGACGCTCGCGAAGGGAGCGCTTCCTTAAGCGCCTTCCCCCCGATGGCGTTTCAGCTTACCATTAAAGGAGGAAACAAGATGGAGTATCGAGTTGTTCAGAAAAGCGCGTTCCAGGTCGTCGGCTTCAAGAAGCGAATCACCTTGCAGTTTGAGGGAGTCAACCCGCAGATGAACAGCGTCATCACCAAGCTGACCCCTGAGGTTGTGGTGCAGCTTAAGGGGCTGTGCGACACCGAACCAAGGGGCATGCTGAATGCATCAGCCAATATTGCAGAACGCCCGCTGGAGGGGACCGAACTGGATCAATACATCGGCGTGGCAACTACCAAGCCCGCGCCGAGTGGTTACGACGTGTTGCCGGTGACGGCCTCTGACTGGGCAGTGTTCACGGTTGTCGGCCCATTTCCGCAGGCGGTTCAAGACACATGGGCACGCATTTATGCTGAATGGCTGCCGTCCTCTGACTTCCAGCTAGCCGATGGGCCTGGATTGCTCTGGTATGAAGGTCCTGACTTGACCAGACCGGACTGCCGGAATGAGATCTGGATTCCGGTGGAACGGAAAAGCTAGGCGGCGCGACTTGGCACGGCTTGGGAAAACACGGACGGTTCTGATCACCAAAGGAAGTGGTCAGAACCGTCCTTCGTTTTTGAGATGAACAGCCAAGAACCGCCCCGAGAGTCAGTCGTCTGTTCCGGTGGCTGGCGCGGGAAGAGCAGCGCGACGATTGGTCAATCGGCTGGCCAGCAAGATCAGCAGCACCAGTCCGAAGCTGATGCCACTTGACCAGCGCATTCCACCCAAGATTCCGGTCACCCCGGCGACTGCCCCGCCGCCGATTTGGCCGACCACTGTGGCCACCTCTTCCCAGGCGCGGGCCAGGGCCGAGACGCGACCCCGCTGCTCCTTGGGCGCTTCCTCCTGAATCCAGGTGTCCAGCCGGGTAACGGTATAGGTGTAGACAATGCCGTCGAAGCTGCTCAGCAGCACCGACAGCAGCGGGGAACGAGTGAAGGTATATCCGCTCCAAATCACGGCGCCGACGAGAAAACCGGCTGGCAGCAGCCTAGGATTGCGGAAATGCTGGCCGAAGCGCTCCAGAGCATAGCCCGTGATCAGGAAAGCGCCAAAGTAGGCGGAAACGTTCCAGCCCATCAGATCCATGCCCTTCCCCAGGATGTCCAAACAGTACGGGTAGAAGAGGGTGTTCACCGACCACATGCCCAACGTGTAGGCGCCATAGAGCAGGAGTGCCGCCAGAAAGACTGGGCTACCAAGCACAAACTGCCAGGCTCCCCTGAGGCCATCGCCGCCGGAGGCGGCCCGATTGCCCTCGGGTTCCACAGCCCGCACGTAGTGCATGCCAATAGCTGGAGCCAGGTAACTGACCGCGTTGAACAGGAACGCCCAGGTCGGGTTGATGTGCATGATGATCATGCCGGCGATTACGGGGGCAAACAACTGAGCTCCACCATTGAAAGCAGCCAACCTGGCGTTCGCGGCGAAGATGCCTTCCTTGCCCACCATCTGTGGAATGAGTGCCCCCTTGGCCGCAACGATAAACACCCCGCAACTGGACACCAGGAAGTTCAGCGCCAAGAAGAGGTAGACGCTATTGCCAAGCAAATAGCCAAGGGTGAGGGCAGCCTGCAGCAGGAGGGAGATAGTTGTCACCCTGCGGGGGTCGTATCGGTCAGCAATAGTGCCGGCAATGCGAACCAGCAGGATATAAGGCAGGCCGGTAGCCGCCATTTGGATGGCGGTGAGAAAGGTTGAGCCGGTGATCGCGTAGGTCAACCCGGTAACGGCAAAGAACTGAAACTGATTTCCAAAACGAGAGAAGGCATTGGTGATGGCGTAAATCCACAGATTGCGACAGCTGATGCTGTTCATTTTGATGACTTTCCTTTCTGTTCTTCCAGCGAAGATTGATCGATGGCAAAATAAAACGACCGCAGCAGAGTCCACCTCTGCCACGGCCGGGGGATGCCATGGATCCAGCTAGGCGCTGGGTAGGAGGTCTTGGACAGGCCAAATGGGCATAGTTCCCCCCTCCCCACGCACTGCCAGTGTCAGCATGCAGTACAACTGGTAAAGCGGCATTCTACCCACCTCCTCGGAAAATCATTTGATCCACATTTTACAACCAGAACACCCTGCTGTAAAGAGCTTTCCGGTTGCCTCACTAGAACAACTCATCCAAGAGGATGAAGTAGTCAATCTTAGCTCCATCCACGTGCTCCACTCCATACTCCTGCCAGAAAGCGCTCAGCAACTGCTGCCCGTTGGCCAGACCCAGGTTGTACTTGAGGCTGCGCACCACCAAGCCCAAGTCGGTGTAGCGATCAGCTATCCCTCCCCTGCCCCAGTCAATGAAGCCGCTTACTTCGCCTCCCTGCAGGATGATGTTGGGCAGACAGTAGTCCCCGTGAGTGAAGACCAAGTCCTCCCTGTCGGGCCTGAGTGCCAATAGCTGCGCCAGTAAGTCCTCTGCTGTCCGACCTTGGTTCTCTGGCTGCAAGTCTGCAGCATCAACGAGACCCTGCGCGACTCGTTGGCGCGCTTCACTGAGAACAACATCTAGACGGCGTGTGAACGGGCAATCGGCAACGGGCAGCGCATGGATGAGCCGTAGCCCCCTGGCCAAGGCCCTCACAGTGGCCTCCGCCCTGCTCTCGATCAGCAACTCGCTGTCGGCGGCGTTCTGACCAGGGATGGCGGAGATGAGCAAATACTGAGTATCGCCCTCTTGGCTGAAATGAAGTACTTCCGGCACAGGCAAGCGCCCTCGCAGCCAAGCCAGCATGCTCGCCTCTCGCAGCAAATCGTCATCCTCCGTCGACCGCTGAACCTTGAGATAAGCTGACGCGATCCCGCTCGGCCCATCAATGCGGAAAATGCTGGCGGAGGAGCAACCGAGGGTGTCCCGCTGAAATCGACTTCCTTGCAGCAACGCCTCCAGCTCAGCCGGTAGCTGCAACTTCTTGACTGCACTGTCCATATCCTCACCCCTCTGGGTTTAGCTTACGATGACGTTTGCGCTACCCCGGCGTAGGGAGTGCCCTCAACGTCAGGGAGAAACCCACCTGGCAACTCCGTGTCGGCGGAACGGAAGCCCGCTCGAGTGCCCGCTTGTCCTGTAAATACCCGGGAAATCAGCTGATTCCAAGAAAGCTAGTATGGGTGCTGAAGCCCATTTGCCTCATAGAGGCGACAATACTGCTCACGCAGCCGGCCGGGAGTCAGCAGGCCCTCATTGATCATCAACTCTACCGTCTCGCGAAGACTTCTGCTTCGCTCACGTATCCCCTGCTTCAATGCTTGGTAAACCAGAGCAGAGACCACGTGCGAAGCGTAGTCATGCCTAATGAAGTACTGAAGTGGGTCGTCCAATACACCTAGTCGCTCTGCCAGATAGACGTGAGCTCCCTCTACCAGATTCTCTTCCAGGAAAGCGGCCGGTGTAGCATATCCCGAGCTCAGGGGCAAGCGCGCCTTAGCTTCCTGGAAGAAGGGGTCAGCCCGGAACCGATCGGCCAGTTCGTTGATGAGCTCGCGATCGAAGGGCGGATGCATCGACTCGTGCAAAGCGATGGCGACATGCGTCTTCAGGTCCCATCGCTGGTCAGACAGGAAAGCCAAGGTGCGCAAGCTGACGCCGTGTGGAGCGGAGAAGTGCGAGACGTAGAGGTTGATGCCAGAGCCTCCGCTGGCATAACCTTCTCCTAGCATTTCATCAGCCGCTTGCACCACATCATAGGTGGTCGCCTGTTCTGACAGCTGATCACATCGGCGCTCCAACGTCGGCAGACACATCTCCTGCCAGTAATCAAAGGCCCCCAACTCATGCACATGCCTGAGCAGGGCGTCAACCAAGGGGAAGTGTTCAGAGTAGGGCGCGAACACAGGGTGCTGCTTAGCCGGTTCCAAGGCGGCAACGATCTGCTCAATATCGGCACCCTCGTAATCCGAGCAAGCCAGCAGGCTAGCGAAAGACGGTCCCAGGAGAATACCCTGGCGATAGAAGGCCAGAGCATGCTGCTGCAGTTCTCGGCTGAACAAAGGTGTAAAGTGGGACCATGCTTCCGGATGCGCCTGATGATAGACTTCTTCCTCCGTGAGTAAGTTGCAGAGGTTGGCCAAATCATACTTGTAACACGGCTTGATAATCCAGTTCGTCATTTGATCACACCTTTCCACTGTGGTTGAGCTGTGCGTTTGAGGCTTGTATTTGACACTATGCCAGGCATTACCTGCTGCTTTCGGGCCTCCTGCCTCCAGTCACCTTACTCTGGTGTCTCTGTTACAGGTCTTCGCCGGGAACAAAGCTGCCACTCACCAGCCCAAAGCTCAGCGCCAACCCAAGCGTTGTGGTAATCAGCAGCCCGCCTCTGCCGATGCCGCCCAAACCGAGCGCGAACAACGCGAGAGCGGCAGCCGTGGCCGCCACCCCGATGGAAATGCCCACGGCTCGGCTATCCAGCGATCCTACCCAACCGACAACAGCCAAGACAAGCAGTTCGTAGATGGCAGTGGACAGCCCTAGCGCTGTCAGGAGCAGGATGTCACTCAGCGTGTGCGGAGCGGCTCTCGCTGGGGAACCAGCGCCAACGCCAAGCACCACTAGGCAGACCAGTCCGCCGATCAGGACAAGCACCCACATCAGTGGCAGCCGCAGGCGGTGTCGGCGCAACTGCAGACAGAACACCGGACGCAACTCCCTCTTCTGCAGACCGGGCTTCAACCAATAGGCACTGATAGCCGCGACGGCAATGCCCATATAGAAAACCGCCAGCAGGCTGTCAGCCCGGGCAACCAACCGAGGATCATCGGTCCGCGACAGAAGATCGGCGAGGTGGAAGACAACCACCTGGCAAGCCACACCCAGGCAAGCGAAGGCCAGCATTGGGCGAACTGCGCTCGGATTAGCCGGGCTGTGGCTACCCGGCGAACTCTGGGGCTGGGAAACGGAAGTAGCGGCCGACTGCTCGCGCAGCGACAGAGTGACCCCCAGCAGCGCATCACAGGCGACCACGCCGCCAAGCAACAGCAGGTCCAGCAGTAGCGCCCCCACCACTCCTGCCTGGCCAGCCAGTGAGACCGGTCCGAGCAGCAGTCCGCAGATGAAGCCTGCGAAGTAGGCTGCTTCGCAGAGAGCCAACCAACTCTGGCTACCCTCAGCAGCAAGGGTTGAGCGCAGTGATCGGCCGGCATACCAGAGGGCACAGAGGAGCACCAGCGAGCCTAAGAAGAGCCAAGCCGACAAACCCTCAAGCCGCAATGGTCTGCCCGGCTCTGTCGCCGCTCCTGACACCACAATCAGGCCGAAGAGCGCATTGCCAAGGCTGGCGACAGAGACAAGCGTCAATGCCGAGTGCAAGGATATGCGGCGCAGCGTGAGCAGCAGCGCCAAACCCAAAGCGCTCCCGGTCAGGAAAGCCAAGATCGAACCACTGCCCAGCAATCGTAGATTTGCCACACCTTTACCGGCGCTGATCACTCTCCCTCCACCGATGGAGGCCAAGAGATTGGCGATGAGCAGCAACGGCAACCTCCACGATGAGCGCGCCACGGCCTAGAGCGTGAGCTCCCAGGTCTCGCTGATCAGAGCGTGGCCAAAACTATGATGTGGCTCCTGCTGCACCATGCGGAAGCCACACTTGGCATAGATGTGCCGAGCTTCCGTCAGGACACTGTTGGTCCAGAGCGTGAGCTTCTCATACCCGGCACGCCTAGCGAACCGAATGCATTCCTCAACCAGGCGCGTACCCAACCCCAGACCCCGTGCCTTCGGCTCAACCAGTAACAGACGCAGCTTTGCCACGCTGGCACTGGCCTGCACTAGGAAGACTGAACCCACGACTTCCCCGTCCATTTCCGCAATCCAGCACCGTTCGCGGGTCGGGCAGAAGTTGTTGATGAAGTCGGCCACGATCTGGGCCACCAGGGCCTCGAACTCCTCGTTCCATCCATACTCCTGCGCATAGAGCAAGCCGTGACGATGGGTGATCCAACCCATGTCTCCCGGCTGGTGCTGCCGCAGATAGAACGGATGGGCGAACTTGAAGCTCTGTTTGTTGAGGATACTCTCGATAGCCTGCATCGACCGAATCAACTGCTGCTGTTCCTCTTCGCCCAGGCTGGACAGAAGCTCGGCGACTTCGCTGGCTGAGCGCTGATCGAGCAGTCGAAAGGCTTCCTCTCCCTTCTCAGCCAGGCGAATCTGCCATTGGCGGCCATCCTGCTCCGACTTTGTCTTGATGATCAAGCCTTGTTGCTCGAATCTACTCAATGTCCGGCTAAGGTACCCTCCGTCTAGACCCAACTCTCGCCCCAACTCTGCGGCAGTCGCACCCTGGCGACTGGCCAGTTCAAAGATAATCCGAGCCTCAGTCAGAGAGTACGGGCTGTGCAACAGACCTTCGCGCAATACGCCAATCTCTCGGGTGAAGAAACGGTTGAACCTGCGGACTCCTGCGATTCTTTCTGCCAATAAATCAGACACAGTATCAGCCCCTTGTCAGATAATTCTATATATATATTGTCCGCGATTTATTTGACAAAGTCAACTATCTAGTAAGGTTTAGTTGAGTGGATCAATTAAGTTGATCACTACAGCAAAGTGAGCAAACAGAAAAGCCCAACCGCTACGGGTCGGGCCTATTGGTGCTACGAATTCTCAGCACGGTAATCAGGCGACATCCGCATCAACCTTTGCTCCCTCGGCCGGCCGTAGATGCGGTGATGACACCGTCAATGCCCCGACGAGCAAGACCAGGATGCCAATCGCGGTGATTAGGCGCACGGTGCCGAGCGGCTGCACCATCGCACCAGCTAAGGCGGAACTAGCCGGCATGGCGGCCATCATGGTGCCGTTCATCACCGAGCTGACTCGGCCTAGCAACTCTGGCTGGCAGCGGGTCATCACAATCGTGGTCATCGTGCCGATCAGGAAACTGACGCCGAGACCAATGCAGACCGAGCCGGCCATGGCCAGCCAGACAGTACGGGAAGCGCCGACCAGCAGAAACCCGGCACCCATGCCGAGAAAGCCGGCCATGATCCGCTGACGGTCGCTGAAACGGCGGCCGAACTGACCAATCAACAGAGACCCAAGCAGCATGGCCGAGGTCAGGGCCATGTTCATGTTGCCAAATCCCTGTGCCCCCGCACCCAGCACCTGGTCTGAGAACAGCGGCGCCAGAATGGAGAAGGGGCTGGCAAATGCGTTCAGGGCAAACCCCATGAAGATGCAGAGTCTGATCAACTTGTTGCCAAAGGCCAGGGACAACCCCTCACCCAGGTCATGCCGTAGGCCATCCCAGCTCATCTTGCTTGCCTGTTGGCCGCCGGTGCGCGGAATGCGGGTGAGACTGATGCTGAAGGCGGAAATGAAGAAGGTAGCCGCGTCCACCAGCATGGCTGCCGCCACACCGAAGTACCCGATGATCGTGCCCGCAACGCCCAGGCCGACTATCTCGGCCAGGGAACCGGAGGCCGAAAACAGGCTGTTCGCAGCCAGAATGTCCGCCTTGTCTTCGACCAGGAGCGGCATGGTGGAGGTGCGCGCTGGAGAGGCGAAGGCCTCCAGGGTAGAGTTGAGGAAGGTGAACACGTACAGGTGCCAGGCCTTGAGCACCCCCGCCGCATAGAGCAACGCGGTTACGGAGACGATGGCACCGCGCCCGATGTCGCCCACCAGCATAGTCTTTTTCTTGCTCCGGCGGTCAGCAATCACCCCGCCCAGCATGCCGAAGATCAGATTGGGCAAGAAGTTGACAGCCATGATCAACCCCATTTGAGCACCCGATCCGGTCAGTTGGTAAATCATCCACATGAAGGCGATGGAGTCGACAGAATCGCCGAAGCGAGATACGGTGCGAGCCAGCCAAAGCTTCAGGAACTGCGGGTACTTGAGCAGCGCCAACATCCCCCTATTACTCTGCATGCTTACCCTCCTGCAGCGCCTGCACGTCGATCAGCTGGAAGCCGATGCTGCAAGCATACAACCCCGGGCCCGGCTTCTGGCTGTACCCAAGCATGCGCTGCTCCACCAGGCTTCGCAGTTCCTCCACTTGCTCTTTGGTCAAGTAGTATGAGCCATAGGATACGCTGGAGGGGAAGTTCAGTGATTCCTTAATGTAGGGCAGTCGCAGCACGTCAGCAGAGAACATCGCGTTAATCTCACGCACGGTCTGCATGATCGCCTCGCTGAACTCGGCGCTGTTGGGCGCGGAGAGGTCGCGCTGGATCATGAACTGCTCAGCTGTGGGAGCGTAAAGATTCTCGATCAGGTTCCCCTTGGTCCGAGTGTCCGCCAGATAGATGATCTCGTGCTTCTCCATCAGCTTCAGGTGATAACTGATCTTGGGCGCGCTCTCTCCCAGCTCCTCAGCCAAGGTGGTGGCCGACGCGGGATGCACGCGTTGCAGCACATCCAGAATTCTGATCCGCAAGCTGTCCGAAAGCACCTTGATCGTTTCCGGATCGGTGATCACTCTCAGTTTCTCACTCAATCTGCTTGCCACCGTTCAAATTATTTTTATCGTGTTGGTTGAATTGTAATGCGGCATGTAACGTTTGTCAACTATCGGGCAGGCCTTTTTTTAGGTAGGTCTTTCTTCAGAGTAAATATCGCCACTGACGGTAATCAAGGCGTAGATCTATACTGATGATAACCACTTGCACAAGTACCCTGGCAACAAGCGGTGATCGACACGTGCCACCAACACCTGGGCAGCCCGCTGCTGGATCTCCGCTTGACTGAATAATTGGGGACGGTTCTCGATTATTCACTTTGAATAATCGGGGACAGACCTACGAGATACGTCCGCGCCCTAAACAAGCAAGACTGACGAGACTACATTCCGGCAAGAAAGCAGGGTGTACCAAGATGGTAATCAACAATCAAGAGTTCATTGAGCAGGTGAAGCAGCTTTATCTGCGAGCACCAGGGCAAGTCGCCAACATCGCCTTTCATAAGTTGGAGAGCTTCTTGCTCGAGAGCGAGACGCAGCAACTGGGCGAGGGCGACAAGCGATGCTTGTTCGCCGTGCGCAACAACCAACTGATCTTCTACTACTCCGAGCAGAAACAGCACTTCTTGCTGCCAACGGAGCTGCTGCGCTACCTGGACTTCCTGGTACTGCACGAGGACTATTACAGGCTGGTCTCCGATTCGCTGCTAGGGTTTGTCGCAGACGAAAACTGCACATTGTTCTACGACCAGAAGTTTCAGCCGCCGCTCTTGACTGACCAACGATACTTGGTCAATGACTTCGATTTCCAGCGTGACGCAGACTTCATAACAGCGGCGGAGATTATCACAGGGACCAAGACCGGCTACACAGTCACGCCTGAACGGGTGCGACGCTGGACCAGCGATAAGGCCTTCGATCCCAGCCTTTGGCTGCTAGCCAGGGATAGACAGTCCGGCAAGGCGGTTGGAGTAGGTATCAGTTGCTACTATGCGCCGGTACGTGAGGCTGATTTGGACTGGTTCTTCGTCGACCCGAGGCTGCAAGGGCTGGGGATCGGCCGCATGCTAATCGCCGAGACAGTATCCCGCTGCCTGCCCAAGTCAGACATCATCCGGCTTGCCGGCATCGCGGACGGCTTCTACCAGAAGTGTGGCTTCCAACGCGGCGACAAATGGTTCGTGGTCCGGAAGCAGAAGTAGCCGAGCGGCGCACAGCCGACCGGCGCTGCCTGGTGCAAAAAGGTCCGTCCGAGACCACTGAGAAAATTCATTCTTGTCATCCTGAGCGCAACGAAGGATCTAGAAAGGCCCGTGTTCATCGGTGTTTCAAGATTCTTCACTTCGTTCAGAATGACATTTCCCCGGGTTCTTCAGCAATCTCGGTCCGTCCCTTCTGCTTCCGTCCCTTTTGCTTCATCCTACTAAACAGGCCAACTCCCAGATAATGCAAAAGACGAGGGATCGCCCCTCGTCTTTTTTGATCAGACAGACAAGTCAATGTGCTGCAGCAAGCCGGCGGTTCGGTCCTCCCGTAGGAAGAGTCCGGCACGCCGCTGCTGCCCGAGCAGTTCGCCTTCTGCATCCTGCAGCGAGAACTGGGCAGCGACAGAACCCAGGTAAAGGGCCCCCACCCCCAACTCTGCCAAAGAAAGCAGTTGCTGCGTAATTCCGTCGTTCGTCCATACTCGAAGCTGACGAAAGACTGGGTCCGATTCATCAATCCAGTGGTTGCCGTCAGCATCATATGGGGCGAGGTCGGCGAAACCGTCGCCGCTCTGCGTGCCGAACAACTCGCTCCCGTCGTTGATCACACCGTCGCCGTTCCGGTCCAGCACCAGGAAGCCGCTGCCAGCTCCGAGCAGCGGCACCTGTTCCGTCACTCCATCGGCTGTCAAGTCGAAGGCAAAGCGCTCTCGGGAAAGACTGGCGTTGGCCACGCCAAAGCTGAGCACCAGCGGGTCGACCATCTGACCGATCTGCAGCGAAAACGATTCTTCCTTATAGGATGTGCGCGCCATATCCAACTGCAGCGAAAAGCCGATCTCCTGCCCGTCAGCCGTGGTCACGCGACCGCTGAAACCGAGCTGCAACTGCTCCCGCTCTGTCCGCACTTCCCGATAATCGTAACGAAGCGCGAAGCCCGGGATGGGCCCTCCAGGGCCTTGCGTCTCTGCTGCTGGCGCCGCCTCCAGACGAGACCGTTCAGCATCGCGCAGCGACTGCTCATCCAGGCGCACGATGCGCACGCGCCGACCTGTGAGTGCCGAAAGCAAGGTCTCCACCAGCCTGGCCTGCATCTCCTGCCGGTCCTCGACTCGCCCGGCGGCAGTTGCCGGAAGCCTCGTTTGGTGCAAATCGGCCAGCGCCGCCGGAGAAAGCTCCACATGGTCGACCTGCAGCATTAGCTGCGCCGGCTGGCGCACCTGCACCTCTAGTCGCTCATCAACTACTTGACTCTCACGAAAGGTCCGGTCACTCTCCAATCGAACCTGACTTGCGGCGATCTTCATGCTACCGCCTCCTTTAGTGAAGATATCGGCAACAAGCTCCTCCACCTTAACCCGAGCAGGAGAAAAATTTTCCAAGAAGAAGGCGGCCGGACCGAGATTATCGGCCAGGCCGCCGTTTGATGTCTGTTGCGGTTCAATCGCCCTCAGATACTGCATGAGCGACCAACTGTTGCTGCTCTAGCGGGGTGAGGGAGCGTTCGATGATGGCCGCTATGATCACCGTGCCGAACAGGCTGATCACCCAACGGGTGATGCTCCAGCGCAGACCCAATGCGGATGACTCAAACAGGAACATCGGTATCTTCAAAGTTGACCATGCTCCGAGAAAAGTGTAGACATTGCGCAAGGAGGCGCCCTTCTTGGCCATGGTCACTCCGATAGGGAAAGCCCCATAGAGCGGACCGGCCGCAGCCGCACCAAGAAAGATGGCCAAGAGGGTGCCGAGCAGACCGGAGCCAGGTCCCATCAGCTTGATCATCGTCTCCCGCGGCACCCAAACGTCCATCAGACCGAGCAGCACAAAGATGGGCGGGATGACTAACAGCATCTCGCGGAAGTTGGCCACCGTGAACCGCCCGATGCTCGCACCTAAGTCGCGATTCGCAAACCAGACTGCAACGTCGATGGCGATGATCACCAGAAACAGCCAATAGCGCCTGACCAGCTTCATTTGACCACCACCCCCATGATCAACGCCACCAGGAAGGAGTAAGCGAAGCTCAGCCCGTTCCGGAGGTAAGTGGCTTTGACGCCGAAGTGCTTCCTTTCCAATGGCATGGTGACCACACCCACCATCATCAGGGTGGAGACGAAAACTGCCACTTGTGGAATACCAGCGCCCCGGCTGAGCAGGGAAGCAGCGAGCGGAAAGGCCACAAACCCGGGAATGAGGGTGACCGCGCCGAGCGCGGCTGCCAGCATCATCCCGATCAGACCGGACTGGCTACCCATGATCGCAGAGATAGTTCCAGGCGAGAGCACAGTCAGTAGCAGGCCGATCAACGCCAGGATGCCAGAGAAATCCGGTAGCATGTTGCTGAATGACTTCCAGGCCTTCCTCAAGGCTTGCCTCGTCTTCTTGCGGTCACTGGCAAATGACCAGAGCAACGCTAGGCCGGCAATGATATAGGTGATGGTCGAAAACATCTAGTCCCTCTTCCTCCTTCAGATGAAGAGAGGCGCCGGAGGCACCCCAGTCATTCGAGCTAGTTAGCCGTTATGCCGCTGGCAATTGCCGCGATGGTCGTGCTCTTCTGCGTGTTCGTGGTGGCTACATCCACACTCATGCCCGTGTACATGCGCATGAGCTCCCTGATTTGCCTCGCGAGTGTGCTTGCCGCATCCGCAACCCGACTCCTGCATCGCCTCTGCGCTGATCCTCTCCGCTCGTTTGGCGCACTCCTCTTTCCCTCTGGACTCGCCGTGACAGCAGTTATGCTCTCTCATCCTTCGTTCCTCCTTCCGAGTTGATTAGTACGTCATGGCGCTGCTGAAAGTGCTGCAGCCGCCGCACATTGTGATCGATCTGCTGCCTCCAGGCAGCGAGGTAAGCTGCACCCTCGGACGTCAACTGATACAGCCTACGCGCCGGACCCGTCCCGCCGGTCTCCCAAGTCGAGGTGACCATCTCCTGCTCCTCAAGTCGACGAAGCGTGCGATAGGCCAGCCCTGGATCAGGAGCATCAACACTCAAGTCGCTACTTCCCAGGCGTTCGATCAGCTCGTATCCGTGAGACGGACGTTCCGCCAAGAGCAGCAGCATGCACGGCTCAATGAAACGTTCGAGCCTGGCGTTCGGACAATGACATGCATGCGGGTGATGTTCCTGTCGATGCCCGCACATATCATCACTTCCTCTCTATATGTCTTATGCACATAGTAGATCCACACATTTAGTCTGTCAAGATGAACCTGCTCTGATTCAACAGAAAAGCACGGAGGGCCGATGCCCTCCGTGCTACATGATCGATCTATCGGTTGAGACTGAAATAGAGCAAGACTACTGCACCCAAGACTATCCGATACCACCCGAATACGCGAAAGTCGTGGCGTTTGATGTAGCCCATCAGCAATTTGATGCTGAGCAGCGAGACCAAGAATGCGACGGCTGAGGCTGTGAGCAGGGTGACAAGTTCGGTCCTGGTGAATGCCAGCCCGAACTGCAGCAGCTTCAGAGCGCTGGCCCCGAACATCACGGGCACAGCCAAGAAGAAGGTGAACTCGGCGGCTACCGTGCGCGACACACCAATCAGCAGAGCCCCCACGATCGTTGCCCCAGAACGGGAGGTGCCGGGGAAGACCGCAGCTATCACCTGAAAGATGCCGATGAGCAGAGCGGTCTGCCAGGTAATCTCGGCAATGCTGTTGATGCTTGACCGCCTGCCCCGATTGCGGTTCTCTGCCAAGAGAAACAACAGACCAAAGAGGATCAGGCTGATCGCCACCGTCTGGTAGTTATAGAACAGTGCATTCAGTTGGTCATCCCAAAGTATGCCGATAATCGCGGCTGGCAGACAGGCGACGGCGATTTTCAGCCACATGATCAAGGTGTCCCGCTCCACGCGCGGCCCCTGATGCCAGGAGAAAGGCAATAGCCGCTTCCAGTAGAGCATCACCACAGCCAGGATTGCCCCGAGCTGGATGACCACGAAGAACATCTCTTGGAAGGCATCGCTCATGTTCAACTGCAGCAGCTCGTTTACCAGGATCATGTGGCCGGTGCTGCTGATTGGCAACCACTCGGTGACGCCTTCGACAATGCCTAGCAAAATAGCCTTGAGTAACTCTACCACTGCTGATCACAACCTTCGCTCATGTTTTCGACGCATGGCCGGCAAGAGTGAGGCAGGGTTGCGGGGAGCAGACCCTGCCGATACAGATCTCATCTTCGCACAAGCCTCAGGCCAAATGCAAGCGAGGCAATAGCCGGACAAAGGACTACTCCAGGTTAAGCCTGTGCCTCATCACATGCGTGGTGACCAGGAAGAACAGACCGGCAAAGCCGAACGAGATGGCCAGGTTGATCAGTTCCGAGGCGATGGGAGTAATCTCCGAGTTGCCAATCACTGTTGCGCCATTTACGGTCAGGTTGAGGAAGTTCCAGCCGGAAAGCTTGACGGATGCCCAAAGAAAAGGCCCGATGCCGGCCAAGGCGGCGCCGATACCCGGGACAATGCCGAGGCGCTTGTTGCGCACAGCCACGGTGGAAAGCGAGATGCCCATGAAGATGGCCAGGATGATCGGAAAGATGTTCACGTTGATACTGGCTATCAGATGCGCCAGTACCCTGAGCGCTTCCCAGCTCAGCAGGCTGCGGATCGAGTCTGCCGGGATATCCGCTCGGAACAGGATGAAGACCAGCGCTCCCGCTGTGACAATCATCAGATTGAACCAGATCACGGTGGTGACCAGCTTAGACAGCAGCAGTTCCGTGGCCCTGACCGGCAGGGTAAACATCAGGTAACCCTCGGAGCCGAACAGGTTGCGCTGAAAGTGCTGCACGATCAGCCAGACGGACATGAACGGAATGATGGTCATGACCACGGCAAACACCACTGCAGCACCCGCCTGCAGGTAGGTCTGACCGACATAGGGCATGGCCAGACCGAGGGCCAGCATCAAACCGGCCATGATCAGGAACTTCTTGTAGGCAAACCGGATATCCAGCTTAATCAGCCTTCCTAGCATCTGTATACCTCCCTAAACAACTGGTCGATCGACTTGGCGTGCTGCGTGCGCAGCGCCTCCGCCTCGCCCACCAGATTCAGTTCTCCGTCCTTCAGGAAGAGAATATCGTCGAACACCGTCTCGACGTCAGAGATGATGTGCGTGGAGAGCAAGATGGAGCTGCCCTCCGTGAAGTTATCCAGGATGGTCGAGAGGATCACTTCCCGGGCTGCCGGATCAACCCCTGCAATCGGCTCATCCAAGACATACAGTTTGGCGCGCCGAGCCATGGTCAGCACCAGCAGCAGCTTCTCCTGCATTCCCTTGGAAAGCTCAGCGATGCGCTTGCTCTCCGGCACCTTCAGTGAACTGAGCAACTCCCGGGCGCGAGCCGGCTGAAAGTCAACGAAGAAACTGTTGTAGAGGTCAACGGCCTCACGTGCCGTCAACCAAGTCGGCAAGGCCATCTTGTCCGGTAGGTAGCTGACCAGCTTCTTCGTCTCCACCCCGGGCTGTTGGCCGCAGATTTGCACGGTCCCGCTGTAGTCTGCCAGAAGCCCATTGATGATCTTGATCAAGGTCGTCTTGCCACTGCCGTTGGGCCCAAGCAAGCCTGCGATGCGCCCCGGTTTCACCTCGAAGGACACCTCATGCAGAGCCACCTGCCTGCCATACCGTTTACTGACACCATCAATGCGGAGCAACTGCTCACTCATCACATTTCCCCCTATACTGTGCGATCATCGTCTCTACTTCCTCGCTGGTGCACCCGAGAGCACGCATCTCCTGCAAGAACTCCCTGACCAGCTCAGTGACCAAATCCTGACGCAACTTCCTGATCAACTCCCCATCAGTAGTAACGAAACGTCCAGACGTGCGCTCTGCAAACAACAGTCCTTCTCTTTCCAGTTCAACCATCGCCCGCTGCAGAGTGTTCGGGTTGACGCCTAGCTCCATCGCCAGTTCCCTCACCGGCGGTATCCTGTCGCCCGGGACCAGCGAGCCGCTGAAGATTTCCCGTTTGACCCCGTCGACGATCTGCGTGTAGATGGGCAACGCCGGGTCAAAGTTCAGTTTCAATCGTTCACCCCCGATTATCATGTGTTATTGTATTAAGTACTTAGTATAATAAGACACGAATTGTTGCGTGTCAAGCATCTACGCTAAGAAGTAAAGAGCAGCGTCCGCATGATGCGGCAGCTGCTCGTTCAAAGAGTAAACATTTCAGGGACGCGGCGAACTAGAGCATAGCGTTGAGCGCTTGTTCCAAGCGTTTCACTCCTTCCGCAATGGCCGCCGGGGGGTGGGCCGCGAAGTTCAAGCGCAGGTGGCTCTCGCCGAGAGATGAATCGGGAAAGAAGCTTACCCCAGGGACGAAGTTCACACCCAGCTTGCAGGCCGCCGCCAACAAGCGGGTGGACGAAATGCCGACAGGCAGACGCAACCAGAAGAAGAGGCCGCCGGACGGGGTCTGCCAGGTTACGCTCTCGGGTAGATGGCGGCGGAGCATCTCTGCCATGCAGTCGCATCGCTCGCGGTACAGGCGGCAAGAGCGGCGCAAGTGCGCCTGATAGCGCCCGATGGTGACATAGGAGTTGAGGGCGTGCTGCAGCAAGTTGGAACTGGCCAGGTCGTGCAACTGCTTTTGCCTGGCCAACCCCTGGTAGACCGGACCATCGGCGACGACAAAGCCCACTCGCAGTCCAGGCAACAACATCTTGGAGAACGTACTGATGTAGATTACGCGGCCGCCATCGTCCAATGCCTTCAGGGCAGGCTGGGCGTTACCTTCGTAGCGCAAATCACCGACGAAGTCATCCTCAAGCACCGGGATGTCGTGAGCGGCGGCCAGAGCCAGCAGCTGGCGGCGTCTTTGGCTGCTCAAGCAGGCGCCGCTCGGGTTCTGAAAGTTGGGGATAACATAGATCAACTTGGGGTGGTTCTGTCGCAGGCAGTCCGCCAGCAGATCCACGCGCAGGCCATCTTCATCCACGGGCACGGCGATTGGCGTTAGTCCGCGCAGGCGGAACAGGTCGAGCGCCCGCCCATAAGTCGGAGCCTCTACTACCACGCTGTCTCCCGGCTGCAGCAGGAGCAGAGAAACCAACGATATCGCCTGCTGGGATCCGGAAGTGATCAGGATATTCTCGGCCCTCGTTTGCAGTCCTTGACTGGCCAACACACCGGCGATGGTTTCGCGCAACGCCGGGAGTCCGCGATGGTCACCATAGTCCAGGGCAGCGCTGCAGTCGGTGCGCAGCACTGACTGCACCACCTTGCGAAACTCCTCCGTCGGAAACAGCTGCGGGTCTCCCCCGCCCTCCGCGAAGGAAATGGGCTGCGGGTGCCCGCCGGTCTGCAGCAACTCGGCCGGTGTCTGCTCCAGGGAAGCGGCTTCAACGGATACTTGTTGCTGCCAGCTCGGCCAGGCGCACTGCGCAGACCGCGGCGGCGCGAGAGAATAGGCAGGCAAAACAAAGGTGCCACTGCCTGGCCGGGGTTGCACTAATCCGGCAGCCTCCAGTTCGGCATAGGCGGACTCGACGGTAATGCGGCTGACGCCAAGGTCCTCCGCCAAGCGGCGACCGGCGGGCAGGCGTGAACCAGGCGGCAGTGCGCCGGAGATAATGCTCTTCCGAAAGTGCGCCTCTATCTGGCGGTAGACCGGGACTGCTTCATCCCGCTGAATCGCAATACGCACACACTCACCCCCACTCTCTTCTAGAACCATTCTAGTACTCTGTGGATCGAGAATCTACCGTGCGACAGCACGTGAGGCGGTCCATTTCGCGTTGCGTAGAGATGCGGCGTGGAGACTGCTCACTTCTTCCTTGTAGAGGCTCGGCATGCCGAGCAGATCCGGGCACCACAGCATGCTGTGGTGCTACGATCCACAAGGAAATTCGCTCTTTACAGCCTGGAGAGAAAGAACTGATTGAAGAATCTCTGGTCTATCCATCAGTGAGAGCTGACGCCTATAATTGCAGTCAGGTTAATCGCATCGTACGGAAGGAGTTGGGTCACACGATGGATCAGGAGGAAGTGCGGCAGCGGCTGAGCCTGATGGAGATTTCCGGTGTCTGTAGTTTGAGAGTCAAGGGGGGAGCGATCATCTCCGAAGCCTTTGGCTTCGCAGACCGCCCGCGGGGCATCCGCAATAGCGTGGAGACGCGATTTGGCACCGCGTCCATCGCCAAGGGGTTCACAGCGGTCGCCATCCTGCAGTTGGTTGAGCGTGGCATGATAGCCCTGACCAGCCGCGTAGCCGCCATTCTGCCGGGATACTTCCCGAGAATGGACAGCGACGTCACCATTCTGCACCTGCTCACCCACACCTCTGGCTTTGAGGATTATTGTGACGAAGAACAGGATACTGCTTACGACGCCTCCTGGAATCTGGTTCTGACTGAACCCAAAGCATATCTGCCTCTGCTTGTGGACAAGGGCATGGAGTATGCGCCTGGGGCTAGGTTCAAGTACAACAACGGAGCGTTCGTCGTTCTTTCCCTGATCATTGAAGCAGTTTTCGGCAGCGGGTTCCACGACTACGTAAGGGAACACGTGCTGAAGCCGGCCGGGATGAATGAAAGCGGGTATTATCGCCTGGACAGTCTGCCGCCAAACACGGCAATCGGCTACACCGCAAACGAGCGCGGGCAAACGATCAGCAATCTGGGTCTGGTGCCAATCATCGGCGGCGGGGACGGCGGAATCTACACGACGGTCGCAGATCTGGACAGGTTCTGGCGCGCGTTGTCCCGGGGAATACTTCTCTCTCCGGCGACTGTCAGCGCGGTCTGGACACCGCAGGTCTACTCAGGCAATGGTCAACTGCACTACGGGCTGGGTTTCTGGGTAATGGACAGCGGAGACAGCGCGCGCCATATCTTCCTGATGGGAGGCGATCGCGGCGTATCTTGCCGCAGCCTATATTACCCAGAGCGGCAGGCCACTATCGGCGTGTTGCTGAACCACGAGGCGAGCGCACGCCCTGCCTACAAGCTACTGGAAGAGTGCTTGCTTAACTCCTAGCTACCCTTGACCTCCAGGCAATGCCTGGAGGTTTACTGTTGCCTCCACTGAGATGGGAATGCAAATGGACTATAACAAATGCACATGAACTGGCTCTACATATCAGGCCAATCTCGCGATAGGATGAAGCTGATCAACGACTGAGGGGGAACGACACGCCTATGCAGGAGATCAGTCAACAACGCCTCGCCCGCGGCTATGCCATCGCTTTGAGCTGCGCCGCAGTGCTTTCCACCACCGCTGTCTTCATTCGTTATCTGACAGAGACCTACGGGATGCCGGCACTGGTGCTCGCCAGTTGGCGAGATGCCCTGGCCGCGCTGGCGCTCCTGCCAATCCTGCTCTGGAAGTGTCCGGCGAAGCTGCGTCTTGAGCAAAGGCAACTGCGTTATCTGCTCGGGTACGGGCTAGTCTTCGCTGGGTTCAACGCCTTTTGGACGATGTCGGTGGCAGAGAACGGTGACGCGGTGGCCACGGTGCTGGTCTACTGCTCAACGGCCTTCACCGCTCTGCTTGGCCGCTGGCTGTTGCACGAACGACTGGATGGAGTGAAGGTGCTGGTCATTCTGCTGGCTCTCGGCGGTTGCCTGCTGGTTGCCGGCGCGGCCGACGGCACTGCCTGGCGAACAGGCTGGAGCGGCATCGCCGCCGGTCTGCTCTCCGGACTGGGCTACGCCGGATACAGCCTGCTCGGCAGAGGGGCAGCAACAGAGCAGCGGTTGGATCCTTGGGTGACACTGTTCTATACCTTCAGTTTCGCTACTGCTTTCCTGGTGCTGCTGAATGCGCTCTCCGGTGGACACCTGCCGGGAACGGCGGCGGGCTGGTCGAGCTTCTTCTGGCTGAGGGATGCACGGGCGGGTTGGGGCGTACTGGCACTGCTGGCAGCCGGGCCAACAGTACTAGGGTTCGGCCTTTATGACGTCAGCCTGGTCTATCTGCCTTCCAGCATCGTCAATCTGGTGGCCACCAGCGAGCCGGTGTTCACTGCGGCCATCTCCTATTGCCTGCTCAGCGAACGGCTGAGCAGACAGCAGTTGCTGGGAAGCGCGATTATCCTGGCCGGCGTGGTCGCGCTCCGCCTGCATGAAGGCTGGCGAGCCAAGCGGTTCCCGGCGCAGACGGTCGACAAAGCCATCTGACAATAAAGTGAGGAGTGATAGCATGCAACTCTGGCAAACGAACCCGTTCAAGACGGTCAACCTGGTCAAGGGGGCAGGCGCGTACGTTTGGGATGAACAGGGTAAAGCCTATCTCGATCTGCTGGCGGGATGCTGGTGCAATATCCTGGGCTATGGGCATCCCCGCTTCCTGGCAGCGGCAGAGGAGCAGATCGCCCGTCTCCCGCACGCCAACAAGTCCTTCCCGAGCAGAGAACTGGAGGCCGCCCTGGCCAAGCTGGCGGAAATCCTGCCGCCCGAACTGAATCGGGCAGTGTTGCTGAACACAGGCAGCGAGGCGGTGGAGCTAGCCTTGAAGATGGCACACGCCGCCACCGGCTCTACTCGAGTAGTGGTGAACGACAACGGTTACTACGGTGCCACCACCTACACGCTAGCCTTGTCAGAACCAGGGAAAGCACTGGCCTATCTGCCCCGGTTGGGCGAGGCGCACCGCATAACCGCACCGAACTGCGCCGGTTGCGCCGCTATCTGCCACGGCGCGGACAACTGCGACTTTCGCTGCCTTGACCAGTTAGCAGCATTGGTAGACAACCATACCCCGCTCGCCGCCGTGCTCTACTCGCCCGTACTGGGGAACGGAATCGTGGCGCCGCCGATCGGCTACGGGCAACGCCTGCGGCAGTTGGCGACCAGCGCGGGGGCAATGCTCATCTCCGAGGAGGTGACCACCGGCCTCGGTCGCACCGGGCGCTGGTTCGGGTACATGCATGAGCAGATCATCCCGGATATCCTGGTGATCGGCAAGGCGATCGGGGCCGGGTTGCCGGTGGCCGCGGTGGTGACGACGACAGAGGTGCAGGAGCGCTGCCGGGGCGTGTTTGGGGCCCATGTCCAGTCTCATCAGAACGACCCCCTTTCCGGACGCCTGGCAGCCACGGTGATCGAAATCATGCAAGATGAACGCCTGGTGGAACAGGCCGATGCCCGCGGTCAGTATTTTCGGGAAGGCCTGCGGCAACTACAGTCGGCGGGCGTGGCGGATGTGCGCGGCAGAGGGCTGATGATCGGGGCCACACTCAACCCAGGGTTGGCCAACCTAGGCCCGTCCATAAACCAGGCCTTGCTGCAACGTGGCTTCATCGTCGACTGGCAGGCAACAACTGCCACCTTCCGCTTCTTCCCGCCCTACGTAATCAGTGAGCCGGAAATCGACAGCTTTCTAGAGGCTTTTCGGGAAGTATTGCGCTCGGCTCTATAATCAAGGGGTGCAGGGGCTGTTCGCCTAAGTGCGGACAGCCCCTGCTCTTGTCTGCCTTGGATGAACAACTCCGGTCGCGACCTACTCATTGTCCGCCCGAGCCCGACAAGACGGCAGCTAGGGCTGCAGTCACCCGGCTAACGCGTTCTGCGATCAGCTCCTGGTCATAGATTTCGCTTTCCCGGAGGTGCGGCGCCACCTGGCGGCATCACAAGCAGTGCTGCGCCATCCACAGATGTACTTCGACCTGGTGCGGGTCGGCGGGCTGATCTACGGCTTTGCCTACGACTACCCCAACAGCCTAGACCTGAAGCCAGTGCTCACCTACAGAACGCGGGTCGGCCAGGTGAAGACGTTGCCGGCCGGCTGGGGCATCGGCTATGACCTGGAGCATGTCGTGCAGCAACCGACCAGAGTGGCGCTGTTGCCGCTTGGCTGGGCCGACGTGGTCGGCAGCACGCATGTCGGCAACGTATCGTTTCTGGTGCGCGGCCAATGGGCGCGCTTGGTCGGCATCTGCACCGACTTCGCCATGCTCGATGTCACCGACCTGCCGGAAGTCGCCGTCGGCGATGAGGTGATTCTGATCGGAGAGCAAGACGGTAAGCGCCAGACGGTGATGCAGCTGGCCAAGGCTGGCAAGGTGAGCACGTCGCAGTTGCTCGGGCGCACGGCCCTGCGCGTGCCCCGTGTCTATCTGCAAAACGGCCAGCCGCAGTGCGAACTGTCCATTCTGTCGCCAGCGCCTGTCGAGATGCACAAATAGCGGCCCGCTGGCAGACGGCTTCGTCAGCTGCTTCACCTCTCCCCAAGCAGGCTAGTCAGATGACAATGACTATTGGAGAAATTTTCGATAGTCATAACAATAATCACTAGTGTAAAATGGACTGGTACAGTCCGCTCGCAATCCTCATCCATTTTGGCGGGCTGCGGGAGAGGAGAATTAGATATGTGGAGCGCTTTGGGTGTTGCCCTAGCTTTCCTTGTGATCATCGTACTGGTGACACGCAAGGTGACTCTGGGCTACGCTTTGCTAATTGGTTCAGCAATTGTGGCGTTTTCTTCAGGAAACAACCCGTATGAATTTCTGGGCATGGCCTTTTCCAGCCTGATCGCCCCGACCACGCTCAATCTTGTTTCCACACTGGTGTTAATCAGTATGCTGGGAGGCTTAATGAAGCGCCTGGGGCTGCTGGATCAGATGGTCGACGCGCTGCAGAAGGTGTTGCGCAACGCCAAACTGACGATCATGGTCATTCCTTCGATCATGGGTACCCTGCTGGTCACTGGCGGAGCGATTATGGCTGCCCCGATGGTCGATTCTCTGGGCGAACGCTTGCATCTGCCAAACGAGCGCAGGGCTGCGATCAACCTGCTGTTTCGGCATGGTTGGTACTTCATCTTCCCGTTTGCGCCGACCTTCATTCTGATCAAGACAATCGCGGATATCAGCCTGGGACGGCTGATCTTGATCCAGTTGCCGATGGCGGTTGTGGCGGTGGCAGCCGGTTACTATGCACTGCTCCGGGACGTGAAGGATGATCAGGCGGAACCGGGCAGGCCAACATCTGCCGACTATCTGCAACTACTCCGGTCGACTTCCCCCATCGCCGTGCCGCTGGTCTTGGCCTTGGGGTTCGGCGTGATGTTCCAGGTGGCTTTGCTCGGTGGTCTGGCCGCGGCTCTCTACTTTGGCAAAGCCAAACCGGTGGAGATCCCGACTTTGCTGCTCAAGGGTGTGCAAATCCCGATCCTACTCTCCGGTATCGGCATCATGGTCTTCAAGGATGCGCTTTCTCAAGGTGAGACCCTGTCCGTTCTGACTGACGGATTGCTCAACTTGGGGTTGCCGCTGCAACTGATCGTGGTGGTGCTGCCGTTGATCATCGGTCTGACCAGCGGCTCCAACACTTCCGCCATTGGCGTCACACTGCCGCTGCTGCTGCCGATCATGCAGCAATCCGAACACATGATGGTGCTGATGGCCGGCGTCTACTCGGCTTCCTTCCTGGGGTACTACATGTCGCCGTTGCACCTCTGTCAGGTGCTGACGCTGGAATACTTCAAGGTGAAGATTGGCGACCTGTACAAGGTCTATCGCCTGCCGCTGGCGGCGATGTGGGTGACACTAATCGCAATCATCGCCATCGGCACATTGTTTTAAGCGAAAGACGGACGCAAAACGAGGGGAGCGATCCCCTCGTTTTTCATGCCCGCGAGTCCTCAATCACGGTGATGGTATGGCCGGCAGGGTCCTGAAAGCGCAGTTCGTAGCCGCCCCAGACCATCCGTTCGGGTGGCGCGAGCTCCAAGCCATTGTGCTTCAGCTGATCATAAGTAGCAAAGATGTCTTCGCAGAGCAAGTTAAGGACGACAGCAGGATAGTCGCTCCAGCGCTCCGCGCTCCAGATGGTAACCGTAGAAGGGCGCTCCGGAAACCCGAACTTGGCGCCGTCGCCACCGCCGTAGCCGGCAAAAGGGCAAGGAACTCCTAGCTTGTGCTGGTAGAAGTCGATCATCTCCTGCACATGCTCGACGTAGTAATTGATGGAAGAAACGTGCGTAATCATCCCTGGCCACCCCGCTTCGCTTGAGTTCACGGCCGTGCCGTGTAGGTTCAGCATAGCAGGGCAATCATGACAACGGAGCGTCAGGTTAATCTTCGTAGAAAGCAATCATTTCGGTCAGCCGCCGGCGGAACTCTGCCCGCACCTCCGCCGGGGCCAGTATCTCTGCCTCCGGCCCAAACCCCAGGATCTGTCCGTACAGCCACTCGCAGAGGGGATAGCGGCAGGAGACGATGAGGTAGCCATTCTCGTCTTCCTGGATCAAACGAGGGTCAAACTCGTCCATCACCCGAGCCCTCACCGCAGGCGCGAACCTGACCACGAGCTGAATCATCTCATCCGGCCCCTCCATGGGGTTATCCCAAGGGCGTGCGGCCGTATCAACTGCATGGCGGACGAAGGTCTCGTCCAGCACGTGCACGTCCGCGATGCGCGAGAGCTTGAACACGCGATACTCCTGGCGCAGGCGGCAGAAGGCATATAAGTACCAGGCGTCCTTGCGCAACACAGTCAGTACCGGCTCAACCGTGCGCTGAGTTGTCTCTCCCCGCCGGCTGGTGTAGGCAAACTGCACCGGGTGCGCTTCCACGCAGGCCAGGCGCAACTGCCGCAGCACCACCCGTTCATCCCGCGAACCGGTCCAAGGGGCGAGGTCGAGGCAGACATCGCGACCGCGCGGCCGCAGTTCGGCGATCTGCTCCTCTGGCAGCAACCCCCGCAGCTTGTCCAAGGCGTTATTGATCACCTGATCGCCGGTGACGGCGGAAACATCCTCTAAGGTAGACAACACAGAGGTGATTTCCCCGGTGGTGAGCAGGCTGCGGTCCAGCTGATAACCCTCCATCAGTCCAATGCCGCCCCTGGCCCCGCGGTAAGCGATCACGGGGATGCCAGCCTGATTGAGCGTTTCGATGTCCCGGTAGATAGTGCGCACCGAGACCTCGAAGCGCCTGGCCAGTTCCGGGGCAGTCACCAACCGGTTGTTTGCGAGCAGCATGGCGAGAGCCAGCAATCTGTCCAGCTTCACGCGGCACCTCCTCGAGAATGAATAATTGGGGACGGTTCTGGATTATTCACTTTGAATATTTGGGGACAGACCTGCCAAGGGATGATGATCCCAACCCGGCGGAGTGCTCGCGCCAACTGGCGGAACATGGTGGTGGTAGGCTCTATTCTCCAGCAATTGCCCCTGTTCCTGCCCTAGTAGCTTGCGAGAGAGGGGTTAAAGGCGATCGCCAGGAAGGAGAATAGGGTTAAAGGGAAGAATGTGGATGACAATAACTTTCTTGAGAAGTGGAGGCAAACGGATGAAGGATTGCTTAAGGTCGGCCCTCGGCAAGGCAAATGCCGACTACTGCGAGATTCGCTTCGAGGAATCGGAAATTCTCACCATCAGGTTCCAAGGCAAGGACCTGGACCGAGTTAATTACGACACCGTCTATGGCGGGAGCGTGAGAGCGCTCTCTCGGGGAGCTTGGGGCTTTGCATCGTTCAATGATCCGGCTGAACTGGGACAGGCGCTGCAAGCTGCCTGTGAACAGGCCCGCTTTGCCGGCGAACGCAAGTCCGGCGAGAGCAAGCTGGCTGCTGTGCCGGTGGTTGACGCGGAGTTCATTCCAGAGTTCACCCTCGACCCACGAGGAGTCAGCCTGGATGAGAAGCTGCGCATCCTCACGCATTACCAGCAGCTGATTCTGGGCCATCACCCAGAGATCGTCTCGGCCACCATCTACTACCGGGAGCAGGTGTCTGACGTGCACTTTGTTAACACCGAGGGCAGCTACACGCACCAGGTGAAGCTGGACATCGGAAGCAGCCTAGTACCCACCGCCCGGCGCGAAGACCTGACGATTACGCAGTATGTGGGCCGTGGTAGCTCGCTCGGTTTCGACTGCATGCTGAACGCCGATGCGGACATTCTGGCAGCCTGCAAGCGCGCGGTGGAGTTACTGGATGCGCCCCAAGTGAAGGCGGGCGTCTACACCACCATCTGCGATCCGGAGCTGGCGGGGCTATTCGTGCACGAGGCTTTCGGTCATCTCAGTGAAGCAGACAACGTCTACAAGAACCCGGACTTGGCCAAGGCCATGACACTCGGTCGGCGTTTGGGCCAGGAGAACCTGACCATCTTTGACAGCGGAGAGTTCTTCGCCAACCGCGGCGCCATCAAGTTCGACGATGAAGGGGTGACCGCGGAGCGCACCTACTTGATCAAGGATGGTATTCTGGTCGGACGGCTACACTCCCGGGAAACGGCTGGCATCATGGGCGAGCAGCCCACTGGCAGTGCCCGGGCAGTCGACTACGCCTACCCCCCAATCTGTCGCATGCGCAACACCTGCATCGCCCCGGGAGAGGACAGTCTGGAGGAGATGATCAAGAACACGGAACTCGGCATCTTCGCCTGCGGCGTTGGCGGTGGCGGGGAGACAAACGGCGAGATGTTCAATTTCAACGCCGGATATGGCTACATGATCAGAGGCGGCAAGTTGGCAGAGCTGGTGCGTGATGTGTCGCTAACGGGCAATGTGTTCAACACCCTGCAGAACATCGACCTGATCGGCAGCGAACTGCAGGCGCCGGACAGTGCGGGCGGCTGCGGCAAGAGCGGCCAGGGCCCGCTGCCCACCAGCAATATCTGCCCCCACATTCGCATCCAAAATGTGATCATCGGAGGTGCGAAATGAGTCACGAGATTTTTCGGCAGTTACCAGCCGGTGCGCAAGCCGAGATTCAGCGCGGCAAAGCCAGCGTGGTGGAAGTGTCATTCGCCAACAGCCAGTTCGAGGACATCAGCAACAAGAGTGCGCAGCGAACATCACTGCGCCTGATCCAACACGGTCGACTCAGCTCGGTCAGCAGCAGCAAGCCGCGGAGCGAGCAGGCCCTGCTCGACAAGGCAATGAAGACTGCGCCGTTTGGTAGCCCGGTCAAATACGATTTCCCCAGTTCTGCATCCCTTGCTGAGATTCCCATGTTTGACCCGGCGGTGCCCGAGCTGGATAGCGCCACCATGGTGGACATGGCCGATGACCTGGTTCAGAGTTTGGTCGGCTATGATCGCCGCATCCAGGTGATGGCCGGCGTCAGCCGTTCTGTCAGGGAAGTTTCCATGCAGAACAGTGCTGGCTTTGCCGGTTCCTTCCGCCAGACCGGCTGGCAACTCTATCTGGGCGGAATACTGGTGCAGGGCGATGACATGCTCTGGCTGGGTGAATCGCAATCGAGTTGTGAACTGCGCCAGGAGTTCGCTCCGCTGAAGCAAGCCGTGAAGCAGCAGTTCGTCTGGGCCAAGGAGACGGTGGCGATGGAACCTGGCTCCTATCCGGTGATCTTCGTGCCGGACGAAGTCCAGCACCTGATCACCCCCTTCCTGGCCAGCCTCAACGGCAAGCAGATCGCCCGCGGCCTTTCCCCTTGGATCGGCAAGCTGGGCCAGGATTTGCTGGACAAGCGGATCACCTTGCTGGACGACGGCACCCTGCCCTATCACCCGTCCAGCCGCCCATTCGACCGAGAGGGCGTGCCCACGCGCCGGCAGACTCTGATTGAGCAAGGTGTGGCCAAGCAATATCTGCTTGACCTGCAAAGCGCGCATGAACTGGCGCTATCTCCGACCGGCAATGGTTCGGAAGGCGGTCCCGCTCCGCATCACCTGCTGCTCTCGCCGGGCCAGACGGCGCTGGCGGACCTGATTGGGCGCATTGATCGCGGATTGATCATCTACAGTTCCATGGGCGCCTGGGCAGGCAACCCACTGACCGGCAACGTCAGCGGCACCATCTCCATGGGACTAAAGATTGAGCGAGGTCAAATCGTCGGTCGGGTGAAGGATTGCATGTTCTCACTCAACTCGTTTGAGCACTTCCGCAGCCGGCTAATCGACTGCTCGCAGGAAACTAAGCAAATCGGGCAGGCGACCTACCCTTATGTGGCGCTGGACGAGGTCGTCATCTCCACCAAGTAGCGAAGCGAGAGTGTGAAGGCAAAAAGGGGGCTGTCATAACAGCTCTCCATGAATAGCACAAGAGAGGCGACGGCTGTCGCCTCTCTTGTGCTTGGGGACACAAATGCTGTCCACTGTCTGCAATGCGGTGCAGGCACGGGTCGCATGCATGCGACCCCTACAAGTGAGCGGGCTTGCAGGGGCATGTAGTCGCGGCGCTCTCGCCATGCGACCCCTACGGATGACGGGGCATGTAACTGGATGAGCGAGGAGCAGGGGACTGCTCTGATGCGCCCTCTACGGGTGAGCGAGGCATGCACTATCGCAGGTGACGGCCCTCTTTAGCTGCCGGTGCTGTTGTAGTGCCTGACACCGCTGCGCCAGAGCACGAGCGAGGCCAGCAAGAAGACTGCCCCGGCGGGCAGAGACAGCCAACCCAGCACGGTCGGCACCCCCTCCCAGCCGCAGACTGTGGCCGCCGGATAGTAGCTGCAGATGAACATCGGCATAAAGAAGGTGAAGGTGTGGCGCAGCCAGCCCGGCAGGAGGTGCGGCGGCACCTTGGCCACCTGGTAGCTACCGTTGGTGAAGATGTTCACCCAGTCCAGCTGTTGCACCGTCCAGAAAGCGATGGCTGATGAGAAGACGAAGATGCCGGAGTAAATTAGAGCGCCGCCGACCAGCGCCAGCAGCAGTTGCAGCAGGCCCGCCGCGTCCACCCGGACGCCCTGTCTGGCCAGGGACCAGACGATGACGAACAATCCCCCGACTACCCGAGAGAGCCGGTGCAGATGAAAGCGAGTGCCCAGAATCTGCAGGAAGGTGCTGCGCGGTCGCAATAGCACGCGGTCAAAAATGCCGGTGCGGATCTGCCCTGGGAAGGCGTCAAACCCACGCGAGAAGAGCTCGGCCAACCCGAAGGAAGTCAGCGCTAAACCATAGACGAGCATCACCCGTTCCACTGACCAATCACCGATTGAGCCAAAGCGGGAAAAGAGCAGCAGCACTTCCAGCGGGTCTGTGACCACGGTGAACATGACGCTGATAATCTGCATCGGCCAACCTTTGTACTGCAGTCCGGCCAGAAAGTTGAGCCTTAAGTAGCGGAAGTAAAGTGCAACTCCGTTCATCGCTTACCCCCCCTGCACGACGAGCCGTCGCAGGCTCATCTGAGTAGTCAGCCAACCGATGGCGATGAACAGGAGAGTCCAGGCGATCTGCATGGAGCCCACTCGCAGCAAGGCACTCGGCGGCAGCGTGCCCAGGTAGAAGCGTAGCGGCAAATCCATCAGGCTGGCGAACGGCTGTGCTACCAGAAAACGCTGAGCCCAGACGGGCCAGAGCTGCAGCGGCAGGTAATTGCCGGAAAGCATTTCTGACGCAGTGCGGAGTAGGATCACCGGACCGTCTCCCCAGTTGACCTGCATCAGCAGCACGTAGCTGATGCCGATCAGAGCGCAGGAGAGCAGCAGCCCCAGGAACAGCGACGTGCAAGAGGCAAGGAAGCCCAGCAGGGAGACCGGTGGCTGCAGTCGGTAGGGTTCGGGCAGCAGCATCGCCACCGCTGCAACCGGAATCACCTGCAGCAGGAAACGACCGATACGGGAAGCGGCGGCACGGACATACCAGTGGAAGTAAAGGTCAAGTGGCCGGCAGAGCTCGACGCCCACGTCGCCGTTCCTGATCTTGTCCCGGATTTCGGGATCGATGGCGTAACCGGGCAACAGGTGAATCGCGATTTGGCCCAGCCAGATGTAGCTGACCGCCTGTGCCAGCGTCATGCTCACCTCTGCCCCGCTTCTTTCCCCGTAGCGATAGAAGACGATGATGATCACCACATGCACAAATCCCCAGAAGATGTTAGTAGTCAGTTGCGCCCAAGCACCGAGGCGATACTGCAGGCTGAGCTTCATCTGCGTGCTGAGGATGGAGAGACCCGGTCGCAGGAAGCTCATAGGCTGAGCTCCCGATACATGCGGGCGATCATCTCGTCGATGCTTTGATCTTCCACCACCAGGTCGAGCAGCGGGCAAGCAGCCGCCAGAGCACTGATCAACCGCTCCGCCGGCACCTGGTCAGGACGAAAATAAACGAGCACTTCGTTATCCCGCAGTTCCACGCTCTCGGCCCCCGGCAGAGCATCCAACTTACACTCTCCGGCCAACTTGGCTCGAATGCGCCGCTCTGGACTGTACTGCCGCCTGAGCGTGCCGAGCGCTCCATCGTAGAGCAGCCGGCCGTGGCCGATCACCATCACCCGCTGACAAAGGGTCTCGATATCTGCCATGTCATGGGTGGTGAGAATCATGGTCACGCTGTGCTTCTGATTCATCTCCTTGAGGAACCCGCGCAGGGCCAACTTGGAGACTGCATCCAGACCGATGGTCGGTTCGTCCAGAAAGAGAATACGCGGTCCGTGCAGCAAAGCCGCCACCAACTCGCAGCGCATGCGCTGCCCGAGGCTGAGCTGGCGCACCGGCGTAGCCAAGAGTCCTCCGATGTCCAGAATGCCGGTCAGTTCGTCCAGCCGGCGCCGGTACTCGGCCTCAGGAACGCGGTAGATGTCGCGCAATAGCTGGAACGAATCAAGCACTGGTACGTCCCACCAGAGCTGGCTACGCTGGCCGAAGACGACTCCGATTTCGGCGACGTGCGCTGTCCGCTCACGCCAAGGGACACGTCCCATCACCTGACAGGAGCCTCTATCCGGCACCAGAATTCCGCTGATCACCTTCACCGTCGTGGACTTGCCGGCGCCGTTCGGGCCGATGTAGCCGACAAGCTCGCCTTCGTCGATAGAAAAGCTGATGCCGTCCAGCGCCTTGACTTCCCGGTATTGCCGGGTGAAGGCGCCGCGCAGAGCTCCAAACGGGCCAGGCGGGCGTTCAGCCACGCGGAAGGTCTTGCCGATGGAGTCAAGCACGATCTGACTCATTCAATCACCTCGCGAATCAGGATGGGAGCAAGACATTGGGAGGAACTTAATCATAGCGTTTTTGAGGTCAAGGGTAAAACTGCTATCTCGCGTCCCCGATGACCGCTGTCTGGCTGAAGATCTGCGTGCTTCTGTTTGCTGCCTATTTCTATTATTTGCTTGACAGTTTCCTGCTTTCAGCGTATTCTATTAGTGTTAGGTGGGCCGAGGGGCTGCCCGGGCATTGTACTATCCAAACGAGATTCAACCCTGCCGTTCGCGGCAGGGTTTTTGTTTTTTGGGGCAACAAAGCAGGGCCTGGGAGGTCTGACATCCTCCCAGGCCCTGCTCTGGTCTATGAACGCCAAGCCCATACACTCGATTTCTAGCGTTTGATCACCCTTGGTTGCGCCGGGTAGAGCCCTACCTCTAGAGACCGCTCCTCCCCATCGCGATAGTAAACGGTAATATTCATCCCGCGATAACCATCCTCCTGGAAAGTGGCCCGCATCTCACCCTCATCCGACAGCAGAGTGAATTCCAGTGGTGTCTTCTGGTTGATGCTGACTACTATTCTCTCTACCTGCAGGGCATTGATCGCGGGGTATTGCTCCTGCCGAAACAGCAACTCGGTTGAGCCTTTAGTGTCCCAAAATATGTAACAATGGACATCACCACTGCCAACTTCGTTTGCGAGGTTCACGTATGCTATACCGTCCGCACGCAGTGTTTCCCCGCCCTGCTTCTGCAGTACGTAGTAGTTCACAAAGGCCTCTGGATCAACCGGGAAGCTGGCCGAGTAGAGCAGTGGCTGCTCGTCCCGCTCCTGCATCACCTGTTCATTCCAGACCTGCTCTCCTTCTAGCCGATAGCGCAGGACGATTTTGGAACCCGGGAGCTTTTCCAGGACACGGTACCTAATCAACGCCCTCACTTGGCCATCCTGATAGTAATCAGGATCGATGTGACCATAGCTCTCGTCCCGCCCCCAACTAGGAATCGAAACTGAGTACCCTGAGCCCGAGCAGGAGACATGATAGGAGCGACTTCGTAAATCGGCCATCCCCCTCCACAGCACAATGCCACTGGCGAGATTACCGACTAGGAGCAACGCCATCCCGACAGACAACCAGGTGCTGGTGGCGTTCGCCGGCGATACTGTGAAGTGCTGTTGCTGGTCGCCCGCTGCCGTCGGAACAACCAAACCATCCGACGGTGACTCGTCCAGCGGCGAGGGCTGCAGCAGACTCTTGGCGAGATAGCCCTCTGTCACCAGGCCATCCTGATCCTGATACCGCACCCGACAGAAGCTTCCCTGCTCTTCGACTACTTCCACCTGCGTCCGCGGCGGAACAACCAGGATAGCCTCCGCGTCGACGCTCGGTCGACTCCTTAGTGTACTCCTGGGCGCAAATGTGTACATCCGTTCCAACTGGCCATCTCCTCCCGCATCTTCCAAACTTTCTTGGCAGGGGCTTGCGTGGCGACTCCGATAAAGCAAACTGGGCCCACCCTGAACCGGCTGGTCTCTCCAAGTAGACGTTTCAGCGCAGCAAGAGTTGCTGCCGACTGCAGTGCTTTCTTGTGCTGACTCGGGAAACACCGGGAGCAATCAGCAGGAGACTTCCTTTGGCCAGCGAAATACTGCAGGTAACTGAGTTAGCAAGGAGGTTGACTGATGGGATTGGTTTACGGCTGCATCGCACCGCACGGTGGTCCGATCATCGCGGAAGTCGCAGGCAAGGAACTGATGGCTTATGAGGCCTTGCGCAACGCCATGGAAGAACTTGGCCGGAGGGTGAAGGCGCAAAACCTGGACACGATCGTGCTCTTGACGCCACACGGCCTGCGACTGCAGGGTGAGGTGGCCATTTACACCTGCGAGCAATCCACTGGCAGCATGAGCGGAGCAGGCAATACGGTCACTGGTCAGGTCAAGTGCGACAAGGAGCTGGCGCAGGCAATCTTGCAGGAGACAAAGGCAGCCGGCATTCCGGCCGTGGGCTGCAATTACGGCGCCATGTCTGGCCCGGGTTCGGATATTCTGATGGATTGGGGCACCTTCATCCCGCTCTGGTTCTGCGGCATGCGCGAGCAGCAGGCGCCGCAGGTGGTGATCATCGGGCCGACCAGAGAGATTCCCTTGGAACAACTGGTTGAACTGGGGCGCATCATTGCCAGAACCGCAGAGCAGAGCGGAAAGCGGGTAGGACTGGTGGCCAGCGCTGACCAGGGGCATGCCCATGATGCCAATGGCCCCTACGGCTTCCATCCGGCGGCAGCCGCCTACGATACCTGGATGCAAAGCATCGTCAGAGAGAACCGCCTGGCCGATCTGCTGCAGGCCGACATGTCCCTGGTCGAGCAGGCAAAGCCGGACAGCCTCTGGCAGACTCTCAGTCTGTACGGGGCCAGCACTGTCGTCCCGATGCACGGGGAACTGCTCTGCTATGACCTACCCAGCTACTTCGGCATGCTGGTCGCCGGCTACGAGGTAATGGAGTAACCCAACTCCGCATCTGTTTCGAGCGGCAAGTAGACCCTCAGCGCAGAACGGGTGAAGGAGAGGCTATCCGCCTCTCCTTCTTGCTTTCCACAATCAACGAACAGCCAGGCCTTGTGCCCCCAGAGTCGGCAGCCCACCGATCGTCTGCAGGCGAGTCAGTTGCCCGTCGCTCCTGATTCGGAAGGCGGTGATGCTACCGCGCGCACCATTCAGTACATAGAAGTTGGTCCCGCCCCTGCTCACTCCACTGTCAATAGGGCCCGCAGCTATGTTTGGTATGCTGGGGACACTCTCCATAAGGGCAACAACTCCGTTGGTGACGCGATAGATACTGATGGTGCCGCTACCGGTGTTCGAGGTGTAGGCATAGCGCTCGTCCCGGGAGACAACCACCCAGCAGGTGGCAGCCTGGCCACTGGGGACAGAACGACTGATGGGAATGAGGCTTCCGTCAATGCCTACTCCGTAGGATGATAGTGCGTTGGTCCCAGCCTCGGCCACCAACAGCACGCCAGTGGAGAGAAACACCGACCCAAAGGGCCCTGCCCCGCTGGAGCTGTTTACGGTTGCCACATCAAGAGTGCCGTCCCCGTTGATTGGAAACACGGTGAGGCTATTGGTGGTCAGCTCCGACACAATCAGCTGTCTGCCATCGGGAGTGATGGCTACACACGCGGGTTGAGCATCAATGGTGCTGAGGGAGGCGACTGCGCCAGCGATGCGGGTCAAGCGACCATCAGTCTCAATGCGAAAACCGGTAATATTCGATCCGTAGCTCTGGGAAGGATCCCGCACGTTGGAAACGTAAAGCAGACTGCCGAAAGTGCCCAAGCTGTTCGGAATACCACCGTTGGACGGCTCCACATCAGCCAAATCCAGTGCTCCACTGGCGGCTACCCGGAAGCTGCTGATGCTGCCGCTGCCCGCGTTGATAGCGAACAGAAACCGCCCATCGCGAGACAGAGCGAGCGAGCCCTGAGAAGCCAACGGATCTATGCCGTCCTGCGGTGTTGCGCCGGTAATCTCTCGTACACCGGTACCCTCCCCGCCCGTGGCATAGGACCTGATGCGAACCAATGTCCCGTTTGTGCGCCGACGAAAGGCAACGACCTCGTTGTTGTCGGCTGCATTCGTCATCGCGTAAACGATACCTACAAGTCTTGTTCTGCTTGCGCCAGACATTTCTGATCCCCTTTCCTGAGTTGTGCCGCTACATCATATTGATGTCGCGCAGCAAAGGGAACAGGTTACGGTGGCGTTCCAGAACCGTGGTCCGGCCAAAGGTTAGTTAAGGCGTATGCCGCCGGGTACTGAGCCAATTGAGCGCCTCTGTCATCACAGCGGCACCGCGCCCAGACCGATCACGGCCAGCATTACGTCCACACGGACACCTCCAGCAGATCACTTATTGCAGCAGAGAGCGGCGAAGTCGACCGCATCAGCAGCCGTCAGCTTGGCGAACCAGCCGCTCAGCACACGGTTTTCGAAGGCAATTATCTGCTCCGCCGTCAGCCGGCGAGAGTCGCAGGTGCTGTGACCGTCCTTGACCAAGATGGTCTGATAACCAAGACTGAACGCCCGGCGCACCGTCGTGTCAATGCAGAACTCCGACTGCAGGCCGCAGACAACCAAACGCCCGACACCGTGACGTTCCAAGACTTGCTGCAGCTCTGTCTCATGGAAGGAATCCGGGGTACGCTTCTGGACAACGGTATCTTCCGCCTGCGCGCCCAAGCCGGGAGCGAGCATCCACCCGGGGCTGGCAGGCTCCAGAGGTGGCTGCTGTTCACAGTGCTGCACAAAAACCACCAGCTGTCCGGCTTCCCGGGCGCGATCGATCAACCCAGCGCAGCGCTCCACCAACTCCCGCGCTCCGAGCATTGGATAACGCTCGTCCTCAAGCAGGCCCACCTGCATATCTATCACCAGCAAGGCAACTTTGGGCAACTGCATCCTCTCCTATCTCATACGGCCACACATTGGCCGATTATCTATATCAGATTCGCCAAAGCTGATTGCAATTCCTGTAAGAACACCAGGACATGCCGACCGCAACAGGACGCACAAAAGCGGGGGCGGCGGGGGGGGGGGGGGGCGCGGGGGGGG
>JAEZJZ010000088.1 GCA_023436245.1 Bacillota bacterium | reverse complement strand
GCATGCCGAGCCGCTACGAGGGACAAACTGAACAGTCTCGCGAGCTGCAGTTCTGCGAACTGCTGGAGGTACAAACCGATTCTCGGCAAGCGAGAATCGCTTTATTAGGATCGCAACTCTACCGAGTTGCTGGAGGTGCAAGCCGATTCTCGGCAAGCGAGAATCGCTTTATTGAGATCGCAGTTCTGCGAACTGCTGGAGGAGATGACTAGATGAAGATCGCTTTGGCCAGCGACCATGCCGGGTTCGAACTGAAGGAGCAGGTGCGCCAGTGGCTGGAGGATTGGACCGTGCCTGTCCAGGATTTCGGATGCGGGTCGTTGGAGTCAGTCGACTACACGGATTATGCTATTCCTGCCGTTTCTGCCGTGAAGAGCGGCGAATGTGACCGGGGAATCCTTGTCTGCGGCACCGGCATCGGCATGTCCATTGCCGCCAACAAGTTTCCTGGAGTGAGGGCAAGCCTTTGTCATGATCTCTTTTCCGCCAAGGCCACCCGGGAGCACAACGACAGCAATGTGCTGTGCATGGGTGCCCGCGTCATCGGGGTTGATTTGGCTAAGGAGATTGTTCGCGTTTGGCTGGATACCCCGTTCGCCGGAGGTCGTCATCAGCGCCGCCTGGACAAGATTGCAGCCATAGAGCAGCGCTTCTCCAAAGGCGAGTAGCCACTTTGTCTGTTGATTGAAAGAAGGTAAAAGCACATGCAAGAGTATGCAGAACAGTTGGACCGGGCGCTACAGGAGTTTGCGAGCAGAGTGGATATTCCTGCCGGCCAGATCTTCGTGCTTGGTTGCAGCACCAGCGAGGTTCTGGGGCAACATATCGGCACGGGCTCCAGTTTGGATGTCGCCAAGGCATTGTTTGCCCCGCTGGAGCAGTTTGCAGCTTCCCGGGGTCTCTTTTTGGCCGTACAATGTTGTGAGCATCTGAACCGAGCCTTGGTTGTCAGCCGCGCCTGTCAGGAGCGCTACCAGTTGACGGAAGTCAGTGCGGTACCGCAGCCCAAAGCTGGGGGCTCCATGGCCACCATGGCCTATGTTCGGCTGCCCGAGGCCAGATTAGTGGAAAGCATTCAGGGGCATATGGGCTTGGATATCGGTGATACTTTCATCGGGATGCACTTGCGTCCAGTGGTGATCCCGGTGCGCCTCTCGGTGCAGAACATTGGCGGAGCACATTTGACTGCTGCGCGCACTCGCCCCAGGCTGATCGGCGGCGAGCGTGCTGTCTATAAGCAAACAGAAGGAGTGATGAAATCATGTCTCTAAAGCTGATTGATCCGGAAATCCAAGCGGTGTTGGACCGCGAACTCGAGCGCCAACAAGGCAATATCGAGCTGATAGCCTCTGAGAACTTCGTCAGCCAGGCAGTGATGGACGCTATGGGTTCAGTGCTGACCAACAAGTACGCCGAGGGCTACCCTGGGCGTCGCTATTACGGTGGCTGCGAAGTGGTGGACGTGGCCGAGAACCTGGCCCGCGACCGCGCCAAGCAGCTGTTCAACGCTGACCATGCCAACGTGCAGCCTCATGCCGGCGCCATGGCCAACATGGCCGTCTACTTCACTGCCTTGAATCCAGGAGACACTATTCTGGGCATGAACCTGGCACATGGTGGGCACCTCACCCACGGTAGCCCTGTCAACTTCTCCGGCATTCTCTACAACATCGTGCCTTACGGCGTGGGTGAAGAGAGCGGTCGTATCGACTACGATCAAGTCAGGCAATTGGCTGAACAGCATAAGCCGAAGCTGATTGTGGCAGGCGCTAGCGCCTATCCGCGTCAGATCGATTTTCAGGCTTTCCGCGAGATCGCCGACTCAGTCGGCGCCCTGTTGATGGTCGACATGGCACACATCGCTGGTTTGGTGGCGGCTGGTCTGCATCCGAGCCCAGTGCCCCATGCTCAGTTCGTGACCACAACTACCCACAAGACCCTGCGGGGTCCGCGCGGCGGCATGATCCTCTGTCAGCAGGAGTATGCCAAGGCCATTGACAAAGCCGTCTTCCCGGGCATGCAGGGTGGCCCGCTGATGCATGTGATCGCTGCTAAGGCTGTCGCATTCAAGGAAGCTTTGACACCCGAGTTCCAGGTTTACCAGCAACAGGTGATCAAGAATGCCGCTGCCTTGGCCCAGGGACTGCTCGGCCGCGGGTTCAACTTGGTTTCTGGCGGCACGGACAATCACCTGATTCTGGTTGATCTGCGCAGCAAGGGTTTGACCGGCAAGAAGGCAGAAAAGGTATTGGACGAAGTGCGCATCACCGTCAACAAGAACACCATCCCGTTTGATCCGGAGAGCCCATTCACCACCAGCGGCATCCGCATCGGCACTCCGGCCATGACCTCCCGCGGCATGGACGAGGCAGCCATGCAGGTTATTGCCAACTTGATGGCAGATGCTCTGGAGAATGCAGGCAGTGAGGTCGCCCTGGCCAAGGTGCGTAAGGGTGTTGCCGAGCTTTGTCAGGCGTTCCCGCTTTATAAGTAAGCAGGTTGTTTTTCACTGCGCATGCCGCCAGGGGCGGCATGCGCAGTATTATAGGCGGCACTACGCATTCATGGTCACTATACCTAAGGGGGAGTCTTCATGCCAAATGTCCATCTACTCGACCATCCGCTAATCCAGCATAAGCTGACCTTTATTCGCGATCAGAATACGGGGTCCAAAGAGTTCCGTGAGTTGGTAGAAGAGCTGGCCATGCTCATGGCCTACGAAGTGACGCGAAACCTGGCCCTGGAGGAGATCGAAATTCAGACTCCGGTCGGGCCGGCCAAGTCCCAGGTGATTGCTGGCAAGAAGCTCGGCGTCATTCCCATTCTGCGGGCAGGGCTCGGCATGGTCAACGGCATGCTGCGACTGATCCCAGCGGCCAAGGTAGGACACATCGGACTCTATCGCGACCCGGCCACCTTGAAGCCGGTTGAATACTATGCCAAACTGCCGAGCGATATTGCAGAGCGCGACCTGTTTGTGCTCGACCCGATGCTGGCAACCGGCGGTTCTGCAGTGGCAGCCATCGACTACCTGAAGCGCCAGGGTGCGCAGAGCATTCGTTTCGTCTGTCTGATCGCCGCTCCGGAAGGAATAGCTGCCCTGCATTCGGCGCATCCAGAGATAGAGATCTATGCCGCGGCCGTCGACCAGCGCCTGAACGATCACGCCTATATCGTGCCGGGGTTAGGTGACGCCGGTGACCGGCTGTTTGGGACCAAGTGATGGACCGGCAGACGCGCGCGTCTTGGGATGACTACTTCATGCAGATCACTGAGGTGGTCGCCACCCGTTCCACCTGCCTGCGCCGCCAGGTCGGCGCTGTCATTGTCAAGGACCGCAGGATCATCTCCACCGGGTATAATGGCGCGCCACGTGGCCTGAAACACTGTCACGAAGTAGGTTGTTTGCGTGAACAACAGCAGATTGCCTCGGGAGAACGCCATGAGCTCTGTCGGGCGCTGCATGCCGAGCAGAATGCCATCATTCAGGCGGCCGTCTCCGGAGTGTCCATCGCCGATGGCACGCTCTACACCAAGGTATTTCCTTGCGTGCTCTGCGCCAAGATGCTGATCAACAGCCGCATCAGCCGCATCGTCTATGCCATTGATTATCCAGATGAACTCTCGCACCAATTGTTGGCAGAGGCCGGAATTGCCGTGGAGCTGTTCGGTCATGCGTCAGCAGGGCGGTAGCAAAGAGGAGACTTCCAGAGGAAGTCTCCTCTTTGCTGCTTGGGCGCCAGCTGTTAGGAGAGGCTAGTGCCAGAATGTTACTCATTCCGACAGGTTTTTTGCTACCCGGTGTCGAAAACATGTCCATGTGCACAAGTATGTCGCCATGGCTGGCGGGAGGAGTGCTGCTCATGAACAACCTGAGACTCCTGGTGTGGCGAGGTACTATCGTCATCGGGTCTTCGGCCCTCGGAATGGCTCTGCTTTGGCGGGATCGGGTCTATCTGAACCAGCTCACTTTTACCGGAGTCATCGCCCTGGTGCTTCTGAGCATTACCGCTGTGCATATTGAGACGAAGCGCATCAGCCTCGGACCAGCGGGAAGTTTCTCGCCCGCGCCGATGCTGCTCTATGTGACCACCCTGCAGTTTGGTTCATGGGCCCTGCTACCCGTGATTTTTTGGACGATACCCCGGTGGAAGGGGGCATCCGGCAAGCTGTTCAACACAGCCCAGCGCATAGTCTATGCCTCATCGGCCAACCTGGTCTTCACTTCCGTCAACGCCTGGGGAGGTGGGCGACTGCCCTACACCGTGTTGGCCCATGTTCTCGCGATCTGCGTTTTCATCGTCGTCAACCTGATCCTCGTGTCGGCAATGAAGGTTGCTAATGGCGAGGGGACGTGGCCCGTGTTCTGGAATACATACTATGCACCAATTATCCCCACCTACATGGATAACCTCGCGCAGGGGGCAATCTGCGTTCTGATCGGCAACTATATTGGTCTGGGAGGCACTGCGATAGCCATCTATCTGGCCTATTCCAAGCTGATGGTGCAGGCGAACGTGGTTGGTGGCGCCATCGGCAAGGCCCTTTCTGCCGAGTCGCTGATCGCCGCCATTGACGCCAAGGACGCATATACCCGAAACCATTCCGCGCGGGTTGCTCGCCATGCACAAGCCATAGCGGAGCAACTGCATCTTCCCTCCGGCGTGATCAGCGATATCGCTGTTGCCTCCAAGCTGCATGACATTGGCAAAATTGCGGTGCCAGACAGTGTGCTCCAGAAGGCCGGTTCCCTGACCGATGACGAGTTCCGGCTGGTGCAGGAGCACCCCAAGAAGAGCCAGCAGATTCTTTCCGCCAACCCCCAGCTTGCCCGCATCGCGGAGATCGTGGGGCAACACCACGAGCGCTATGATGGCAGGGGCTATCCGCAAGGCTTGAAGCGGGATGCCATTTCTCTGGAGGCACGAATCATCGCTTGTGCCGACGCCTTTGACGCCATGACCACTGATCGTCCCTACCGACGCGCCTTGACCGAGGCTGCTGCCGTGGCAGAGTTGCGAGCTCACAGTGGAACCCAGTTCGATCCGGAGGTAGTCCAGGCCATGCTCAGGCATTTTGGCGCTCACTTTCTTGACCGGGTTCCAGAACTGCATTTGCCACAGGCCATACCCGCCGGCGCCTCCGTGGCCAGGCTCTCGATCTCCCAGGATAACGGGGGGCAGGACAACTGAACAAGCTCAACCGGGGGAGGCTATGCTGGTGCGGCAATGCCTCCCGTTTCTTGCGGAGCTGGCAAGCCGCCGAGTGTTTGACACCGCCCCCTGCCCCCGATAGAATAGCCGTGTTGGAGAATATGTCCACCCGAGGTGTGGGACATGTCGTTTGCCGGCGGTTCGCATTGATACGACCCCTACGGGTGTGAAACGCAGGGACAGTCCCCCCCGTTTCAAGTCCATCCCGATTGGGGACATACCTCGAGCCCACGAAACGCGGGTCGCATTCATGCGACCCCTACGGGTGTGTCCCCATACCAAAAAGGAGGCGATTCCATGTCCCGCAAGGTCATGGCTATCTTCGGTACCCGTCCCGAGGCCGTGAAAATGGCCCCGGTGGTCAAGGCGTTGGAGCAGAGTGCTCATCTGCAGGTGGTGACTTGCGTCACCGCGCAGCATCGCCAAATGCTGGATCAGGTGCTGCAGCTCTTTTCCCTGCGCCCTGAGTACGATCTTGACATCATGCAGGTGCGCCAGGGTTTGAATGGCACCCTGAGAAGGGCCCTGCAGGGTTTGGAGCAGGTGCTGCAGGCTGAGCGGCCAGACTTGGTGCTGGTGCACGGTGACACCCTCACCACCTTTGCCGGCTCGATAGCCGCTTTCTATGAGCAGATTGCAGTTGGGCACGTCGAAGCTGGACTACGCACTTTCGACAAGTACTTTCCATTCCCCGAGGAGCTGAATCGGCGCCTGACCGGGGCATTGGCAGACCTGCACTTTGCGCCTACCTCGGTCTCGCGGGACAATCTCCTGCGCGAAGGGATTAACGCCGCCGACATCTTTGTGACCGGAAATACAGCCATTGACGCACTCAAAACCACCGTCAAGGCAGACCATCAGTTCGCCAGCTCTGACTTAGCGCAAATTGATTTATCTCGGAGAACCATAGTGGTAGAATTACATCGGCGTGAAAACTGGGGTGAGCCCATCGCCGCCGCCTGCCGGGCAATCAAGCGACTGCTGGCAGAGCATGTTGATACCCAGGTGATTTTTCCGGTGCACCTCAATCCTGTGGTTCGCGAGACAGTGTTTGCCGAGCTGGGCGACGTTGCTCAGGTGCACCTGATTGATCCGCTGGACACAGCCGATTATCATAACCTCGTGGCTCGCTCTTTCTTCTGCATTTCTGACTCTGGCGGTCTGCAAGAAGAGGCGCCTTCGCTCGGAAAGCCGGTCTTAGTTGTGCGCACGGTCACTGAGCGACCCGAGGCGGTTGCCGCGGGGACAGTAAAGGTAGTGGGTGTCGCAGAGGATGCGATCTACCAGGCTGGCAGATCGCTGTTTGACGCTGCAGAGGCCTATCGGGCGATGTCTCAGGCGAGGAACCCCTACGGTGATGGACAGGCTTCTCTGCGCATCGTGGCAGCAATTGAGCACTACTATGGCTTTTCGTCAGCGCGGCCAGCCGATTACCTCTAGGGTGAGTCGTGCGGACCCGCGAGCGAGACTGTTCAATTTGTGCTGCGTAGAGGCTCGGCATGCCGAGCCGAGCCCGGCACCACAGCATGCTGTGGTGCTACGAACCCAAGGAAATCGGCTTCTTGAACGCTCTCGCATGTTGCGGGAGCTATCTCCAGCGTGAGCCATACAGACCAGCGATCTGTGGCGCGACGCATTAGTTAGTTTTTTCACATTGAAGGAAACAGTCGAACTGAGTCGAATTATCATTGTTATGTAGATCGCACAGTATTTTGTATACAATACCTTTGCGCATCTGGCAACCCCGTCCCAGCGGGGCTGCTGTTCATGTTCCTTTTCAGGAGATGGAAATGGGCAGTGTGTGAGGCCCGAGGGTAAGGCGCGCGTGGCTACCTGCCAGCGCAATTGGCAACAATAAGCAAGGTGATAGAGATGTGGCGTCAGATTCTATACGCCCTTGGCTTGGTTGCACAGGTAGGCTTGACGATCGTGATCAGCGCTGGGCTTGGTTGGTGGGGAGGGGCCTATCTGGATGCTCGCTCGGGCAGGGGAGTCGTGTTCTCGGTTCTTGGCTTGTCGATTGGCGTTGTCGGCGGTTTCATTGTCGTGTACCGGCTCTTGTTACGAGGCTTTTCCAATGGAGGAGGCTTTGGCGATGGATAGATGGAGCTCTGTACCAGAAATGCTGCAGTCTGTCCGTCTGGCCGTGCTCAAGGTGGCCGGCTTTATGGTCATCATGGCTGTGCTCGGCAGGGATTTGCCCAGCGTGCTCGGGGTGCTGGTAGGCACGCTACTGGCCCTCTGGCAGTTCGGCTCTTTAGCATCTTCAATGCAGAGAGCAGTGCAAATGGACAAGCAGCAGGCGGAAGCCTACGCCGCCCTGCGCTATTTGCTTCGTTACGGCGTGATCGCCCTATCTTTGGCTGCGGCCTATTTCACGCCCGAGCTCAATTTCGCCGCAGTCGTCATTGGCTTGTTCTTGGTCAAAATCGTGATTATCGGCTACGCCGTGCGTGCAGCAATTGCCGCAGGCGGGGTCGCTTATCTCCGTCAACTGGTCCAAAAGCGGGAACGAAAGGAGGGATAAGGAGAATGGATGAGCTATTAAGGGCACCGACCGTCTACTTCAAGGTTGGTCCGATCGAAATCAACGAGACCATCGTCAGCATGTGGGTGGTAATGGTGATCCTGATTCTGTTTTCGTTCATTTCAACACGTAAGTTCAGTTGGCTACCGGCGGGTAGGCAGAACTTGCTGGAGATGATTGTGGAGGGGCTCACCAACTTTGTGGTCTTCATCATGGGTGAGAAGGGAATCGGTTTCGTTCCCTACGTGGGCACGATCATGGGTTTCTTGTTGCTTTCCAACACCGCCGGCGTGTGGTCGTTCAACCTGCTCAGACCACCGACAGCTGACGTAAACACCACGCTGGCGCTTGGTATTATGACATTCATCGCGATCAACTTCTTTTCCATTAAGGGCAAGGGAATACTGAAGTACCTGCGCGGCTTTCTGGATCCATTTCCCCTCTTCTTGCCCATGAACATCATCGGTGAACTGGCAAAGCCGGTTTCACTCGGATTCCGTCTCTTCGGGAATATCTTCGGTGGGCTGGTAATCATGGGGTTGATCTACCAGGCTGCGCCGATCCTGGTGCCGGTTCCGATGCATGTCTACTTTGACCTGTTTGCCGGTGTGCTGCAGACTCTCGTGTTTTCACTGCTTACCATGGTCTTCATTTCATTGGCTATGGATTAGGGTGCCGTGTCGTTGCCGACTTCGCGCATCTCTCCACGCCACGAGCTTACCTGCGAAAGGAGGGGAAATAGGAAATGGAATACAACGCTTTTGCAGTTGCCGCATTCGCCGTACTCGGTGGTGGTATTGGCATGATCGCCGGCCTTGGCCCTGGTATTGGACAGGGTTATGCTGCCGGTAAAGGCGCCGAGGCAGTCGGTCGTCAGCCGGAGGCCCAAGGCAAGATCACGCTGACCATGATTCTCGGTCAGGCTGTTGCCGAAACCACCGGTATCTACTCCTTGGTGATCGCGTTCATCATGATCGGTCTGGCCCGCGGCGTTATCGGGGGCTAAAGAGGAAAGGGGACACACCTTAGCAGGAAGCACATCTTGTGGGCCTAAGGTATGTCCCCGATCGGGCCTGACACACCTCTGCAGGAAGCTATTCTGAATGCCGAGGAATGTCCCCGATCGGGGGGGACACACCCGTAGGGGTCGCATGCATGCGACCCGCTAACTCGAGGAATGCCTCGATCGGGATGGACATGCCTGTCGGGGGGCGGCGGCGGGGGGG
>JAEZJZ010000080.1 GCA_023436245.1 Bacillota bacterium | reverse complement strand
TGACCGAAGTCAGTCCGCTCGACTTGCATGTATGAGGCACGCCGCCAGCGTTCGTCCTGAGCCAGGATCAAACTCTCCGATAATTTTGTATCAGAGGCCTGTTAGGCTCTTGATTACTTTGGTTTGTTTTGTCTCTCTGAGTCTCGTCCTTGCGAACTACTCTCTCGAAACTAACGGGTTTTTGGTGTCAGTCTCCAACTCGCCTCTCTCGAGGCTCGTCTTCCTCTGACCCAGATTCTTCATCTGGTCCATCATTGTTCAGTTTTCAAGGTTCTTGCCATTAAGCTCTCGCTCACCGGCGGACTCTTAGCTTACCATCTCACCCGGCGTTACGTCAACCGGGTAATTGTTGGCAATCTGCTTTGATTTTTTTGAGCTGCCACCTTGCGGCGACAGCTTCATTAGCTTAACATGGACATCCCGCAGGTGTCAAGTCGACAATTTTCGCCAGTCATCGTAGCCGCTCGCGGCACATCAGTCTGACTAGTGGGCCATGTCATGCGTCCGGGTAATGATATCTCTTTCATTGTGGCTATTCAACCCGCAGAATATTCCATGGATCTCGAAATTGCTTCGCAGAAGGAGAATGGCCTGCGCTGGGCTAAACAATCAGAGAGCGGACCAACTCGAGGGCCGTTTGGAAGGAGGACAGCTATTGGCTGGGCAAGGCGGCTTCGACCTGTTGTTGGGAAGCAGAGATGAGCGTTGGCACCGCATAGTCTGCATCACGCACCAGCCGACCTCGGGACAGTTCACTATTTTCCGGAGATCGAAGGCCGATCTGGTGACAAGTGAGCAAATTAGGTCGACAGCCTATCTCTTGGTTGATGACAAGGCCGTGCTAGATAGCCTGCCGGTAACCATTAAGGAGCTAGCTGGTCCGCATCCCTTGCGCTATGTCGGCATCTTCTCCGATGATCACAGTCTGCAAGACGGCAAGCGGCAAATTGAGCGGGTGTACCGGCAGCGATACTCGGATGCTCTTGGCAGCCACTACTGGTACAAACCGGCGATGCCGGCACTGCAGTTTCGCACTGGGATAACTTCCTTCAAGGGTATGGAGTTCGATCAAGTAAAAGTGATGTCTCTGGACATTGAGACCTTCACCGCTCACGACAAATACTTCAGTGATGCGAGGGACCCAGACGACCGGGTGATCATCATCTCCCTCTGCACAAATCGCGGCCAGCAGTGGTTGCTCACTCTACGGGAAGAAGACGAGGCGTCCCTACTGAAGGCGATGGTCAAACTGGTCAGAGATGAGGATCCAGATGTGATCGTCGGGCACAATCTGTTCGGGTTCGATCTCCCCTATTTGGCGACCCGAGCAGAACGTTTGGGCGTCAGGCTACCATTGGGACGAGAAGGAGCGGAGCTCCGACAGAAAGCGCAACAGCGCAGGGGATTTCCGGTGTGGGAGGCGGCCGGACGTCACCTGGTGGACACGCTGCCAGCGCTTATGTCGTACGATTTCACCAACCGGTCGCTACCCAATTATCAGCTAAAGGATGCAGTTTGGCATTTCGGTCTCTCCAGCGATCGCCGCGATTTCGACCGCAGCCGGATTTCGGAAATGTGGCAGCACGAGCGTGATACTCTGCTCATATACGCTGCTGGCGACGCAGAGGACAGCCTGAAGCTCTATCGTTTGCTAATGCCGGCGGCGTTCTTCCAGGCGCAAATTCTGCCTTTTCCTTTCCAGGAAGTCTGCACAATGGGAACGGGGACGAAGGTGGATAACCTGATCGTCCGCAACTACCTGCTGCAGGGGCAAGCCCTGCCCATGAAGGGACGCCAGAACGGGGCAATGGACAGCGGCGGGCTGACGGAGGCCATCGAGCTCGGCTGGGTGCAAAACATTGTGAAGGCGGATGCAGCCAGCCTATATCCAAGCATCTGTCTGTGCTACGGGCTACAGCCGCGACAAGACCACCTCGGGCAGTTCCTGGCAACGCTGCGTGAGCTCACCGGTAGGCGGCTGCAAGCAAAGGAACAGCTAAAGCGCCTGCCCAAGGGTACAACTGCCCACATGGCGCTCGATGCGTGGCAGGGAGCCCTGAAGATACTGATCAACTCCTATTACGGAATGCTGGGCACCGGCCGATTGCACTTTTCGGATCCGCAGATTGCCCAGGCGATCACCGAAAAAGGCCAGTCCATCCTAAGACAGATGGTGACTGATGTGACGGGCAGCGGCGGGCTGGCAGTCGAGATAGACACCGATGGCATCTACTTCGTCATGCCCGACGGCTGCTCGCTCGATCCTGTCGCCTTTGTGGAGCAGGTTCTGAACAGCAAACAGGATGACGGCATCAAAATTGAATGCGATGGTGTCTACCAGGCAATGTACTCTTACGCGCCCAAGAACTATCTCTTGGTTTCAGACAGTGGAATAGTCCGCAAAGGTGTGGTCTTTCGCTCCCGTCGCCTCTATGGACTGCAAGACGACCTGATTGGGGAGTTTGCTCGGCTTCTGGCCGAGGGGAGATTGGTGGAGCTAGCGGCATACTATCGAGACGTCAAACAGCGCACCCAGAGCGGTGAGCTGACAAAGGACGAAGTCCTCACCTATGCTCCGGTCAGGGATGACCTTTGGCAATATGCGGAGCGCCTGAGCCGGGGAGGCAGCCGCAACCGCGCCTATGACCTGATCATCAACCGCCCGGACAGGGAGCGATGGACTGAGCGCAGTCGCATTGAGTATTATCACCGGCGGGGTGGCCAGCTTGCTCTGGCCGAGAACTTCGCCGACGACTACGACATCAAGGTCTACTCGGATCTCTTGGTAAGGGCAGCGGAGAAGTTCCAGTACGCCTTCCCTCCCGAGGTCTTCAGCGCGATCCAGAGTTGTGCGATTGATCCGAAAGCTCTCCGCACTTGGCACTTCACCCCAACTCCAGAGCTGATCGATCGATACGCCCGAATCCATAAACAGAAGCCGATCAAGCTCTCCTTTTTCGACGAATCTATCTGACCAATGGCGACATATCTCCGGCCACGGAATGCATATTCGTCGCGACTCTTCGTGCTGGCTGATCTGTACCCACGCCTCATAGCAACGAGGCGGCCTTGCGGCCGCCTCGTCTTCACTATTCGCCAAAAGCTGTGCCACAATCATCACAGAACCTGGCATCGGGATCGTTCAGCTCTCCACAGTGTGGACATTGCTTCGCTTTCTGCAAGGCAGCGCCGCACTGACTACAGAACTTCGCGTCACGGGCGTTTTCCCGATTACACTTGTGGCACCGCACCAACGCATCCACCGACTGCCCGGCACTGGCGGCCATGCCAGCGCCAACTGCCTTCCCGATCGTCTGCAGTGCACCGTCAGTGCCGTCCGCCAGATAATTGATCGTGTCCTTGGCCACAGGGGCAACTTCTCCAGCTACATAGCGGGTAACTGCCCCCATGTAGCCATAACGCATCAGACTCGTGCCCAACCCGATCAGCGGCATCCCGATGAATGCACACCAGAAGTAGCGCGGCGGCTCAAAACTGCCAAAAGCGGAAAAGAAGCTGCCCAGACCGACCAAAGTGAAAATGGCGCCGACGGCTGTCACCAAGATGCCGATGGAACGCAGGTTCTCCCTAGTCTGGCGCTGCTTGTTATTCATCTCATCCACGCGGAGAATCCTCCTTCATGATTGGTGTGGAGGCTATGCCGCGTTGCCTCCCATCTCTTTGATACGCGGCGAACCCGCGAGAGTTTCGTATGAGGCAAGAAAGCGGTCGCCTCGATTGAGCGACCGCAGCCTTGGACCTAGGCGATAGACAGCAGACTGATCACAGTGAAGCTGGTGAGGGAGATCAGAAGAAAGAGCACCGCTCCCAGAGCGACGGCCCTTACGCCTTGCTTGCCCAGAGTATTGAACTTCACCCCGAGACCCATGGCCACCATGGCAGCAGTGATCAGCAGTTTGCTGATCTGCTTCAAATTGATAACAAGGGCTCCAAAATCGTAAGAGACATGCAACACCCCTATTGTCGTCAGTACACCGACCACGATGAACCCGAGCACATACATCGGGAACACGTCCTTAGCCTTCTTGCCGGACCCACGGGCGAAGATGGATGTCAAGATCAATGCCACCGGAGCAAGCATCACCACTCGACCCATCTTCACCAGCGTGCCGATTTCGCCGCTAGCATCACCACGGGCAAAGGCAGCGGCAACTGCGTGAGCCACGCCCTGCAGGCTGCTCCCGGACCAAACGCCGTAGGGCAACGTCTCCATGTTCAGCGCATTGCCGATCAGCGGATAGAGAATCACTCCGGCCGCTCCGAGCAAGCTGATCACGGCGGCGGAGATGGCCATGTCCTCCTTCTCCGGGGAGACAATCGGCTCAACCGCAGCAATAGCTGATGCACCGCAGATGGACGATCCGACGCCAATCAGGGTGGATAGCTTCACGCCAACTTTGAACACTTTGGAGAGAAGATAGGACATGGCCAGTCCGAAAGACACCATGAACAAGACAAGGAAGAGAATCTTGCCGCCAAGCCGGTAAATGAGGGCGAAGTTCAGCTCCACTCCGAGCAGCACTATTCCCCATTTCAGCACCTGTTTCTCAGTGAACTTGATGCCGGCGCGAGCAGCGGCCGGAATCGGCACCAAGTTATTGACCAACATGCCGAGCAGGATTCCCAGCGTCAGTGCGTCAAACAATGGCACATAGGCTACTAGCTTAACTGCTACCCATTGCACCAAGATAACCAGCAATACGCCAGGAACAAGCTTCGTGTACTTTTTCATTTTCAACCTTCCTCGCTGATGATTTTGTATGCAATATGCTTTAGTCTGATTGTAGCCCAGTAAGCCGGTATTGCCTAGGTAGGAATTAATAGTCTGGTGACAGGAAATTTCGACGTGCTGAAGAAAACTAGAGCAATGACCTATGAAGATGCAGAGGTGCACCTAATGCAACAACGCAGTCCCTACCTCCCGCTCGCAGGCGGAGTCATCGCTGTTTCCTTTGCGGCGGTTTTCATCAAGCTAGCTGCCGCGCCGTCTCTGGTAATCGCAAGTTACCGCATGCTCTTTGCTTGGCTGATGTTGATGCCAGTGGCTCTCTGGAAATCCCGGGATGAGCTCCGCAAAATCACCAGGCGCGATTTGCTGCTGATGATTTGCGCTGGCGTTTCGCTTGCCCTGCATTTCGCCACCTGGATCAGTTCATTTCGTTTCACCACGGTGGCCAGTTCCACTGTGCTGGTCAGCATGCAGCCGATCTTTGCAGTCGTCTTCTCGTGGCTGCTTTTCCGGGAAGGCATCAGCCGCAGGCAGTTGGCTGCAATCGCGATCGCCGTCGCCGGCAGCATCGTGATCGGGCTCGCCGACGTCAGCTCCGAAGCGACCAGAAGCGCGTCTCTTTGGGGCAACACACTGGCCTTGCTCGGGGCTGTCTTCGCCGCCGTCTATTTTCTCTGCGGCAAGGCCATACGGCGGAATGTACCACTCTTGCCTTATGTGTCCATCGTCTACGGCGTCAGCGCGCTGACGCTGATCGCAGTCACGGTCAGTTCAGGCATTGGCCTGCACGCATATGGACCTCACGATTACTTGCTTTTCCTTGGCCTCGCCGTCGTCTGCACGGTGGTTGGCCATAGCACGCTCAACTGGGCGCTGGCTCATCTACCAACCGCCGCCGTGGGAGTTGCCGTGCTGGGAGAACCGATTGGCGCCACTGTTTGGGCGATGGCTCTCTTTGCGGAAATACCCAGCGGCGGTCAGTTGCTCGGTGGCGGGTTGTTGCTGGCCGGAATTCTGCTCTTCATGTTGCCGGCCCGCGTAAAAGCCAGCAAAGAATCAACGCCGTAGCACCGCTGCCCAGATGGAACCAGTACCGCAGACTTTGAAGGACTCAGAGCGAACCGTCCGAGATTGCTGAAGAACCCGGGGAAATGTCATTCTGAACGAAGTGAAGAATCTTGAAACACCGATGAACATGGGCCTTTCTAGATCCTTCGCTGCGCTCAGGATGACAAGAATGGATTTTTTCAGTGGTCTCGAACCGTCCCCCTGTCCCAGAAAGAGCGGTCGACAGGTTATCGACCGCTCTTCGTCATTCTGTTGCACTTAGTCAGCCGCCTGCTCAGCCACGCTGGCATTGGCTGCTTGCTCAATCGGCTTGTCCTTCAGCCACCAGGCAGTCGCTAACAACATGGCAGCGGTGACCACGAAGACAATCTTGATGTTCCAGATTCCTCCAATGAAGCCACCAAGCAGCGGCCCGATCACGGCCCCTGTTTGGCTGAAGCTGGTACTGATACCAAAAGCCCGTCCGCGGAAATCTCCGGGCACCGCCTTGGCGATCAGTGCATTGCTGGCCGGCATCATCGAGGCCAGGAACAGGCCGAAGGCAAAGCGCAGACCGCCTAGCACCACCAGGTTGTTGGTCAAAGCATGCGGAACGCTGAGCACACCGGCACCGACAATGCCGAGTAACAGCACCTTCCGGTAGCCCTCACGTTCGCCTCGCTTGCCCCAATATGGTGCAGCCAACACAGTTGCCAGACCAGCAACGGAGAAGATGATTCCAGTCGCCAGCGATGCATCGCCACCGTTGGTCAATCGCTCAATGTAGATCGGCAGCACCGGCTGCAAGATCATCACCGCTGACTGGTAAAGCATAACGGTGCAGAGCATCAGCATCAGCGGCCGATTAGCCGCAGCGATGCGGAAATCGTTGATGATGTTGGTCTTCTTGGTCCTGTCTGGCTTGCGAATCTCTTGCACACCAACCAGCACCACGAGTGAAGCCACAAACAGGGTCAGACCCGCAATCAGCAGAGTGTCCTTGATGCCGAAATAGTGGCTGAGCAAACCGCCGAGCAACGGGCCCATGATCGACCCGAAGGCACTACCGGTCTGCAATAGACCGAGGGAACTGCCCAGTTTCTCATCTGGCGTATTGGTTGCCACCAGGGCGATCGCCGAGGGAATGAACCCACTCAAAAACCCGTTCATTGCCCGCAGCCCGAGCACCTGCCAGGCGTTTGCGGCGTAAGCCATGCCGATGTAGGTCAAGCCAATGCCAATTCCGGAGCGGATGATCATCACCTTGCGCCCGTACTTGTCCGCCATTGCTCCCCAGATCGGCGACATGATTGCACTCATCACAAAACTGATGGAAAACGCCATCCCCGACCAGAGCTCCAGATTTGATGCAACGCCCACCTCTTCCAGCAGCTTGGGCAGAAAGGGACTAACCAGCGAAAAGCTAGCTCCCGCGATGAAGGTACCAACCCAAAGCACATAGAGGTTTTTCTTCCACTGTTGCATAGTTGACTTCCTTCCTAGTTGCAGTTTTGTATAATACGCATTGTACTACTGCAACCGAAAAAATACTATCCAGTTTGTGCTGGCAGTATTTGTGCTTTAGGAAGTTCTGGCTAGTGATCGATCAGTTGATTCAGCCGACGGGCCACAATCGGAGCCATGCTCGGGTCGCGCAAAATCAGAAGAATAGTGTCGTCACCGGCGATCGTGCCAATGATTTCGCCGTAGGCAAGCTTGTCCAGGGCAGCGGCGGCTGCATGGGCTCCGCCGGTAAACGTCTTCAGGACCATGAAGTTGCCCGAATAATCGATGCTGAGCAGAGCGCTGCGCAAGGTTCGCACCATGCGGTCAGTCAAACTGTGGCCTGTCTGCCCCTCAAGTTGGGCATAAGCCAGCCGTCCATCGCCTGTCGGTGATTTGACCAAGCCGAGTTCCTTGATATCACGGGAGATGGTGGACTGCGTTGTCCGGAAGCCCAGCTCCAGCAGGGCGGCGAGCAACTGCTCTTGGGTCTCAACACTATCTTGGCTGATCAACTCCAGAATCTTGGCCTGCCGTTTGTCTTTCATGGCGCCTCCTAATCTAGCTGCCGGGACGCATGCAAAGCCTGCTTTTCGCCGACGCGCCCGACCGAATGCTCATGCAGGCATGCACTATGCACTGCATGTCCGAGTCTTTCCCCATAATGTTATCCAAGCTTCGGTGGCAACGCAAGCATTCATTGACACATCATACCATCAAAAGATCTTCTATTTCGCGCGAGCTACACTCCAGCATTTAGATGTTGTTAGCGCTCAGCAGCAACGCGCAGTGCTGCGTGTGAAGCAATTGGTCGCGTGCGCCGGCGACAACGGTAAGGCGGGTTCTGCTGCAGTCGAAGCGTCTCTTCCATCTCCACCGTGCATTCCGCCAACCAGCGCAGGCACGCCAACTGCGCCCGCTGATGTGTAATCGCACACATCTTGAGATACTCCCCTTGGGCGGTCTCATCTGCCACCTCTGTGGTGAAGTCCAACACGGTCAGATGTGGCCAGCGGTGTGAAGCGAAGCGGCGAGTGGGGTCCGGGCCTGATGGCACGTAATACCAGATCATGCCTTCGCGCTGTTCTCCGGCAAAGTGGTCGGACAGGTAAGGCACGAAATACTTCAGCCAACTGGCGATCAGCTGGCGGTTAACCCGCTGGAACTGGGTGAAGCCTCGGAGTTCCAGCGACATCGCCTGCTCCAAGGCGGTAGCCACCTGCCGCGAGGGATAGGCCGGATCGTCCACATACCAGAAATAGACGTAGAACAGCGAGCGAGGTATCCAGAAGCTGCTGAACCAGGGACAGAGATACCCCGAGAACGGCTGTGACCACTCGTGGGACGGGATACCATGGTTGTCTGCCACAATGTCCGGCACATAGCGCCGCCAGAGGTCGGTAAGCGCCCTCGCTTCCGGCACCATCTGGTCATCCTGGAAGTAGGCATCGGCAAACTCGCGACCGAGCGAATTGAACCTGGCTGCGTGCAACTTGTGGTTCGGGTTCTCGGCCGCCAACTGTTGGTGCAGAGCTGCGCCGTCCACGTTCTCCAGGGGGATGGCCACCACATTGATGCGGCGCAACAGCGCCTGACCCTCTGCATCCGTTGCCAGCCAATCCAGCAGGTCCAAGGCAGCACTCGTGCTGGAGACTTCGTTGGCATGATGACGATTGTTCAGCAGATAGGTCGGCTTCCAACCGGCCAGCTTGGCCGCGCTCACTAATCGTCCAGCGGTGGGGCTGGTGAGAGCAGCGCTCAGGATCGGTCGCCCTTGGCGCGACACCCCAATAGTCTGCACCGCTGTCCCCCCTCTGGCGCTCAATCTGTGCAGGCGGTCCTGCAGCTCTTCCGCGTAAACTACTCCTTCACCGGTTACAGGAGCCGGGGTCCAATCTCCGGGGTCAACCAGAAGGACGACCTGACGACTTCCTCTGGGGTGAGCGATCTGCACCTCCACCCGCAGTCCATCCTTCTTCCCTGCTTGCGAGAGCGTTCTGGAAGCTCCGGTCTCCCCTTCTGTAGCTCCCGCAGCATGCTGCGGGATGGGAATCGGCTCGGCAGGCCGAGCCTCTACAGAGCTGAACAGTTTCGCGTGCTGTAGGAGCGTGGCGGCAATCTGCTCGGCAGTAGCCGCATCACTGGCTTCCCAGTGCACCCTGGCGCCGTCGATGCCCCCAGCATCATCGAACAGGATCGTCTTGAGAGTGGGCCGATCTATCAATCTTCGGTCAGCGCAAGCGCTCAGTCGATACTTGAGACTGGGTGCCTGCCCGCTCCGCACAATCACTTCGGGCAGAATCAGCCCCGGAGAGCGCAACTGCTGGCCGTTCGCTTCTCCCAGACGCTTGAATAAATCCAGACCGACAAAGTGGAGATCTTCGTGCAACGCGTCAGCTGGAGAGAGCAGTTCTTCCCGAATACCCAGTCGCTCCTCCGGCTCGCTGAGCGTAACCTGTAGCTGCAACCGCTCAAAGAAGGGTTGCCTGTCCGCCAGCAGACCACCCGCCTGTCTTGCCTGAGCCACCAAATCGGGCAGAATGACTCGCTGATAGACCGAGAAAACACGCTCCAGATCAGTCGCTATTGGCCGGTGCCCGGACTCGCTCCCTGAGCTCCAAGCGATTCCGCCGGTCGCCGGATGCACCGTCGGGTGCTCGCTGAGCAACGGCAAATAGGGCAGGCTAGTGTGCCAGACGGTAAACTCGCGTCGATAGCGGATGGTTCCTGCAGCTATCACCTGTAGACAATACGTACTTTCCAGATCCTCCAGCAGCTCGAACTGCACTTGCTCGGGCTCCAGGCCGAGGGCATCTGCCAACAGCAGGTCGGCCGGATAAAGCTCGAGCAGCCAACGGGCATGCGGGTCAAGCGCCCGATCATTTGGGCGAAAGGCCGCCACCTGAATCAGGCACCGTTCAATCGGCAGCTGCAGCTGCAACAGCTCCGGGATAATCTCTTCCCGAATCCACTGCAGCCCCTGCTTATAAGCTGAGCGCACCAGCAACTCACAGTCACGGAGACCACTTGCCGCCGCCTGCGCCAACATCTGCTCGCGCAAACGCTCCCGGACAGCCAACGGCTCGGAGACGCGGACTTCCGCTCGCAGCGGTTCGTCAGCCCGCGCCGTCAACTCATCCCACTCCCGCAGCGCCTCGTCCACTTCCCATTCCAGCGGCGCCTCCTGCCAGTCGCCGGTAAGCGGTCTTGACCGCACCCAGCCCTCTAGCCGCAGCAGCAGTTCCTGCCAAGTCCCTCCAATTGGCGTGCTCGGATAGTCGCCGGCCAGGTAGTTCCAAATGGCCGGTGCAGTGGTGGGGCTAGCTTGCAGCTGCAGTTGCCCATCGCGGACATCCAACCTCGCTTTGCTGCCCTCAGAGACTCTCACTGAAAAAGGCGTGGCTGCTTCTGCTTCCACTCCGCTTGCCGCGTGCAGACTCAAGCCCAGCGTCTCCAGCCCCACCCTGGCAGCGAAGTTGACCTGAGGCACGGCCACGGACAAATCATCATCCACATACGGCAAACAGCCCTTCAGGTCGTCCGGCAGGAAGTCGTTGTCGCGGTCCGCCAACAGACCGTCACAGCTGAAGAGACGGGCTAGGCAGGTGAGGTTCGAGTCTGTCGACACTTGTGAGCCGTCTTGCGGCAAATCCATCGCCAGGGCCAACAGCAGGCGCCCGTCCTCCAGGGTCAATTGCGCCGCTTGGTTGTCATTGGTCCAGTCAGCCACCGCACCGCGCCGCAGTTCGCCCTGCAGACACTCAAACTCCAACTGCAATCCACCAGGCTGCAGCCGCAGAGAACGGCAGCTAAGCTCACAGTCGAAGACCACCTCCAGATCGCTCTGCCAATCCGACAAGGGCCGGTTATCGCGACCAACCCGGGGAAAGTGCACCGCCAGATAGCGCAACAGAGCAGCCAACTGCTGATCAGTGCCGGCCAGCGCAAGGCTCTGTCCCGAGAGCTGGATTGCGCCGGCCGTTGGCGCAACGCGGTCCGGCCACTGCCGGTTGCTCTGCCCGACGATGATCTTCCACTCCCGATCCACTATGTCCAGGTCACTGTAACAGACCGGCATGGTGAGGGCCGTCGTCTCCAGCCCCAGGCGAGCAGCCAGGATAGACGCTGCTGAGAGAACCTGCGGTCCCAGCCCTTCTGTCAAGACGATCCCAACCGATAAGCCATCGGCCAGGCCATCACCATCGGCATCCCGGAGCCACGCTCCGGGACTGAACAAATCCCCAAGGTTCATCTCTACCCCTCCTCGTGCTGTTCCGTGCGCAACTTCCAGTTCTGACCCAGAAGCAAGTCCCATATGGCTGTAATGAGCTATTCGGCCGAGCTTTCGGCGAGACGAGGACGGTGCACACGTATGAATAGGCACAGCAAAACGACGACCAACACCATATTGCTGACAGCCACCAATGCACTCAACCGGCTGATCGGGTTCATCTATCGCATCGTGCTCATTCGCATCGCCGGGCAGGAGGCAGTGGGGCTATTTCAGATGGTCTTCCCGGCCTACTCCCTCTTCCTCGTCCTGGCCACGGCCGGCTTGCCAATAGCTGTATCCAAGCTGGTAGCCGAATATCAGGCCAAGAACAGTGAAGCTGGAGTGCGCAGCGTGCTGCGCACTGCCGTGTTCACAGCGCTCTTCTTGGGTCTTTCGGCAAATGTTCTGCTCTTCCTCTTGGCCAAGCCTCTGGCAGATAGCGTACTGCGGGACTCCCGCATCTACTATGCATTGCTGATCATCGCTCCCTCCCTGCCGCTAGTCGCCCTGTCCGCCGTCTTCCGCGGCTACTTCCAGGGCGTGCAGGAAGTGCGGGTAGTCGCCGCCTCACAATTGCTGGAGCAACTAGGCCACGTCGCTTCCACGCTCTGGCTGGTATCACTGGTGCTGGCTCGAGGTCCAGTTTACCTGACGGCCACCTTGGCAGCAGGTTCCATCCTGGGCGAGTTCGTCGGCCTCGGCACCTATTTGGTCTGCTTTCCCTTCTTCCGGCCGGCACCAAAAGTGAACAGTCTGCCGCCTGCAGCCCGAATGGTACGCACCCTCTTCAGTGTGGCAATTCCAACGACGGCGGCCAGGCTGGTGCAATCACTGGCACAGGTAATTCAGAGCATTCTCATCCCCAGTCAACTGCGGCTAGCAGGGTACACGGCCAGTCAGGCTGCGATCGCCTTTGGGCAACTGACGGGGATGGCCTTTAACCTGTTGTTCATCCCATCATTATTCACCTCATCACTGGCCGCCACCTTGTTACCGCAGGTGGCCGCTGCCAGTTCGCGTCGCTCGGCGGAACAGACAACGGCAGCATTCCTGCGGGCACTGCACTGGACGGCCTCTCTCAGCCTACCCTGCAGCGCCCTCCTCGTCACCCTCGGCGAACCGCTATGCCTGGTGTTGTTCAATTCGCGCTCGGCCGGGCAGTTGCTCAGCCTGTTGGCCACAGGCGGGCTGCTGCTCTACACACAGCAGATCTCCGCCGCCACCCTGCAGGGACTAGGCAAGCCTGCACTACCGATGCTCGCCTCTCTCGCAGGAACAGCAGTGAGCAGCGTTCTAATCCTGGTCTTGACGCCAATCTGGCAAATGCGTGGAACGGCCATCAGCCTGACCGTTGGCTTCGTGACCAGCGGCCTGATTGCGCTGGTCATGGTCGAGCAACAGTTGCCGTTCTTCCGGCAGTGGTTGCCGGCCTTGAGTAAAACGCTCTGCGCAGCGCTCATCTCCGGCTATGTCTCAAACGCGGCCTATGTACACTGTCTAGCCAACAGCGGGCGGGTGCTGACCGCGCTGTTGGCCGCCGGAATGGCCGGCTTAGCGTCATACCTGATCAGCGCCAAATTACTGAAGGTCATCTAGCGGGCGTCAAGTCTCAAACTGCAGCGGTACAGGGGCAGCGTGTCCCCGCAGTCAGTTAGAGCGAAACTTGAGGCCGCACGTTACTCTTGGGGTAGACAACGCGCTGGGGTTTCCCGTTCTGACACAGCTTGTGTTAGAATTGCGTCAAACGAAGGCAGAAAGCAGTGGTTTGATGCGAATAGCCCTGATGACTCTCAACTCAAAGTTCATTCACTCCAGCCTCGCTCTGCGTTACCTGCGCTCAGCCGTCGCTAGGGACTGGCCAAACGTCGATCTGCTGGAGTTCCAGGTGAACGACGATCCGCGCGCTCTGCTGGCGGAAATCGGACGGCTAGAGCCTGACATCCTTGCTTGCTCCTGCTACATCTGGAATGTGGAGCCCACGCTCGCACTCCTGCGCGACCTGCGGCAGGTCTTGCCTGAGACTCGCATCATCCTGGGGGGACCCGAGGTTGGAGCACGACCCCTGGATATCCTGCGTTCAGAACCGGCGATCGACTATGTCATTTCTGGCGAAGGAGAAGCAGTCTTCGGACAGTTGCTGCGAGCTCTGACCGGACACGACAGCCCACCCCTCTCCGGCGTGTTCGGGCGAGAGCACCCGGCGAGCAACCGGTACGCTGAGCGGCCGTTGGACCCAAGCCTGATCCCACCGGCCTACCTGGCCCGAGACCTGAATCGCCTCGAACACAGACTGGTCTATGTGGAAACCTCTCGTGGTTGTCCCTTTGGCTGCAGCTATTGCCTTTCCGCCAAGGACCGACTGCGGCAGTTTCCCCTGCCGCGAGTGTTCCAGGAACTCGACCTGTTGCTCTGGGCAGATGTGCCACTGGTCAAATTCGTGGACAGAACGTTTAACGCAGACCAGTCACGAGCACTGACCATCTGGCGCTACCTGTTGGCAAACCGCAAACAGAGCCGTTTTCACTTCGAGATTTGCGCAGACCTGCTGACCGAGGAAGCGCTCACTTTCTTGGCGACGGTGCCGCCGGGAGTGTTCCAGTTCGAGATCGGGATTCAGTCAACCGACCCGGTGACGCTGTCGGCCATCGGACGCCGCATGCACTGGGACAAGCTAACCAGAAACATTCAGCAACTGCAGGCCAGCCACAATATCCATTTGCATTTGGATCTGATCGCTGGACTGCCATATCAGGGCTGGGAGGGCATTACCGAATCGTTCGATCAGGTGATGCAGCTTTGCCCTGATCAACTGCAGCTTGGCTTCCTGAAGGTCTTGCCCGGTACTCCGATCGCAGAACAGACTGCGGAGCTGGGCTTTGTGGCCTCAAGCCGCCCACCTTATGAAGTGTTGCGGAGCAACTGGCTCAGCTTCGCCGAACTCAACCAGTTGCATCTGATCGAACAACTGCTGGAGGACTACTATAACTCGGGGCTATTGCGGGAGACCCTGCCCTACATCTGGACGACCGGCACGCGGGCTCCTTTTCAGCTGTTCAGCGAGCTGGCGGAGCACTGGCAGCGACACGAGCTGCAGCGCGTACAGCACAGTCAGGACACTTTGCTCAGCTTGATCAGTGATTGGCTGCCGCTTGACCCGATTCTGAAGGATCTGCTGCAGATCGATCGAGCGCGCACGCTGCCCAGCTTTCAAGCGCAGTGGCGACTGCCGGAGCAATGGCGAGCGAACTGGGAGGACTACCTCAATCAGCATTTGGACGATTTCTCCCCGCGCACCTATAAGCAAGCGTTACGCTCCGTTTTCCCGATAGCACTCACCCCCGCCACCCTTGACTACTATCGCCAGCCGCCAAACATGGTAGCAGTGGTTGACCAGCGCCGCAAGCGCCTGCACGGATTCGTTGAACTGGGCTAGCCAAATGCACGGGGCGCATTCATGCGCCCCCTACGAACCCGATAACACGGCGGGGCGCATGCGCCCCAACCAGCCCGTACTGTTGAACCCTCCACTGCATGCGCGCCCACAGGCAAGTAGAACACGACCGACATCGCCGTAGGGGCTCCGTGCACGGCGCCCGTCGCTGCCGCTACTGCTTTCGCCAACATCTTTTCCACTCCGCATTTGCTATATCTTCCTCCACAGGACTAGATCCTGCATCTCGCGCCAGAACCCGAGCTCCCGCAACTCGCTGACCAGCGGGGACTGGGCTGCCGGCTGATCCTGCCAGGTGGCGATGGTCAGCTTGCGCCTGTTCCCCCAAAATCGCTTGGCCTGCCAGGCCTCCAGAAAGTGCCTGACAGCTATCAGTTGCTCGGTCGGCGACAGCTCAGGGTGCACCGAGACTCTGGAGCCGTGGCGCTCAACCACCAGCACCACCTGCCCATCTCGACTGACCAGGACAGTTCCGGGGTTGCGGGTCCAGGCCAGTTGCTCCCGGGCGGCGGTGGCCGCCAAACCATAGACCTGCGCCGGATCGCAGGCGACCAAAACCTGCCACAGATCCCGCTCTGCGGCGATGCGGTTGAGCTCCGCCACGGCAGATGACGTGGCGAACTGTCGGCCGCTCAGACCCTCCAAATACAACCCCCGCTCCACTCGCCCCGAGAGCTCCCAGCGCTGCACCTGGTCATACACTTCTCCCCAGGAGTACGCCGTCTCCTCCGCCCGATACACCTCATACATGAACAGCCCGAAGCGCCGTAAAGAACGCTCCAACTGCTCGTCGAGCGACGGTTCAGAGGCAGGCAGAGCCAGGGCGAAGCGGCCCATCTCCGGGCGATAGGCGGCTGCGCGAATGCGAGCCCGTGCCTTCACGCTGCCACTGGAAGACTGCTGCAGCGCCTGCCTGACCAACAGGAAGGAATCATTGACGACGATGCCCTGCAGAATCAGCTTCTGCAGAGAGAGCAGCAACGGCTGGCTGTCCAATCCGGTGGCGGTGGCCAACTGCTGAAGCCAACTGGCTCCGCGTTCAGCCAATGCTTGGCAAACTCGCTGTTCTGCCTCCCCCAGCGACTGCTGCGACAGAGTTAACTCCGAGGAAAAGGCCTGGTCGCCCGGATACCAGGCAAGGCGGGGCGTCCCTTCGCCTGCCAGCATGCGCCAGAAGACCTGTCCGGTGGAGATCAGTTGATCGAGCCAAGCCGCCTGATACCCGTGCAGGCGGGTAGGAAAGATGAAATCCTCCCACCACTCCGCCGGCAGGGCCAAGCCGGCCAACTGCCGGATCACGGCCAATAGATGCTCGGATGATGCCGGTTGTGCGCGTCCGACACCCTGCCAGGCGGGCAGAAACTTGGCCCAAGCAGCAACTGGCAGGGTCGCCGGCTGGGCTTTGCCAGCGGAAGCGGCCAAACGCTTCTGTCGCAAGCGCAGCCGCTCTCCAGCCGACAGCGGGACCCGCTCTGGGCGCTGCGGTTTGGGCATCACTCCCTCATACATCGGCACCCAGGAAAACTGAAACAGCAGATCGCGACTGAAAGGCGACGGATGCTCGGTCCACCGGTCATCGACGACGATCTCGCCTTGCTGCACTCGCCGGAGCAGATCAAGCAGACCGGGTACGTCCAGCACAGACTCCAGGCACTCGCGGTATGTTTCCACCACCAGCGGGTGATCGGCGTAGTGCTCAGCCAACTGCAGCGCCTCCAACGCCCGCATGCGCTGAATCCAGAGCGGCGATCGCTGCCCGTGCCTTTTACCCCCAAGCATGAGCGCCCGCGCAAGATTGTGCCTGAACGCAATGGAGAACATGGAAGTGCCGGGCAGAAGCTGGAACAGCTGCTCTTCAGCCGTTTCTGGGGAGAGCAAGCTGAACAGTTGTTCTGGGGGGTTGACCCCGCCCAAAACGTTCAGGAGAACGCCGTCATCGTTGTGCGCGACCTCCACCTGGCATTCGCCCTGGTTGGCGACAGCCTGCTGCAACATAATGGCCAGCCCGGCATGCACGCGCCCCCCGAAAGGAGAATGGATTAGCACCCTGCGATCGCCGACATCGTCGCTGAAGTGTTCGACGATCAGCCGGCGATCGTGGGCCAGAACGCCTCCAAGTGCCTGTATCTGCTCCTGTAGGTAACGCCGCAACACCCGAGCCTCAGCGACACCTAAGGGCGCCTGCTGTTGCAGCCAGGCGACAAAGCCCTCATCCCCGACCCTATCCGCCATCTCGCGCAGGAAGCTGCCGTAACGCTGCCCCAACTCGTAGGGACGCCCTAAGCCTTCGCCTGTCCAGTAAGGAGATCTGGCGCCGCCAGGGTCACTCTTGGAGACGATTACCCGGTTTTGCTCAATGCGTTCAATGCGCCAGGCTGCGGTGCCCAGCATGAAGCGGTCTCCGGTGCGAGCCTCAAAGACGAAGCCCTCGTCCAACTCGCCCAGGAGAGTTGTGCCATCGGGCAAGTAGACAGGGAAGTATCCCCGGTCAGGAATCGTCCCGCCAGAGCGCAGCGCCAGTAACCGGCTGTAGTTGTCTCCGCTGACTAGCTGGGTTGCGGGATCCCAAATCACCCGCGGTCGCACCTCGAAGTCTGGCTGCTGCTCGTACTCTCCGCTGAGCATACGAATTACTCGCAGCAACTCATCCAGAGTCAAATGGCGATAAGGATAGGCACGCCGGATCAACTGCAGCAAGTCAGAGATTTCCCATTCATCTACGCTGGCCATGGCCAAGACCTGCTGCGCCAGTACATCCAAGCTGTTCTGCGGCACCTGCAGCGACTCCAAGGAACCGACCAGCATTTCCCGGGCAATAGCTGCGCTCTCCAGCAGGTCACTGCGCGTGCGCGGGATGATGCGGCCCTTGCTCACAGAATCCAGGCGATGTCCGGCTCGCCCCAGGCGCTGCAGGCCTCTAGCTACCGACTTGGGCGCTGCGATTTGCACAACCAGGTCAACGGCACCAATGTCGATACCGAGCTCCAAGGTGGCAGTAGCTACTAGGCAGGTCAGTTGGCCCGACTTCAACTGTTGCTCAATGTCCAGCCTTACCTCCCGCGAGACACTGCCGTGATGGGCGCGCGCTATATCCGAGCCGGCAAGCTGATTGATGTTCCAAGCCGTCTTCTCAGCCACTGCGCGATTGTTCACGAACACAATGGTGGAATGATGCTGCCGGACGAGGTCCAGCACCTGTTGGTAAATGCCAGGCCAAACGCTACCGGCCGACTCCACCGCCAATCCGTTGCCAGCGGGCAGCTGCACCCGCAGGTCAACCCGCTTCGCCACGCGTGGGGCGACGATAGACACCGGGCGCGCCTGCCACTCATCACCGACCAACTCGCCACCGCCCAAGAAGGCGGCCGCCTCCGCCAGGGGCTCCACCGTGGCGGAGAGACCGATGCGCTGGAAGGGGTGTTCAGCCAGCGCGGCCAGCCGCTCCACCGAGAGCGCCAGGTGAACACCGCGCTTGCTGTCCAGCAAAGCGTGGATCTCGTCCATGATCAGGTAGCGCACCTGGCTGAGAATCTGCTGTGCCTTGGGGGAAGTCAGCAGCAGGTAGAGAGACTCGGGCGTGGTGATCAAAATATGCGGCGGCTGACGCAGCATGCGCTGGCGTTCGCGCATCGGCGTGTCTCCGGTGCGCACAGCGCGCGTGATCTCGGGGCAAGCGACGCCGCGCTCTCTGCAGAGATCAAGGATACCCGTCAGTGGCTGCTCCAGGTTACGATAGATGTCGTTATTTAGGGCCTTGAGCGGCGAAACATAGAGCACCTGTACCCCTTGGCCCAGAGTTCCCGTGAGACCCCGCTCCAGCAAATCGTTGATGGCCACCAGGAATGCAGCCAGCGTCTTGCCCGCACCGGTGGGAGCGGTGATCAGGGTATGCTCGCCGCGCGCGATCACCGGCCAACCGCATTGCTGAGGAGGGCTGGGCTCGCCTATCTGCCGCGTGAACCATTCCGCCACCAGTGGATGAAATAGAGAAAGACTCATCTTCCTACACCGCTCCCTTCTTGGTTGCATCAAGTCTCTGCAAAACGGGCGGTGCCATCGCACCGCCCGCCTATCTAGCTGTAGCAGCCCGGAGAGTTACATGGACTGTCTGACCACTTCCGCCAGTCTGGCAATGCCAACCTCAATCTCATCCGGGGTCGCATTGGAAAAGTTCAGCCGCATCGTGTTCTGTCCCTCGCCATCCGCAAAGAAGCTCTCTCCCGGGATGAACGCTACTTTGTTGCGAATCGCCGCCTGCATCAGTTGCTTGCTGTCCATTCCAGACGGCAACACGCCCCAGATGAACAGCCCGCCCTCTGGATCTGTCCACTGGATGCCTGCCGGCATGTACTCCCGAATGGCCGCCTGCATCCGTCGACATTTCTCCCCGTACAGAGCGCTGATGCGGGCGATATGCTGCTCCAGGTAGCCTCGGCGACAGAACTCGTAGACCAACGCCTGCGAGAGGTTGCTGGTGTGCACGTCAGTCACCTGCTTGCCGATCACCAGGTGCTCAAATAGATCGCCCTTGGCCACGGCAAAACCGATGCGCAGGCCCGGGGAGATGATCTTGGAGAAGCTGCCGAGATAAATGCTCTGCCCGCTGGTGTCCATTCCGGAGATTGCAGGCAGGGATTGCCCGCGATAGCGCAAGTCTCCATACGGATCATCCTCCACCAGCACCACCGAGTGGCGCTGCAACATGGCGGCCAAGGCCTGTCGATTCTCCAGCCCCAATGTCTGGCCGGTCGGATTCTGGAATGTCGGGATCAGGTAGACAACTTTCGGCTGATGGTCACGGATCAGCTGCTCTAGGGCAGGCACATCCACGCCGTGCTGGTCGTATGGTATCGGCAGAAAACCTGCCTGGTAGGAACGAAAAATCTGGATGGCAGTCAGGTAGGTCGGTCTTTCCACGAGCACCCGGTCTCCAGGGTTGATAAGCGCCTTGGCGATCAAATCGATGCCCTGCTGCGACCCGCTGGTGATCAGCACCTCTTCCGGCTTCACCTGCATGCCCTTCTGGAGTAGCCAATGGGCGATGAACTCCCGTAAGGGATAGAACCCTTCGGTCACGCCGTACTGCAGCACGGCATCCTTCCGCTCTCTGATCACTTGTTCGGCCAGATCAGCCAATTGTTCTGTCGGAAACGCATCCCTAGCTGGCATTCCCCCAGCAAACGAGATGATTTTGGGCTGCTGGGTCAGCTTCAGTATCTCTCCTACCACCTTGGTGGATAGGCCCTGCATCCGGTCCGCAAAGCGTGTCGAGCTCATCTTTCTTCCCCTCTCTTGCCTGGTGCTATCTGCTATGTTTTCTCTGAAGGGCAAAAGAAATCCTGCGCGAAACGGCAGCAAAACAGCGGCGGACCAATGTCTCGCCGCTGTTCACTATTCTCTTGCTGTGGATACGCGGTTCCGCGAGCGCAGGTAGCGGGCAACCAGCCAGGCGCAGACTCCGACCAGCACCAGCACTCCGAACGACATCCAGGAGTACTGCTTGATCAGCGCGGCTGCTCTCCCCAGGTTCGTGCTGAACACATTGCCAAGGTAGACGACGGTCACACTCCAACCCGAGATGCCAAGAAAGGTGAAGAGCAGGAACTTCAGCGGCTTCATGCGGTTCAGCCCGGCAAAGTAGGAAACGCAGTTGCCAATCCAAAACGGTCTGGCAAGAGCGACAATCTTCTCTCCGTGTCGCACGAACAGCTTATTCACCTGGTCGAGCGACTTGAGAGAGGCTTCTATGAACCGCCCCACCCACGGCAACTTCTGCAAACTGGGAAGATAATAACCAACAGCATAAGGAACGATGGCGCCAATAGTGTATGCGACTGAGCCAACCAAAACGGCAGCCCAGAAAGAAACCTTATCAGTAGCGGTAGCGGCACCTGCCATCAAGAGCACTGCCATTGACGGACAAGGTATGGTCAAACCCTCAGCCAGAGCCGCCAGAAAGATGATCAAGTAGCTTAGTTGAGCGAAATAGAGATTAAAGAGCTCCAGCAAATACTTCCCTCCTCCAACTCCAAATGAGACCCAGTTGCGCACGCCTGTGACTGTATCCTATGGTATGACGTTCTGCCAGGCAAATTGTCTGCAGATACTGCAAGGAATTTTCTTTTCATTATAACAGACACAACTGATCTGACAAAGAAACTAATTTCGACAAGAAATTGCCTGTTTCATTTGCGTCGCACCAACTAGTAAACGAGCAACTCGTCCAAGAGCACTGCGACTTGCGGGTGATTTGTGCAATCTGTGTATGTCCGTAGGTGGCGCCTGCATGCGCCCCGCCTACTGTAGACCGGCTCGGCATGCGAGCCGATGCCCGTCCCGTAGCATTGCGAGAGCGTTCAGAAAGTCGCTTTTCCCCTTATCGTAGACCCCGCAACATGGTGCGGGATTTGCGGTGGGTGAGATAACGACCCTATTGAGCGACGGCGCGGACTCCCTGAGCCAGCCGTGTTACATAATTTGACGGTAATGCGCGCAAAAGGTGTCTCACTTGTCGCCACAATCACCTATACGTGAGCCAGGGCGAAAATGATTCATCCATTTCGTGGCTGTTACTGCACACAGCCAGCATGCCGCAAAGGAAAATGGGCAACATCCCATCCGTCCCGATGGTAACGTTACCCATGAACCTGGTTTCTCAAACATGGAACCCAAACAGACTGCTACCAGAGCGCCGACAGCGAGATGGACAGCCCAGGGAACTCTGGCGGCTCCACCAGATCGTCGTCCATGCCGCTGGCCGTGACCGCGTAGATGCCCTCGCGCAGGCAAAAGCACTCGAGTGATCGCTCATCCGGATTGACCAGCCAATAGTGCTGTACCCCCGCCTGTTGGTAGATGCGTCGCTTGCGCAGTCTGTCCTTGCGACTAGTAGCAGGAGACATCACTTCCACCACCAGTCTGGGCGGACCGTCGATACGGGCACGCAGGATTAGCTGCTCCTGCCCGCTAGCCATGTAGAAGACATCCGGCTGCACAACAGTGTAATCCCCCAAGGTGACATCAAGTGGAGCATCGAACACTTCTCCGGCCGGGTCCACCGTGGCGACGTAGTCCTCCAGCACTCGCTGCAGACGACGTGAGACCCGCTGATGGATAACGATGGGCGATGGGTCCCTGACCAGCTCTCCTTCCAGGATTTCAAAGCGATAGCCCTGTTCCTCTGGCAGCAACAGATAGTCAGCATAGGTGAGCCTTTTCTTGGGCGAAGCTGCATAGTCGACCGCCTGATCACGCACCCGCTCCCCAGCGAGCGCAGCCAACACCTCCGCCAGGTGGTAACGATATTGCTTGTTGCCAAGCGTCACACATGGTATTTTCTGTTCCCTGGTATAGCGCCAAATGGTTTCCACCGAGAGGTTCAATGTCTCAGCCAGTGCCTGTGCCGTGACTAGTTCCTGTTCCTGCGCCATTGACAACACCTCCTGGCAAGAGCGTACATCTGCTATTGGCTATTGTCAAGTAAACACAAGTATTGCTAGCTCTACGGCAGACAAGCAGGGAGCCAAATTGATAAAGCTCTCTATCTGTTGCCAACACCCTGTCCTTATCAACACTGCGTGTTAAGCAACACTGAGTGCTGCTATAATGAAGCCATAGATTTGCTTCGACCACAACAAGGAGGGGTAACGTGATCACAGAGGGCCTCGTCGGCAAGCACTACCGAGAGCTGCCGACCCCATGTTTGCTGCTCGACCTCGACGCGCTCGAACACAATATCCAGACCATGCAGACCTATCTGCGGGAACACTCCACTTGTCAGCTGCGCCCCCATATCAAGTCGCACAAGTGCCCCACGCTAGCTCACCTGCAAATCCAGGCGGGGGCGGTTGGCATCACCTGCGCCAAGTTGGGCGAAGCGATGGTGATGGCCCACTCCGGCATCAGGAGTATCCTGATTGCCAACCAGATCGTTGGCGATGACAAGATCAAAGTGCTGGCTGGGCTCAATCGTTATGCCGAAGTGATGCCAGCGGTGGACAACGCGGATAATGTGGCTCGTATCTCCTATTGGGCGAAGCAGTTCGGGGTGCAAATTCCGCTGTTCCTGGAGGTGGACATTGCCTTGAACCGCTGTGGCGTGCGCACCATTCCAGAAGCACTCGCCCTGGCTGAGCAGATCAAGCGACTGGATAACGTCTATCTGAAGGGTATCCAAGCCTATGAGAATCGGGGCGACCAATGCGGGAGCCCTGAAGCCAAGCGGCGCTATGTGGCAGAGAAGGTCGGTTTCGCCCTCCAGGTGAAACAGGCACTGGAATCACACGGCTATCCGGTGGAAATCGAGAGCTCTGCCAGCACCGGTACGGTTAAGTATACGGCCGAACTTCCAGGTGTGACCGAGGTGCAACCCGGCAGCTACGTGCTGATGGAGCAGGCCTACGACCCAGCACTGGTCGGTCTCCCCTTCCAGCAGGCGCTGTTCGTGCTGGCCAGCGTCTGCAGCATCTACAAAGATCGGATTGTCCTCACAGCCGGCGAGAAGACGGTGACCATCGACCAAGGCCAACCAGTGCTGCTCGATGACCCCAGAGCCAAGACAGTCTGCCACGAGGAACACTGCCTGGTGGATATGACGGACAAGTTGCGTCACTATCGCGTCGGCGACGCTGTCCTGCTGAAACCGGCTCACTGCTGCACCACAGTCAACCAACACGACCACTTCTACTGCGTCCGCAATGGTATCGTCGAGGATGTCTGGCCGATCAGCGCCCGAGGCCGGGTCGACTAGCCCACCGGGATGAGTACACTCTCGGAGTCTCACAGGACTAATGTGCTTGCCAGATCTCAGTGACCACGGCGATCTTCCACAGACGACCATAGGTGCGCAGGGCTGCAGTGGCGACCAGTGCGATCGCCAGAGGCACACCCTGCAGATGCACCGCGACGCGGGAGAGAAGAGCCATCAGCAGGGCGAAGCCGATGGTCAACACTGCCTGCGACAGGGCGACGGGCAGCCAGACAGCAGCCGTCGGCAGCTTAGCGGCGCCTTTCCGCCCGCTCGCCAGTCGAGCCCGCTGCCAGGAAAGGCAGACGCCGGCTATCCAGGCGAGCAGAGACCCCAGCAACGCAAGGATCGGCATCAGTGCAGGCTGGGCTAGCAGGCCGGGCCACACCACCAGTGCTGAGAGCCAGCCGACCAGGGCGACTGCCATCGCCTCCAGCAGATAGACACCGTAGAATCCCCCGGGCGCGAACTTGCCGCCGGCGGGTTGCAACAGGCGCCCGTAGACAAGAGCATCTATTGCTGGAGTGAGCAGCAAGCGAAAGGCAAAGACCAATAGCAGCGAGCCGAGCAGCCCACTCGCCTGAGCCGCGAGTAGCGGCTGGCGCAGGATGAACGGATCAACGCTGCCGGGCCCAAACAAGCGATCCATCCAAGGGCCGGCGAGCAGTCGGCTAGGCCAGTAGAAGATGAGCAGACTGACTGCAGACCAGAGTGCACCCCACCAGATCAAGCGACTGGAAACTAGGCTGCGGTGCGAAAGCGACAAGAGTCGGCTTGTCTTCATGCTGTCACCACCCCAGCCACTGCGAAATCAGGTGCAGAAAGTAGGTTAGGAACAGGCTCCAGCGACTGTTTTCCTTCACCGTATAGAGGTTGTTCACACGGTTGTTGTCGAGAATCACTTGATAGGGCTCGGGATCAACTTCCAGGGTCTGTAGCTCCGCCGTGTGCTCCCAGGCAAACTGGCTGCTCTGCTGGTTGAGCTCGAGCGTGAACTGTTCATTACTGCCATCGACGTAACGGGCAAGCAGTTGCACCGTCAGACGATCCCCTGCTGGCTGGGTAATCGTGGCGACGCTGGAGAAACCGCCGTCCTTGGTGGTAGTCTTGACCTGCATGACGGCTAAGTCCTGCATGCCATCGCCGACCACGTAGTCAGCGAAGAACTGATCAAAGTCAACTCCACTCACCTGCCCCAGCACCCGCTGAAAATCCGTGGTATGTGGATGAGCAAAGGCGTATTGATCGAAGTATTCCTGTAGCACGGCCTGCATTTGAGGCCAGCCGATACGGCGTTCAATCTCGTGGAGCAGCAGCTTGCCGCGCACGTAAACATTGCTCTGGTAGGAAAAGGGCGAGGCGTACTGCCAGCCATTTCGCACCATTGATTCGGGAAGATAGACCATTGAGGCCTCGGCCGCAGGGTCGATCACGCTGCCGTAGGCATCCGCCATCACTTTATCCTCCAAGTAGCTGGTGAAGCCCTCATCCAGCCAGGCCTCCTCGAACTCGTTGGAAGCCACCATGCCATAGAAGTATTGGTGGATGATCTCGTGCACCAGCACCACATTCAGGGAGCCGGGATCCTGCACGCTGCCGTCCCAGCCGGTGACCAGGTTCGGGTATTCCATGCCGCCCGCACCGTTGGCTCCGGCAGTTGGACAGACGAGGCTGAGCACAGGGTAAGGATAGGGGCCGACCCATTCCGCCATGCGAGTGAGCGTCTCTCTGGCCGCTCGGAAATACTGATCAGCAAACCGCTCGTGTTCCGGTTGCAGGTAGAGCTGCACCGTCACTTGCGGCTGGTCCTTGGATTCCACGGTCGCTGCCCGATAGACAAAATCATTGTCAGTCGCCCAGACGAAGTCGTGCACCTGATCGGCGATGAAGACATACTGCCGCTGACCGTTGATCTCCCTCGGCCCGCTGGCCAGCTGCCCTGTGGCGGCGACCGTGTGCGAAAGCGGCACGTTGATCGTCACCTGATAGCGACCGAAATCCGCATAGAACTCGGTGTTTCCGTGGTATTGGTGGGTGTCCCACCCGTCGGCAGTGCGGCCGCGTACCCCGACTGGCTCGTAGGCCGCCACCTTGGGGAACCATTGACCGGCCAGCACAAACTGCCCTGACTTGCCCATGCGCGCAAACACCTGCGGCAGTTTGACCGTGAAGGTCATGGTCAGCCGCACGGATTGTCCTGGTGCCACTGCCTCCGGCAGCTCAACCCGCGCGAGGGTGCGATCATTGGCATTGCCGTCGTCGGGCTGCACATAGCTCCAGACAAGGTCCCGCCCTCCGGACTGCAATGTGAGCAGGCTCATCTCACCATAACCATCGCGCGTCATGCGATCGCTGCGCAGCATTCCGCCTGATTCTTTAAGGAAGGTCGAGCCTTCCCGAAAAGCATTGGGGTAGAGATGCAAGTACATTTCGGAGGTAGGAACCGTGCCCAAATTGGTCCAGGTTACCGTTTCCTTCCCGCTCAGCGTGCTGATCGCCTGGTCGAGGCTGACCGTAATGATGTAATCGACGACAGGCAGGTCGACTGCGGCAGGTGTGGCCTGTGCCGTTTGAGGCAGAATGAGGAAGATTATCAGGGCAAAAACCAGCATCTGATTCCGCTTAACGTACAACCTCAAATCGTTCATCCTCTCTATGCAAAAACTCGCTATCTACGCTATATTCTACCACCGTGAGAAATATCCTGGACAGGTAATACTAGTCCTAGGACTGTCAACGCAGACTGAAGGAATGGAAACCGGCCTTAACCTCGTGCTGGCAGTCCAAGGAAGGAGGATGACCCTGCCATGAAGAAAAATGTTGGTGACATGGATGCCTATTTGCGCATCGCGGGTGGCTTGACCATGCTCGGTGTCGGCGTCATGGACCGCTCCCGACTGATGGTGGCTCTCGGGGCAATGAAGGTGGCAGAGGGTGTCACTCGCTATTGTCCCCTCCTGGACATGCTCAGCCTGAACACAAAGGGCGAAGAGCAGTCACTTGCGCCCGAAATGGTGCATCCTGATGCATTGGTCACCGAATAGCCATTCCGGGGAGGTGAGTCCATGCCAAACATCTTGTTCTATGGCCCCAAATTGACCAAAGACCAGAAGGCAGAGTTGGTCAAGCGCTTCACGGAGATCTCTGAAAGTGTGACCAGAATTCCGGCACAAGCTTTTGTGGTCAACATCATCGAAAGCGACCCGGAAAACGTGGGCGTAGGAGGAATACTCCTGGCGGATCGTCATCGTTCCTGACCGAAAACAGGGAGACCATCTGACGATGGTCTCCCTGTTTAGCAACACGAAGTGTTGCTTAGTGTTGCTGAGTGCTGCAATCTTCAATGGAAGCGATTGTTGCGCAGCTACTATCGGGTTGATCCTCTACTCATTGCCTGTCACCACTGGAACCATCGGGCAAACTGAGCTGTAACGCCGAAAGTATGCGCGCAAAAAGGCGATCATCCTGCCCCTTCAGCAGCACAGCCGCCTCTCCAGGCAATCGGCGAATCAGATAGGCGGTGAGCGCCTCTTCATCAGTGAAGCATTGCAACCTAGCAGATCCCCTGTAGGCGGGGGCCAAAGCGGCCACTTCCGAGCCGATCAAACAGATCTCCTGCAGCGGCAGGCTAGAGAGGAACTCGCCGAGCAGCCTATGCTTCTCAAGCGACTGTTCGGGCAGCAGGGGCTGCATATCACCCAGCACCAGCCACTTCGCCGGGGCCGGCCACTCGGCCAGAGCTAAAGCGGCTTGCTCTACCGACCAGGGATTGCTGTTATAGGCATCATCAATCAGCGTTAATCCGCCTTGCCGCATCATCCTACCGCGCTGTTCTCCGAGCCGAAAGCTCTGCAGGCGCAAAGCGGCCAAAGCAGGTGGTATGCCGGCCCAGTCAGCAACCACAAAGGCCGCAAGTGCATTGTAGACCTGATAACGTCCGAAGAGCGGCAGGTTGACCGACAAGCTCTGACTGCGATGGATCAGTTGCCAGCAAAGGCCGTCGCTGTCCTGCTTGATCCGCTCCGCCCTCCACTCGCAGTCGGGGCCCAGGCCGAAGTAGATTACCGAGCCAGCGTACTCTTGTCCAATGCGACGACATTCGTCATCGTCTCCGTTCAGCACGGCCAAACCGCCGGGCGTCAAGGCGTGCACCAACTCCGCCTTTTCCGCAGCTATCGCCTTGCGTGAGCCAAAGCGAACGATGTGACTTTCCTGGATATTGGTAATCACCGCTATCTGCGGAACCACCAACTGTGCCCTCCGCTTCACAGAACCCGCGCTGCCCATACCCACCTCCGCCACCAGGAACTGATCATCCGGCAGAAGCTTACGCAGAGTGAGCGGCACGCCCAATTCTCCATTGTAATTGCGCACGGACTTAAGGGTGCGCGGGTAACAAAGCCGCAGCAGATGCGCGATCATGTCTTTGGTCGTCGTCTTGCCGTTGCTGCCGGTGACGCCTATGCGCACCGCTGACGAGGCATCTCGCATCGCCACGGCCAGCCGCTGCAGAGTGGCGGGCACGTCTGGCACCGACACCCAAGTCACCTCTCTGCGCCCCAGCAAGGCTGGAGGCCTATCCCCCACACCGACGAAGATGACCGCACCATTCGCCACTGCCTGTGGCAACTGCTTCGTTGCGTTCAGATACTCCTGCTCGATCAGCAAGTAAAGGCTCTCGCTATCAGCTTGTTCTGCTCCCACCGCTACCCGCTGAAAACAGGCCGCCGGATCTCCCTCGATCTGTTCTGGGTGAAATAGCTCGGACAGTTTCCAGCCCACATTCTACTCTCCTCTACAGCTCCGCATCGTCAACCAACGGACGCAAATCCACCTGATAGATATCTTGTTCCTGCAGATGTGCCAGGAGACACTGGCAACAGACTGGGTAGACGCCCTCGTCCAGCTCCGGCTCCTGCCTGTAGGTGGCCCGAAACTCCTCGTATGGCGGGAAGACGGCTCCTATCCCCGGCTGCCAGCGAATCTGCCGATGCAGCCCCGAGCGCCAACAAGCGGCCTGGTAATGGCAGCGCTGGCATAGCGAAGTGAGATGCACTACCTGCACGTGTCCCAGGCTGCCGTAGTAGACCAGCCGAAAACGTAAGGACCAGTTGAGGATGAACAGAGGCAGGCTCAAGGCCAGCATGATGGCCAGCACCAGGCTCTGTGCGCTGACGGACTGTCCCTGCGAGCCCTGCATCCAGAATCGTGCCAGCGGCAGAACTGAGAATAGCAAGGCGACAAAGCCCAAGTTCAGAGAACGTCTGACTCTAACTGGAAGGCTGCCCGCAGGCTCATTCAGTCCATTCACGCGGGAGAGGTAGGGACGTAGAGCGAGCTCCAACTCCTGCAGCTCACTCGAGCCGGAGTAGGGTAGTGCCTCCACAGGCTGACCGCGCTGGCTGAGCAGCATTACCGCTCCCCGGCCTTCATCCACTGCATAACCAGACAGACCAGACCAGGAGACGATCAGACGGGGGTTGGGATAGAGTCCCACAATACCAAATGGACTGACTAGAATCTCGTGACGGCGGAGCAGCCACCAGGAAGGAATCAGGCCAGCTGCCAGGCCCACGACAATGCGTGCCGGTAGCAGATCATCCCGCACCGGAACCTGCATGCTGATCAAGAACAGACCGAGGAGAATCAGCACCGCCGTCGCGCTCAAAGACCAGAAACTCTGCTTGATGGCACAATCAGACCAGATTCGCTGACTGGTTCGCTTGGCGGAAACGTAACGGATAGGGCGCATGAAGCGTGGAATGGCCTGAACCGGGTTGCCAAGCAGCACCAGAGTGACGCCCAGAGCAACCCCCAAAGCAGTATAGAAGAAACTCAAGCTAGCCTCACTCCTCAAAGTGTCATCTGATGTGTCCTATAAATATACCTGACTGCAAACAGCATGCCAAGTGTCACCGTAGCCAGAGAGAATGGCATGGATTGGCTGGGGCCTGCGGAATCAAGCCGAACTGGGTGGTGACGAACGGCGCATTCGAGCTCTACTGTCGCAGATCGACGTTTTTCGTCAAAATGGCGTCTATTGGGAGGGGAATTGACACACAACGTGGAAATAAAACAGGAATTAGCTAGTCTTGTCTTAAGGGGTACAAGCCGAGATCGCAACTCAGAGAGTTGCTAAGGGAGAGGGATGAAGGATGAACTGGTTTAGCCGACGCCAAGCAGGTAACGCTGCGACCGCACCTGAGAAGCGCGAAACGGTCACTGCCCAAGCCGCGGCACCAAAAGTGACCAGTGATGAAACGCTGCTGGCCACCCGGGCAAAGTTGCTCGCACTAGCGGTGAGCAAGGTGGCCGACGGCAGTAATCAGGTGAAGGCTGCAACCGAGCAACTGTTGTCTGTGATGGCGACTATTAACCAACAGATGTCCAACCAGCGCCAAGCTGTGAGTCAGGCTGCCGGCATTATCTCTGAACTGGGGGCCTTCAGTGAACAGGTGAATGCCTCGGTGAGCGAGGTTGGCCACAGCAGCGATCAGACGGCAGCTGCGCTGGAACAGGGCAAAGATGCCGTGAAGAAATCGGTGGACTACATCAGCCAGATCCAGCAGACGGTGGAACAGAACTCCCAGGCTGTACGTGGGCTGGTCAACCAGACGATGGCCATTGAGCGCTTCGTGAGCACGATCAAGGACATCGCCAACCAGACCAATCTGTTGGCGCTGAACGCTTCCATTGAGGCGGCCAGGGCCGGGGCTCAGGGACGCGGCTTCTCGGTGGTGGCCAACGAGGTGAAGAGTCTGGCTGAGATCAGTGCCCAGTCGGCTGCCGAGATCAGTCGGTTGCTGGAGACAATCAAGGGTGACGCCCAAAGCACTATCCGCACACTGGAACAGAGCGTGCATGCCGTGAATCAGGGTTGTCAACTCATCCTTTCTGCCGGTGAGTCTTTGGATGAGATTATGAATGCCGTGGCCGAAACGACAGCGCTGGTGGAAGAGATCAGTTCGGCTGTGAACCAGCAGGCGAACAATAACGAGCAACTGATGACTGTCACCGAAAACATGCGGCTGGTGTTGGATAGAGCCGCCTTCTACATAGAAACAGCTTCATTTGACGCTGAGCAGCAGCAGGCATCGGTGATGACCCTGCTCCGGGCGACTGAGGACTTGGGGCGGATAGAGCAATCCCTGCAGAAGACCATCGGAAGCGCAGTTGGCTCGGCGGAACTGACCGAGCAGGTCTACCGTTGTGCACTGCCCCAGGACCCGATCACGCTTGATCCTGCCTACTCCAGCGACTCCAACTCAAACTATGTGATCGCCGAGCTCTTCTCGGGCCTGCTGAAGTCGGATCTGGACGGAAAGCCCCTGCCGGATATCGCGGCTACCTGGCACCTGGAGGATGACGGGTGCACCTACACCTTCATGCTGCGGGAAGATGTCTATTTCCACAATGGCAGACAGGTGGATGCCAACGATGCCAAGTACAGTCTGGAGCGACTGATCAACCCCACTGCTCGCACGGTCAACCGTGGCTTGCTGCAGGGAGTGCTGGGGGCAGAGGAGTACTCTGCCGGGCGCGCCAGAGAAGTGCGAGGCATCAAGGTGCTGGGTAGACACAAGCTGTCTGTAACCCTCACTTCGCCAAACCTGACCTTCCTGTTTAACCTGGCTAATCAGGGAGCGGCTTTGATACCAAGAGAGGCGCTGGAGCAACAGGGAGTCGAGTTCGCCAAACACCCGATTGGCGCCGGGCCGTTCATGTTCAAGGAGTGGATTCCAGGAGAACACGTGGAAATCGTGGCCAACCCGCGTTTCCATGAGGGCAGGCCGTTTGTGGACAAAATTGTCTTCAGCATCCACAAGGGGGCGGAGGCACAGATTCAGGCCTTCATTGATGGTCAGGCCGATCATATGCGCATGGACGGCAAGAACTATGAGCGCATCGCCAACCACCCGGTCTACGGTTCTCTGGTCGAGAAGCTGCAACCGGTCGATCTGCAATACTGCGGCATGAACTGCACCAAGCCTCCCTTCGACAACAAGCTGGTGCGTCAGGCCGCGAATCATGCCTTCAACCGCGAAGCCTACATGCGGGACGTCCTGGGCGGACACGCCGTGCTCAGCCGAGGGCCGCTGCCGCCGCATTTCTTGAGCAGTAACCATCGCGGCTACGACTATAATCTGAGCAAAGCCAGAAGCTTGATGAAGCAGGCAGGATACGAGCATGGCTACCCGGGTGAGGCCATCCTGCACGTGCGGGAGAACAATCCCGAACAAGCGACCCGAGCAGAGGCGATGAAAGCGGCTTTGGCTGAGATCGGCATCAAAGTGAAGATCGTGGTTCTCCCCTGGAGTCAGTTGCTGAGGAACGAGACAATGCAGCAGTGCAACCTCTACCTGATTGCCTCAACCGGCGGGCATGCCGAGGGCAAGCGCTATCTGGAGAACTGGTTCCACAGTCATAGCATCGGTGCAAACAACTTCATGGGCTTCCGCAACGCTGAATTTGACCGGCTGATCGACGAGGCCGATATCACGGCAAACCCAGAGAGACGGCGCCAGCTCTATCTGAAGGCTTGCGAGATCATTGTGGAAGAAGCGCCTTGGCTCTTCCTCTTCCACCCGGTCTATTACATGGTACGCCAGCCTCATGTCAAGGGGCTGAGAGCTAATGCCGGCGGCTCAGTGCCGCTCCGTCACATCTGGCTAGACTCAGAATCCAGTCATTAAGGCAGGGGGAAGGATACTTGAGACTGTTTAATCGGAACAAGACTGAGGCGACTGACACCGCCAAGCCGGTCAATGCTCAGGCTGTAGTCAAAGCAGAACCTGCTGCCCTGGCGCAGACGGAGCCCGTCAAGCAGAAAGCGAACAGCGCTGATACCGCCCTGCTCTCCACCCAGGCCGACTTGATCTCGGCAGCGGTGGAAAAGGCGCACCTCGGCAGCCAACAGGTTGAGGCGTCGACCAAGCAGCTGCTCACTGTAATGGAAACGATCAATGAACAAACTGTCTCACAGCGTAACGCGGTCAAGGAGGCAGCAGGCATTATCTCGGAACTGGGCGCTTTCAGCCAAGAGGTGTCCGCGTCCGTCACCGAGGTGGGCAATAGCAGTGCGCAAACTGCCGCCGCACTGGAGCAAGGCAAGGGCGCCGTCAGAAAGTCGGTTGACTACATCCAGCAGATTCAACAGACGGTGATCGACAACTCTCAGTCAGTGCGCGAGTTGGTTGAGCAGACGATGGAGATCGACAAGTTCGTCACCGCCATTCAGGACATCGCCAGCCAGACCAATCTGTTGGCGCTGAACGCCGCCATCGAGGCAGCGCGAGCCGGAGCAGAAGGTCGCGGGTTTGCGGTTGTCGCCAACGAAGTGAAGAAGTTGGCTGAAATCAGCGGCAAGTCCGCTTCCGAGATCAGCAATCTATTGGAGACGATCAAGCTAGACGCACAAGAGACACTTGACACCCTCGGGCAGAGCGTCACCGCTGTCACCGAGGGAACCCAGCTGATTCTCACTGCCGGCAAGTCGCTGGACGAGATCATGGACGCAGTCTCTGAGACGACCTCATTGGTGGAGGAGATCAGTTCCGCGGTCAGCCAACAGGCTACCAACAACGGCCAATTGATGAGCGTAACCGAAAACATGCAACAGGTGCTGGAGAAGGCTGCGCTCTTCATCGAGACAGCCAGCTTCGACGCTGAACAGCAACAAGCATCTGTGCAAACATTGCTGAACGCGACAACCAGCATGCGGGCCATTGAGCAGGAGATGCAGCTGTCCCTGCGCAAAGTGGCAGACGCTAATCGGGCTAAGACAGTCTACCGCTTCGGCCTGCCGCAGGACCCGGTGACGCTGGACCCGTGTATGTCGCGAGACAGCAACTCGAACTACATCATCCGAGAGCTCTTCGTGGGTCTGCTGCAGGTTGGCGAGGAAGGCAAACCAGTGCCCGGCATTGCTGCCTCTTGGCACCTCGAGGACGATGGTTGCACCTACTCCTTCATGCTCAGGCCGAACGTCTACTTCCATCACGGACGCCAGGTTGAAGCCCAGGACGTCAAATACTCGCTGGAGCGGCTGATTCGCCCCGGCAGCAAGTCGCCACACGGTGGATTGGCGATGAGCATTCTGGGGGCAGATGAGTTCTCCAAGGGACAATCACCCGATCTGCGCGGCATCAAGGTGACCGGCAAACTGCAGATTTCCATTACCCTGAAAAGCCCGAACCTGGTCTTCCTGCACAACCTGTCGAACTTGGCCACGGCAATCGTTCCCCGCGACATCGTGGAACAGGCCGGAGAGAACTTTGCCCGACAACCGGTCGGGGCAGGTCCGTTCCGCTTTGACCACTGGACGCCTGGCGAAGAGTTGAAACTCAGCCGGAATGAGCGTTACTTCGAAGGCAAAGCGTTTGTTGACGAAGTGCTGATCCGCATCTACCGGGGAGCGGAATCACAATTTGCTGGGTTCCTATCTGGGGAGATCGATCACATGCGTTCTGACAGCAGCGGTTATCAGCAGTTGGCATCGCACCCGGTTTACAGCCGCACCATGCGCAAGCTGCCAGCGGAAGACATTCAGTACTGTGCGATGATGAACCGGAAGCCTCCCTTTGACAACCCCTTGGTCCGGCAGGCAGCCAACCATGCGTTCAATCGCCCAGCATATCTGAAAGAGGTGCTGCAGGACCAGGCCGTGCTCTCCGACGGACCACTGCCTCCCTCCTTCCTGGCTGGCAAGGTGCAGGGGTTCGAGTATAATCCGACCCGTGCCAAAGCACTGATGCGCGAGGCTGGTTTCCCGAACGGTTATCCCGAGGAGATCATCCTGCACGTGCGGGCAAACAATCAGGAACAGGCCAAGCGGGCTGAATGGATCGCCAGCGACCTGGCAGAGATTGGATTGCAACTGCGCATTGTCACGCTCCCCTGGACGGAACTGGTGAAGCCGGAGAATATGGCCAAGTGCAACATGTTCTTGATGGCCGCCACAGGCGGGCACTCCGAGGGCATGCCCTATTTGGAACCGTACTTCCACTCCCGTGGAATCGGCAAGGGCAACCGTGTCGGATACAGCAACCCGGAAGTCGATGCGTTGCTCGACCAGGTAGAGACAGTCGCCAGTCCGGAGCGCCGCCGGCAGTTGTACATTGAGGCGGCAAAGCGCATCTCCGCTGATGCGCCGTGGATGTGGCTGTTCCACCCCTTCTACTACGCAGTGCACCAACCGGAAGTTAAAGGATTCCGCGTGGGCCCCGGCGGAGTAGTCAACGTGAGGAATTTCTGGAAAGAGTAGCAAATAAAGCAGCCCACTGCACAATGCAGTGGGCTGCTTCTCGAATATGAGATAAAACAACACAAGTAGGCCGATAAGCCGAGTTCTGTACCTCTTGCGAGGTGGCAACCATCTATCTGGGATGCCAGTTGCCTGGCACCTCAAGCGACCAACCCGGAGGAGCGAGCGAGCAGCTCTTAGTTCCTCCCTATTTGGTCTTGCTCCGAGTGGGGTTTACCGAGCCAACCAGTCACCTGGTTGCTGGTGAGCTCTTACCTCACCTTTGCACCCTTACCGGCAAAGCCGGCGGTATCTCTCTGTGGCACTAGCCTTCAGGTCACCCTGACTGGACGTTATCCAGCACCCTGCTCTCTGGAGCTCGGACTTTCCTCAGGTGTGCTATGCGCACCCGCGATTGCCTAGCCTACTTGTGTGTTTTTTCAGCGTTGTCACAAGACAATACTATACCAGCATACAAAGGCAGTGTCAAACGCCACTATTTACCGCAACATGGCGAAACTGCTACTTGTGTTCCGCATTGGCGCGGCGTGACGGGTCGCGTCGCCGCATGCGGTCGGGTCGCATGCATGCGACCCCTACGAGCACACACACTTCGTAGGGGCGCCATGCATGGCGCCCGCAGCCTATGAACCCTGGCGTCCGCGCTCAAACGCGAAGCGAACGGCGACTCCCAGAGCCCAGAACTGCCCCCTGCGTACTCTCATAGCATCGCCTGCTCAAGCTCGGCCACTTCCCGCGCAAACTGCTCACGGCGCGCCGCTGCCTCCGCCGAAGCTGCCTTGTCCAATTGTCCCAGCACAAAACGGCGATCGGCAATCAGGCGCTCGGCAAACTCTCGAAACAGCCCCGGCCTTTCCTTCAGCAACACCGGCCCGAGCAGCAACTGAAGCGAGTTGAGAGGAGCAGACTGCCCTGGTTCGGCCACGATCACCTCGTAGATGATGTGATTCTCTTCCACCAGGCTTTCATGCGTGAGCACAAACTCGTTCGTGACCAGCCAATAGCGCAACTCGGGCGCTGCCACATTTGGCTGCAGCACGAGTCGCATCACGCCATCCAGTTTGCCTCGTCCTTGCTCCAGAATCTGACGAATCGTGGTTCCGCCCATGCCGGAAATCACGATCACGTCCACCTCGCCGGGCTGTATCACTTCCAAACCATCTCCCAGGCGGACATCCATCTGGTCCTCCAGCCCAAACTCAAAACACGTCTCGCGAGCTCGACGTGCCGGGTCGGCGTTAATCTCCCCCGCGATGACCCTCTGCGCGCGCCCGCTCTGTGCCAGCCAAGCAGGCAGGTAGCCATGGTCGCTACCAATGTCGGCAACCCTGGAGCCGATTGGCACATGACCTGCGATCGTCTTCAATCTTTGTCCAAGCGGAATCTGCATCTACAATCACGCCTCACAGCAATTTCGTTACTGCTACAAATATATCATGCGATCAGAAACTAATCCAATGCAGTCATATCTATTGTCAGTATCCGGTAGCCGACTCGAGGCAGGCCAATCCGTACACGGTCCCACCATTCCTATCATATGATGGTGCGAGGGATTCCGCAGGCGGAAAGGCAGGTGATAGAAACTGTTTGCACGCATTGGTCAAAGCTTGACCGATTTCTTTGTGCACGGCCCCGCAAATTACTGGCAAAAGGCGTTGACGAGGGTGCAGATCGTTTGGGGGCTGCTGATTGCAGCCGTGGAATACGTCCTCTTCCCGGACAAGGCGCTGCTAGTGGCACTACTTTCAGTGCTCGGCGCCGCCATGCTGGACATTATCACTCGTTACCTGGCAGTTCGCAAGACCAGGTCACGCAGCTGGAACAGTGAGGACTTCTGGCAGGGAACCGGAGTGAAGCTGGTGGCATATTTAGTGATTGCCATCCTGGCCGGCCTCAGCTATCGGCTGACCCCTTTCCTGCAACAGCCGACGGTTTATCTTTGGTCAGTAGCGTATGTCGTGATGTTCCTGCGGGAGGTACAAAGCAACATGGAGAACTTGGCTGAACTCGGGGCGGATGTCGGGTGGCTGGCAACCTGGGCCAAACGCAAAGAACGCCAGATTCTAAACCGCACAGACGAGGATGAACACGTTGGCAGCGGGAAATGATGCGAAGAGACGGGGACGTGACGCAAAAGGGTCCGTCCGAGACCACTGAAAAAGTCCTTCGCTTGACCCAACTCTGAGCCCAGTTAGAGGAGCATTCATCTAGACTGGGCTCTTTTTGTCTACTGTTTTTATATAGAAATATACATTAATGGCTAATATAT
>JAEZJZ010000046.1 GCA_023436245.1 Bacillota bacterium | reverse complement strand
ATCCTCCCCCCCCCCCCCCCGGGCTTCGTATTTCGTTAGGCTTCGTCAGCTAGCACTTGCCGAGGGCGCGCGCTTTCTCCAGCATCTTGGCGCTGCTCTCGGGAACGATTCGCGACAGTGGCAGGTTGTAGGGACAGCGCCCCTCGCAGACTTTACAGCCAGCGCAGTCCAACCCCTTGCGGAAGGATTCGACATGGCTTCCGTCCAGCTTGTGCCACCCGGAGCGATTGAAGAAGAGTTCGGCCGAGGCCAGGAAGTTGACCGGAATGCCCTGCGGACAGGGCAGGCAATAGGCACAGCGGCGACAGAAGACAGGTCCCAATTCGTCTGCTAGTTGTTGCAAGGCGACCAACTCCTGCTCGGAGGGAGGCCCTTGCTCGGCCGCAGCGATGTTCTTGTCCACCAGTTCCTTGCTCTCCATGCCCGGGATGACTACATCCGTGACTTGATTCAAGATCCACTTGATCGATGCAGCCGGATGGGTCATCGCTCCGCCGGCAATCGGTTTCATCACGATGATGCCGACATCCATCCGGCGCGCCAAGGGGAACAGCTCAGCGGCGGCATCGTGTTCGATGTAGTTGAACGGGAACTGTATCGTGGCGAATTCGCCAGTGCGGACCGCTTTGATCGCCGTCTCCAGGCGATGGCTGGTGATGCCGATATGCCGGATGCTGCCAGCTTCCCGCTGTGATTTCAGATAGTCCAGCACTCCCCCGCGTGCGAGCAGCTTCTCCAGCGCCTCGTCGCCCACGACATTGTGCAGTTGGTAGAGATCGATATGGTCGGTCCGCAGGCTCTTCAGCGAAGCGGCCAGATGCCGCGTGACCGTCTCCACGTCTTTGCCGCCTGACTTGGTGGCCAGGAAGACATCGTGCCTAACATCGGCCAGCGCTTCGCCGATGATGCCCTCGCTAGTGGTATAGGCCTGAGCCGTGTCGAAGAAGTTGATCCCTCGCTCGTAGGCATGACGGACCGTCTCCAGCGCTTGTTCGCGACCGACTGTCTGCACCGGAATCCCGCCGAATCCTAGACGTCGGATCGACATGCCGGTCCGGCCAAGTCTCGTCTCTTGCATCGTCAGTGCTCCTTTCCTAGATCCATGTTGCTACATGTAGATGATAGCATTTCCAGACGGGACGCTCCAACTGTTTTGGGTGGCGTACTAACTCACCTGCGGTGTCATTCCTGCCTGGAACAGGTCGGGCATTTGCTGGCGGCGGCAGGAGAAAATGGAGCACGTGGCTAAGGGAATAGGTAGAAAGTGAGAGTGATGCATCGTGTATTTCGCCATGGATGAAATCGGCGGCGACAATGTCGCCGCCTTGCTGCTCTTGGACCAGCCGCTGCAGCGATGGCAGAAGATTGATGAGATCGCAGAGCGGTTTGGCTTCCGCGGCGTGCAGTTGACGCCCAAGTTCTATGCTGGGACGCTGGGACTGTCGATCAAGGAGATGCCTGACTTCATGCGCAAGTATCGTCTCACCTTGCATGTTGGCGGACTTGGGGTGTTGCAGACGAAACAGCACCTACAGGCGTGGGACGATCTGCTGACGGATGGTCTACGTTTGGCCGAGCAGCATTTCATGGAGGATGTCTCCTTCCATCCACCCGAGTTCACCCCCAGTACGGATGATCGCGCCCTCTGTCTGGAGTTGTTTGACCGGCTGACAAGCCACTGGCTGCCAAGGTATGAAGACAAGGGGATTACGCTTTCGCTGGAGAGCCACTCCAAGGGTGAATATTTCGCCTTTCTGGGGCTACAGCATTACCTGCAGTTCGTGGAGCAGCACCTGGGGCTGGGTGCACTGATTGACATCTCTCACTGTCATCATGACGAGGAGGACATAGCTCAGGTAGTTGCAGCATGCAGAGGGGTGCATGTGACCGGACTGCACTTGAGTGACGCCGTCCGGGGGAGGGACATCAGGACGGGGACGCATCTGCCGATCGGGCAAGGGGAAGTGGACTTTCTGCCCGCACTGCTGCAGTTCGGACAATACTCCATGGTCTATGCGGCTCTGGAGGTGAAGGGCCAGTCTGCCGAAATCGCAGACAGTCTGGCTTCGCTTACCCGGCAGTTGCGGAGCGTCACCGCCTATTAGTCCATCGTCAAAGAGAAGTGGCGCGCGGTGCGCCACTTCTTGCATTGCGTCAGGCGTGTTCAGTCTGATCAAAGCTTTACACTTCCCGAGCGCTCACCGCTTGATAGAATGGAAAAAGCTGATGCTTGATGAGGTGGTGCAGAATGAGGATTCCCTTAAGAAGATACTGGCAATTGCTTTACAAGTACCTTTGGCCCCAGAGGGTTAAGGTCGGGCTGCTGGCCCTGTTGATGTTTGGCGCGCTCGGGCTGCAGTTGCTCAATCCGCAGATTGTGCGTCACTTCTTGGACGGCGCTCAAGGCGGGGCTCCGCTCGCGCAGTTGGTCAACTTGGCACTGCTCTTCCTTTTGGCAGTGGTCCTCCGGGAAGTTGTTAATGGAGCCGGTCGGTATGTTGGCGAGGATGTCGGCTGGACTGCCACCAACGCGCTGCGCGCCGATTTGGTGAAGCACTGCCTGCGTCTGGACATGTCTTTCCACAAGTCCCACGCCCCCGGGGAGTTGATCGAGCGCCTTGATGGCGATGTCAACTTGCTGAGCAACTTCTTCTCTCAGTTCGCGATCGGCATCATTTCCAATCTGTTGCTGCTCTGCGGCGTTTTGGCCATGCTCTATCGTGAAGATTGGCGACTCGGTCTGGTGCTGACGGCTTTCACCGCGATCGCCCTTCTGGTGCTGAACTACACACGCAGCTTGGCGGTGGGAAAACTGACGGAGGCCAGGGGCATGGCAGGCAAGTTCTACGGCTGGCTGGGTGAACACTTGGCTGGAACCGAGGACATCCGTGCCAACGGCGCCGTCGGATATGCGATGCACCGTCTGTACACGGAACTGCGCGATTGGTTGCGCATTCAGACCCAGGCCTACCGGCTGCATGCCTGGATGAGAACCTCTGGGTCTTTCGTTTTCCTGCTCGGCAATGGGCTGGCTTTTGGTCTAGGTGCATGGCTCTTTCTTAGGGGCAGCATCAGCCTGGGTACTGTTTATCTGATCACCCGCTATACAGACCTGCTGAAGGAGCCGATTACGGAGCTGCGCAATCAGTTGCAGGATCTACAGCGGGCTACTGCCAGCATCAGCCGGATCGAGGGCCTGTTTGCGGAGCGATCAGCCGTGCAGGACGGCCCGGGAGTCGATCTGCCGGAAGGCGCACTGGCGCTGCAGTTCCGCAACGTGCAGTTTGCGTATGAAGATGATCAACTAGTGCTGCGCGGCGTAGACTTTGATCTGCCAGCTGGACAGGTGCTGGGGCTGCTCGGTCGAACCGGCAGCGGCAAGACCACCATCGGTCGCCTGATCGCGCGCTTCTATGACCCGTCGCGGGGGGAGGTCTTGCTCAGCGGCATGCCGGCCGCGGACGCGAAGTTGGCAGATCTGAGACGGCGGGTAGGTGTTGTCACCCAGGAAGTGCAGCTCTTTCACGGCACGGTGCGAGACAACCTCACCTTCTTCCGCCGGGGAGTGGAGGATGGGCAGATTCTGACGGTGCTGCAGGAGCTGGGGCTCGGCCCTTGGCTGCGGTCCCTGGTGGACGGGCTGGATGCCATCTTGCCCGCCGGCGGCGCCGGGCTATCGGCAGGCGAGGCCCAGTTGCTGGCCTTGGCCCGTTGTTTCCTGGCCAACCCGTCCATCATCGTGCTGGATGAGCCATCATCGCGGCTCGACCCGGTGACTGAACAGAAAATCGAGCGGGCGCTGGATCGCTTGCTCTGCGGCCGCACAGCGGTGATCATTGCCCATCGGCTGGAGACGATTAACCGGGCAGACCGGATTGTCATTCTGGAGCAAGGGCAGGTACTGGAACAGGGTGAACGGCTGCAGTTGGCCAGCGATACCGGCTCGCGGTTGTATCAACTGCTGCAGGCGGGGATCAAGGAGGTGCTCGTATGAGGACCGTCAAGCTGCTCTGGCGACTGTTCATCTATCGTCCGACTCTTTATCTGGCCAACCAGCTGTCCTGGCTGTCCGCCAACCTGCTGGCGCTGGGGGCGGGGCTGGTTGTGCGCCAGATCTTTGATGCGCTCAGTTCCTCGGCACCGGCAGGCACCAATGTTTGGAGTTTGGTTGCCCTCTACGTGGCCGTATCCAGCAGCCGGGCTCTGTTTGGCTTCTTCGGAGTGAAGGCCCACGTACGGCATGTGTTTGTTACCGGGGGCTTACTCCGCCGCAACATGTTTGCCGGAGTACTGCGCCAGCCCGATGCCAAGGCGCTGACCGTGTCCCCGGGGGAGGCGATCAGTGTCTTTCGGGATGACGTGGAACAGGTGGATGACTCAGTGGATTGGACGATCGACCTCACCTGCAGCACCATCCGCTCTACGGCCGCTTTGGCGATTATGGCCTCCGTTAACCTCAGATTGACCGTGTTCGTAATCGCCCCATTGCTCTTGATCAGCACTTTGATCAGCAAGGCTGCTGATGGGATTCAGCAATATCGTCAGCAGAGCCGCGAGGCCACGGCCAGAGTGACCGATGCCTTAGGAGAAATGTTTGGCGTCGTCCAGGCGGTGCAGGTGGCGGCGGCGGAAGACGAGGTGGCGGTCCGCATCCATCAGCTTAGCCGCCAGCGGCAAGTGACCATGCTCAAGGATCGCACGGTCAACCTGCTGGTAGAGGCATTGATGGCGGTCACTTCCAGCATAGGGATGGGGCTGGTCCTGCTGCTGGTCGGCCAATCGATGCAAAACGGCAGCTTCTCCATCGGCGATTTTGCCCTTTTTGCGGGCTACGTGGAGTTGTTTAGCCACTTCACCGGTGACCTGGGGACGTTCTTGGCCCATCTCAAGCAGACCGAGGTATCCATCCATCGGATGGAGGCCATAGTGAATGCCGATATGGAAGAGTTGGTCAAAGGAAATCCGTTGCCCATCTTTGGCGAGGTTGTGCCGGGACCACAGCTGCCTGCTCCCATCGCGGAGGAGTTCGAGACTCTGGACGTGGAAGGGTTGACCTACCATCATCCGGACAGCGGTCGCGGCATCGAAGGTGTCAACCTGCACTTGTCAAAGGGAAGCTTCACAGTGATTGTGGGAATGGTGGGTAGCGGAAAGTCCACGCTGCTGCGCTGTTTGCTGGGACTCCTGCCGAGTGATTTCGGGCAGATCCGATGGAATGGGAAACCGGTCGAGCAACCTGCTGAGACGCTCATTCCGCCGCGAGTGGCTTACACCGGGCAGGTGCCCATCCTCTTCAGCCAGAGCATTCGCGAGAATATTCGCCTCGGTCAACCGTTGGCTGAGACGACCATTACTGATTCCGTCTACCAGGCCGTGCTGGAGGACGATATCAGCGTGATGGAACACGGACTGGAGACTGTTGTTGGGCCGAGAGGGGTTAAGCTTTCAGGTGGTCAGGTGCAGCGGGTGGCAGCCGCCAGGATGTTTGCCCAGAGCGCAGAGTTACTTGTATTCGACGATCTCTCCAGTGCGCTGGATGCCCACACCGAGAGCCTGCTCTGGGAGAGGTTCGCCTCCCGGAAGTCGCAGACTTGTCTGGTTGTCTCCCACCGGCCAGCCGCACTCTTGCGCGCCGATCAGATCATCGTGATGAGGGATGGCAAGGTAGAGGATATCGGGAGTCTGTCCGATCTGTTGGAGCGTTCCGTAGAGATGCGGAAGCTGTGGTCCGGTTTGAACAGCTCTGACCGGAGTACGGCAACCGCATAAGCTTGCGTGAACCGAGTACCGCACACTCGAGCCGTCGGAACCGCTCTCGCTTCCTGCACCGCTCCAGCGTTATTCTACAGGGAGCAGCAGTCTTGGCAGGGATAGTGTCGGCTATTGTCGAATGTCCCTAACAGGCAAGGGGTGGTGTATCAGTGGCGATGGCACGCAACGGGTTGTTGAAGCCGTTTCTGAAGTGGGCCGGAGGCAAAAGACATCTTCTGGACACAATCCTAGAGTATGCACCGACCGAGTTTGGGAGGTACTATGAGCCGTTTGTCGGAGGCGGCGCAGTGCTGTTCGGACTGCAGCCGGACCGTGCGGTGATCAATGATCGCAGTCGCGAGTTGATCAACTGCTATCGGGTGCTCCGGAATGAACAGCAGACAGAACGGCTGATTGAAACGCTGGCCAAGCACCAAAATGAAGAGGCATATTACTATCGAGTTCGCAGTCAGGATCGGAACGACGGTTTTCGCAAGCTTTCCAGGGTGGACAAGGCGGCCCGCATCATCTATCTGAACAAGACCTGCTACAATGGGCTCTTTCGCGTGAATGCTCAGGGCCAGTTCAATGTTCCCTTTGGCCGTTACAACGATCCCAGAATTCTGGACGAAGAACTGCTGCTGGCAGTTGGGCGTTATCTGCGCGAGAGCGATGTGGAGATTCACTGCAGCGACTTTGCGCGGGCAGCCCGGACGGCCCAAGCCGGAGATTTCATCTACTTCGATCCGCCTTACCACCCGGTGACCGACACTAGCTTCACTGGTTATGATCTGAGTAGCTTCGGCGAGGCCGAGCAACGTCGCTTGAAGCGCCTGTTCGACCGCCTGACAGCCAAGGGCTGTTACTGCATGCTCAGCAACTCATCAACGCCGTTGATTCACGAGCTGTATAAAGATTACGCCGCCACCACCATCACGGTATCCGCACCACGGGCGATCAACTCCAAGGCGAGCGGTCGCGGGAAAGTTGAGGAAGTGTTGGTGATGAACTATCCTCGCGATGCTCGCTGATTGAATAGAATCTTGCAGGCTGTCCCCAATGCCGGGGACAGCCTTTTTTCGAAAGCTGTGGGATGAGACGAAGGGCCAGGCCCTTCGTCTCAGTCTTGACTCTCCTGGGTTTGACAACGCGCCCGGGGGAATGCTGCAAGCAGGGAAATCAACCAAGAACGCTGAAGTGTGCCGCCAAGGAAGAAAGGGTGAGGGGTATGGCCAGTGTAAACGACCCAGCCGGACGGCGCCGGGAGCTATTCAGCCTACTCGGAGAGTTGCCGCCACGCGATCGCGCGGTGTCGGCCAAAGTGAAAAGGGAAGATGACCGCCCTGGGTATCATCTGGAGCATCTGGAACTCGACTTGAATGGTGTTGAGCCTGTTCCTGCCTACTTCATTAGGCCGCAGGGGGCGGAAGGGCCGCTGCCAACGGTGTTGTATAACCATGCGCATGGTGGCGATTACGGGCTGGGCAAAGGGGAGTTGCTGCGTGGTCACGGCACGTATCTGCAGGCGCCGCCCTATGCAGATGACCTGACCAGCCGCGGCTATGCCGCCCTTTGCATCGATGCCTGGACCTTCGGCGAACGGCACCACCGTTCGGAGGGCGTGACCTTCAAGCAGATGCTGCTCACAGGGCAAGTGCTCTGGGGCATGATGCTCTATGACAATCTGAAAGCGCTTGACTACCTGCAGAGTCGCAAAGATGTGGACTGTGAGCGTATTGGAACGCTCGGTTTCTCGATGGGGGGAGGATTGTCCTGGTGGACGGCGGCGCTGGATGAACGCATTCGCGCCTGTGTCGACCTTTGCTTCCTCACGGACTACCATACCTTGATCAAGGCCAACCGCTTGGGCACCATCGGCTTTCACTACCTGGTGCCCAATCTGCTACTGCACTTCTCCGCCGCGGAGATCAACGCCTTGATCGCGCCGCGGGCACATCTCAGCATCATCGGCGTACGCGATCGGTTAGCCGCTGGGGTGGAGCGAGTCGATGAGGCACTGCGCCAAGTGTATTGCGAAGCCGGAGTCAGCGATGCCTGGAAGCTCTCGCGCTACGATGTCGGGCACCAAGAGCCGGCAGCCGCCAGAGCAGAAGCATTGGACTTCCTTGACCGCTGGCTGCGCGGGGTTCCATCGTAAGGCCCGCGGGGCTGATCGAAACCTGCTGGGCGCTGAAGAGGGCTGACACGCAATCCTGCCGCGAGCGGGCGCCATGCATGGCGCCCCTACGATGTTGCGCGCATGCCCCGGTCATTCGTAGGGGTCGCATGCATGCGACCCGTGCTGGCGCTGTTCAGGCGGCGCTATTGCGGTAGCTCGCTTGTGCTATCTCCGTTCGTCTTGCTCGACCCTTTGCACTAGATGCGGCTGAATCTCCGGATAAGTCAGGTTCGACGGCAGTTTGTCAAAGCGGGCTATCTCTGCGATCTCTGACTCGGGCAGTTGGCCGCGTTCCGCCACGTCGGCCAGAAAAAGCCGTCCGTAGCTTGGGACTCCGCCATCACGGAGCACTGAGTATTCGCAGACGGCCCGCAGCGCAAACACCTTAGCCCCGGTCTCTTCCTGCAGTTCTCTGTGGGCAGTCTGCTCGATCGGTTCATCAGGCTCCCGATGACCGCCGGGGACCTCCCAAGTCTGGCGCAGGCGGTGCCGCACCAGCACCAGTTGACCCTGATGCTTGGCCACAATCACCGCGAACCTGAGGTTTTCGTCAGCTACTTCACCGATATGGTGAAAGGATACCTTGATCAGGCTGCGTGTTCCAGGGTCCAATGACAGCGATTGTCGCCCCAGCGACTCTCGGCTTTCTCCTTTGTGTGCTTCCCCTTCCCTTGCCTTAACCCTCCCCAAATGTTCTTCCAGCCGTGCCGCCAGCGCGGGTTGATCCACCTTGCACTCGGCCGGTTCCATGTAAACCCCCATCATCGCCTGCAGCGTCTGCAGCAGACTATAGAGCAGCAGGCGTTTTCCTTCCGGCGGCTGCCCGTAGCTGCTCAGGAATGCCTGCCACTCATCCTCCGTCACCTGACCGTACGGCGGGTATCTGAGCAGAGCCAGGTCATAGGCCGCATCCCACCAGAGCATATCGGAGATGGCCGTCAATCGGTTCACTTGCCATGATTGCCCGGCCCGCGCTAGAGATATCGTCCACCAAAAGGCACTGTTATGGATCAGCACCGGCTGGTGTTGCTTGAGGTAGGCCAGGTTCTCCTCCCAGATGCGCAAAATGCGCTGATAGGTCTGCTCCGGAATCAGTCCTTCTGCCTTGGCCTTGGCGCCACTTCCTCCCACGATCTCTGTCTTGTACATATAGTCATTAGGGGATACCGGATAGAGCGTCTCCTCGAGGCTATCACCGAACAACCCAGAGCGCGGGCCGCGGATGGAGTGCAGGCGCCGATAGGCAGCGCCAAGAGCGGTAAACACGTCCATTCGCTCCGCGGCAGAACACTGCGGCAGCAGCCTGGCCAACCACTTGCCCGCCATGTGTTCCTGCAGGATGAAAGGGTGGGGTAGGGTGCCAGCTTCTCTCTCATAAGCCAGCACCTGCGGAGCCGGTAAGCCGTGATCGCGCAACAGGCGGCACTTCAATGCCTCTCGGTGAGGCTCGCTCCACTCGGGGTGCACGCTCAGCTTGAGGATCAGCTTCTCGGTGGTGTCCAGCGTGACGAGCAGCGTCTGTTGAATCCAGGTGCCACGATCTTCACAGCCGATGACCCGGCGTCCCGGGAGGTAGCGGTCCACCGCCCGCTGCGCCAGCCCTAGCATTGCATCCATTCTCGACCCTCCTAGACCTATTCTCCATTACCGAATATGTGTTCGGCACAGAACAAGAAAACCCTTCCGCGCAAGGAAGGGTTTTCTGCCTGGGAAGGGTTCCGCCTTGTTTTCGGGTATTATGGAATGCGGCTCACGTCCTGTCGGGAGAAGACAGCTGCCGACAGACCATAGAAGAGCAGCAGGATAGCCGTCGCGATACCAAGGCCGAGGATTGACCCCTGGGGCGTGGACAGCAGCTCGGTGACTGCCGCCACTGCGTGGGAGGACGCAAACCAGTTGGCGATCTGCGGACTCTGCATCAAGGCCATGCCTGACACGGTCAGCACCATCAGGCTGATCAGCAGGGCGACCTTGGCCTTGTTGGTACCCAGCCGAAAGTGCAGATACAGGCTCAGCCCGAGCAAGAGGGCGGCGATAATCAGGTTCAAGCCAAGGCTGCCGAGCACGGACGCCACTCGGCCCACGGTTATTGCATAGCCCAGTTGAATGACCATCAGGCCGAGCACGATCAGCAGCGAGACGACGAACTTGCTGGCCACGATCTGCTGCGGTCGTACCGGCAACGAACGAAGATAGACCAGCGTGTTGCCTCGCTCCTCCAAGCTGAACACCATCTGCGGCAGGGTCATGGCCATCACCAGAGGCAGGACTCCCAGATAGGGCAAGATGAACCCTTCCAGGCTCTGGCCAAACAGGATGATGGCGATGATGATCACCAGTCCTACCTGCAGCAGGTAGTTGCGCATCTGCACGAACTCTTTATAGATGAGCGCCCACATTGTTGACCACCTCCTTGCCAGCTAGACTGAGCAGAATCGTCTCCAGAGTACAGGGACGCGCCTGGCAGTCGCAGAGTCCCAGCCTCTTTGCCTCGGCCACCCAGTTGGAACTGTAATCCCTGGTCACCCCGAAGACGGAACTGCCGCTCGTCTTGCAGCTGACAAACTTATCCTTCCAGGTAGTGGGCGTGTTGCTTGCGGTGCAGCTCACCTGCTGCCAACGCCCTAGCAGACTTTCCCGGTCAGCGAACTCCGCCAGCTTGCCGTCCTGCAAGATGGCCACGTAGTCAGCTATTTGCTCCACGTCTTGCGTGATATGCGAGGAAAAAACCACTGTTCTCCGTTCATCTTGAATCACGCTCAGAATCTCCTGCAGCAGTTCCCGGCGCATCACCGGGTCTATACCGGAGGTCGGTTCATCCAGAATCAGCAGTTCCGGGCGATGGGAGAGCGCCAGCGTGACGCCGAGCTTTACCTTCATGCCTTTGGAAAGTTGCTTGATGCGTTTCTTGGGATCAAGCGCAAAGGCGGAGAGGTACTTCGCGTAGGTCTGCTTGTCCCAGTTGGGGTAGAAACCGCTGACTATCCGGGCCATGGCGTTCACGGTCAGTTCCTCATAGAAGCTGGGGTTTTCACTCACATACCCGGTCCGCTGCTTGATCGCCAGTTCGTCCCGCGGTTGCTGCAGGCCGAGCAAACCAACGTCTCCTTGGTCGGGATAGATCAGGTTGATCAAGATCTTGATCAGCGTCGACTTCCCTGCACCGTTCTGACCGATCAGTCCCAAGACTACACCGCGAGGCAGCTGCAACTCCGGGATATCCAAGGTGAACGCGCCGAACTGCTTACGGACGTCACTGAGATGCAGCGCTAGTTCATTTTTCATGCGAATCCTCCTCCGTTTGCAGTGCTTCCTCAAACAACTGTCGCAGCAGACTGCGTGAGACGCCCAGGCGTCCGGCATGGCGCAGTACTTCCGCCAATTGCTGCCTGACATCGTTTAGCTTGATCTCCTCCACAGAACTATCTGGCAGTTGGCAGACGTAAGTGCCGAGCCCCGGTCTGGTCTGGATCAGTCCAGCCGCCTCTAGCTCCTGGTAGGCCCGCTTGGTGGTGATCATGCTGGTCATCAGATCAGCCGCCAGTTGGCGCATGGATGGTAAGGGCTCTCCTGGGCGCAGTTCGCCGGAGAGAATCTTGGCGCGCAACTGATCCACGATCTGTTGATACAACGGGACACCGTTGCTGCCGCTCAGGATGATGAACATGCAGCACCTCCCCTTAATATACTGTGTATAACCACTATACACACCATGCGCATTGCTGTCAATGATCGTGTCGCACCGACAACTGATTGCAACCAGAAAGCCCCGTGCCGCCAAGGCACGGGGCTAAGTATCCAGCTATAGTTATCTGCTGGCCACCCAGTAGTGATACTCCACCACCAGCTCCAGCCCAAACTGCTCGGCTTCCTCCGCCAGTCCGTCACCCTGCCGTTGTAGTCGTCTTCCGCCCTCTACCCAGTGATGCTCGATGGTGAATCCGGCTGCAGTCAGGGTGCATTCGCCTTCGCCCAGCAGCCAAGGCAGACCCGCCCAGTTCCGGCGCAACTCATCTGGGAGACTCGCCAGCGAGTCGCTGGACAGCGCCATCTCGCCGACCAACAGCTTACCGCCAGGCCAGAGTATTCTGGAGCACTCGCAGAGGGCTGCCCGTCCGCTGCCTAACAGACTGCTCAAGCCACCGACCGCAGAGATGCAACCGAGCGAGCCACCCCGCAGAGGCATATCACAGGCGTCAAAAGCGGCGAAGACCGTATTCCGGCCACAGCCGCGATCCGCGAGAAAGGAGGCCCAGCGGGTGAGCAAGCGGATCTCCAGATCGTTGACCAGTAGTCTTGCTTGAGGGGAGAGGTGGAGTAGGGGAGCCAGATTTCCTCCCCCCGCGCCAGCAGCAAGCTCCAGAATCGGACCGCCCTGCCGCAGGGCTAACTCGCAGAGCCGCAAGCGCGCTCGGCTGTTCTTCGTTTGTTCCCACTCGCCTTCCCAGTTGCCCATAATCCAGTTGCCTGCATCCAGTGCCCGTAGGTTGGCTTTCGGCCAGAAGTCTCGCCCCGCGGTGAAATCGAGCACGTTCGGCAGCATCGACAGCGATGCTAGACTAGGCTGCTGGAACAACTTCCACCACCACTGCTCCCCGGTTTCCGCCATCTGCTGCACCCCTCCGTGCCATTGGTAGTTGCGACCAGTATATCCCGCGAGTTGGCGCCAGACAAGCTGGCTGACGGGACAACCTTGGCCTGTCAGCCGTAAAATGGTATGATTAACATATTCACTCGGCCACTCTGTGGCCCAGAATAGGAGTCTCTGATGAAGAGCGAAATACTGAACCGACTTTACGAACGCAACCCGGATACCGGCAACTACATCGTGGAGATATCCTTGGACAAGTACTTGGACGTGTTCAACGACTGGGACCATGCGTCGTACCGTAAGCGAGACATGGATCCGGAGTTGGCCTTCTTCCTGGAGGACTGCTCGATGGAAATACCGCTGCGCCATGGGCTGGATCTGGTCTTCTACCTGCCGCGGCGGGCCAAAGACGAGGAGAAGGAGACCATCATCCAAAGCGTAGTCAAGAGCTACTATCAGTTCTATGCAAATCTGGAGCGCAAAGCGCTGCAGCGCGGCTTTCGGCGGGCGCTGAACCATGTGCTGGTTGCGGCCGGCCTATTGTCCGCAACCTATTTCCTGAACCTCGGGCAACAAAACGCTTTCCTGTCCATCATCTCTGAGGGGACCACAGTCGGTGGCTGGGTTTTTCTCTGGGAGGCCATCTCATTCTCTTTCTTCAGGTGCAGTGACGACAACGACAAGATCAAAGCCTACCAGCGATTGGCTCGTGCGAATATCTACTTTCGTTACGATGCTTGAGTCGCAGTCTCATACATCAAAAGACACAGTGCCCCGAGGCAGCTCGGGGCACTGTGTCTTGCTGGGTGATTGCCTACTTTCGGCTGGCCTCACGCAGGCGCGGGTGCAGAATGTTGTTCTCCAAGTGGATGTGGCGGAAGAGATCTCCCTCAAGCTCCTGCAGCAGCGAATACGTCCGGGCAAAGGTGCCGCAGCCATCCGGCGGAACTGCGTAATCCTCCGTGATTTGCCGCAATTGCTTCAGGATGTCGCCAGCGCCTTCGTGTTCGCTCTCCAACTGCTCGACCTTAGTGATGGCGCGGTCCAAAGCCTCCCGCGAACCGCTGTGCTCAAACTGCTTCACCAACGGAAAGACTTCCTCTTCTTCCGTGATCAGATGTTGCTCTAGCTCCAGCTTCAGAGAATGGAACAAGCGGTGCACCTTGGCCAGCTCTTTGTGGTTTGCGCCATGAACCCGCAGAATCGTGGTCGTGAGCTGGCTGATTTCCGGCAGGGTTGTGTTCAGATAGGCATGGTGAGTATTCACAATATGGTCGATCAAGTCCGAGAGTCCAGCTGTGCGCCAATCCCTGCCCGGCTGCTTCAACTGTTCTGCCTCAGAATAGGCCCGATCGAGTTCTGTCAGGATGGTCTCCGCCTCAAGGCCCTGGTCGGCAATGGCCGCGCTGAGTGGGCGCTGACCGCCGCAGCAGAAGTCGATTTTGTGGCGCGTGAACACCTCCACAGCCTTAGGCAAGGCCGAGACAATCGCCCCGATTTGGTCAGAAGCCTGAAACACGTGTGACATCAATGGTCGCCTCCTTTGCTAACAGTATTCTTCCCGGCAAGGGAGAGAAAACGCTGTTGTTGCCATGATCATATGATCCAACAGTAGGCGAATCCATGATCCAGATCATAAAAAGCCTTCACAATCACAGTCTTGCCAGTTCCTGTAGTGCAGGCTCATTCAGAATGTAGAGCAGCTTGTGACCCTCTGTTTCTATCCAGCCTGCTTGCCTGAACTCCGTGAGGCAGCGACTGAGCGTCTCTTGTCTCAGCCCGATCATGCTGGCCAGTTCGTTCCGGTTCAGATGCAAATGGATGCTGCTGCCGTGGTCGGTGCTGCGTCCTTGACGCTCATTCAGGTTGAGCAAGAGCGCGGCTACCCTCTGGCGACTGTCCAGAAGGCCGAGTTGCTCAGATAACTGTTCAGCTCTCCGCAGTCTGGCTGAGAGCGCCCCCAGAATACTCAAGGCGGCGGTAGGGTGCGACAGTAAATAGCTCTTCAGAGCTTCGCTGCTGATCGTGCAGAGCCGCAGATCGGTTAGGGCCTGCACGGTGGAGGGCGCCTCCATCACCGAAATCAGTGACAGTTCCCCGTAGAAATCCCCGACCTGCAGCAGGCGCAGCACCTGCTCTCCTCCAGTTTTGCTCTGCGCGTAGGCTTTGGCCTGTCCGCTTTCCACTATGTAAATTCCGGTCAGTTGCTCACCTTCGCGTACTACCGTCTCCCCCTTGGTGAACGAGCGGTGCGCGATCAACCGTTGAATGTCCTGAATGTCTGTCAGCGGCAGGCCGCGAAACAGCGGGAGCGACCCAACACAGCCGCGTTTGCACAGATCACATCGCACATGCCTCACCTCCTAAGATAATTATACCTCGACATGCCAGGCGTTCGCACAAACATGCATGCGACCCGCTCTCCTGGCGGGTGCCATGCAGCTGCTGCGGGAGGCACAGCCGAGGAGAAACCGAGTCTCTGAACGCGAGAACGGGCCAGCGGGCAGAAGCAGAGGGCCGGATCGCTCCGGCCCCGATCATGCTATTTCCATTCCTCTTTGGTGAAGGGACAGTAGCCGATTAGATCGCATTTTCTCTTCAGTTCCTGCCAGATCGCCGGGTCTGTGATCGTGTCCTTGGCGGTCGGATAGAGAATGTTGTTCTCCTTGAAGATGTGGTCGCGCAGGTGAAAGACCAGATAGCCAGCCGTCTCAGCCAATGCTCCCAGGAACTGATCGTAAGGCATACCCGTCTTTACTCGCTCCGCCAACTCGAGCAAGGCATGCTTGCGGGCGCGCAGTTGCTCGTGTTCCATGCGCATGATGCGGGGCGGTCCGGTGATGCCTCTCTCCTCCAGCAGCGGAAACAAGCCCTGTTCCTCGCGCAGGTGGTGGTTCTCGGCCCCAATCAGGCCCTCAGCCAAAGCTGTCAGTGCCGCGAAGCCAGCATCCGTAGCATCATAGCCGGGGAGGGCGTGCAGGCGGCGGCTCAGTTGCTCCAACTCCGCCAGCAACCCCAGAATGGCATCGTGCTCCTTGATCATCGTGTCAACCGGGTGGCCAGCACCCAGTGAGTGGCGGAATGTCGCCATCTCGGGTTCGAGTACCTCCAGGTGCGCCGCGCAGAGGTGTTGCAGTTTCGCAGGCTCCAGTCCCTGCTCAATCAGCTTCTGCTCTGCCAGCGAGAGCTCCAAGGCGCTGACCTGAGAGATCAGATCCTTGGCAGCCTGCTGGGCTGCCTGATCGGCCGGATCCTGATTCAGGCGATCAAGAATTTGCGCCAGTTTCTCCGTCTTGTTCATGCTTCTTTCCTCCCGTTCTCGTCTCTTCTTGCTTTCATGATAGTTGATCGACTGAAATTAAAAAATGATACAGATCACAAAAACCTTGAGAATCGCTGGCGCTGATTCCATGCCGAGGAGTGACCGCCAGGCAGAGCGCAAAATGCCCTGATCTGTGTCAATCGGTGGCAGGATTTGTTCCTGAACCCGCCGAAAGACTGACTGATGTTACCGCATTTTGCCTGTATTCAGGATTGTGCTGACTAGCAACAAGGAGGAGAGATAAGTTGACTGTCAAACGATGCTTCGCTCTGGCGCTCTGCCTGGCGTTCTGTCTGATCAGCATGCAGGTTTATGCCATGGCGCCGTTGCAGATCCTGGCCGGTCAGGGCATAGGGGGGTCAGACAATGGCCAGTTGCTGGCTGCGACCTTTCGTGCGCCCTATGGACTGGCTATTGATGCTGCCGGCGACCTGCTAATCGCCGATGCCAACAACAACCTACTGCGCCGGGTGTCGGACCAAACAAGCACCCTGGCCGGGAAACTTGGCCCCTTGGATGCCTTTGGCTACCCACAGGGCTCGCTGGTGGATGGTGCAGCCACAGAGTCCTATTTCAATCGCCCGCGCGGGTTGGCGATTGATGCCCAAGGCAACATCTACGTGGCCGACTCGCAAAACCATGCCATTCGCAAGCTTTCGCAAGGCAAGGTGCGCACTCTGGCCGGTAATGGACAGGCCGGCTATCAGAACGGACAGGGAGCGTCGGTGCGCTTCAACACGCCTTCCGGCTTGGCTGTCGGTGCGGACGGCAGCCTTTATGTGGCTGACACCCTGAACCACGTCATTCGCCGCATTTCACCAACCGGGATTGTCTCCACCTACGCTGGGATAGCGGCTTCTGATGGCGGCTACCTGGATGGTGATGCTGCTACCGCCCGCTTCAATGAGCCGGCCGCTTTGGCCTTCACGCCTGCCGGGGAGCTGTTGGTGGCGGACGCTGGCAACCAGTTGATTCGCAAGATTTCCGCCGGCCAAGTGTCCACGTTCGCCGGCCAGTTCAACCCCTATCCGACGGACAGTTACTACTCGCCTGGCGCATTGGTCGACGGCAGTCTGGGTGAAGCTCGCTTCAACTTCCCCAAAGGGCTCGCCGTCGCCGACAACGGCGTCGTCTTCGTGGCCGATACTTGGAACCATGCTCTGCGCGCCATCACACTAGATGGACAGGTAATCACCGTTGTCGATGCAACAGTCACCACGGGAGTTGCGATCCGCTTGGACGGGCCAGTCGGTCTGGCCTATTCCTCTGGAAATCTCTACATGGCCGATCAATGGGCTAACGCTGTCTGGCAGTTGGCAGTGGACGTGAACAACCTGCAACCGATGGGCACACCGGACGCGGATGATGAGCAGGCACAGCAGCCCGTCCCGATAAGCTTCGATCCCGACACCAGCAACATCCAGGTCTGGCTGAACGGCCAGCGCGTGGCTTTCCCAGATCAGCAGCCGACGCTGGCCGATGGGCGCACGCGCGTGCCGTTACGCTTCGTTTGCCAGCAGTGGGGAGCCAAAGTGGATTGGGATGCCGAGCAGAACAGAGTGATCGTGACCAAGGGTGAGTCGCGGACGACTATCCCTGCAGATGGGGTCGCTCTGGTGAACCAAGACGGTCGCACCCTGGTCGGGTTGCGCTACCTGGCCGAGAGCCTTGGTTTCCGCGTCGAATGGGTAGCGGCGCATCGCGCGGTGGTGCTGATGACGCCATAGTGTCGGCCATCGTCGCTTGACCCCAGACCATTGAAAGGAATGATTGATGCCCATGGCTAGCACTAGGTTGAGGTATTGGCTGTTCTGTGTGGCTCTTTTGGTCGGTCTCTGTTGCGTGGCGCCGGCGGCGATGGCCGCCCCGGCTGCCAACCTGCGCGTGGCGAAAGTGACTGCACTCAGCGGCGAAGTACAGGTGAAGAAGGCTGGGGGAGAGAAGAGTTTCAAGGCCTTCAAGAACATGGGGCTGACCGAGGGTGACACCATTATCACCGGCAAGGAGTCCTCGGTCACCTTGGCATTGGATGAGTTCAAGGACGTGCGCATCGGCGAGAACAGCCAGGTGCTGATTAGGGAACTGCGCATCGCCCTGAAGGAGGATGCGGAGCAAAGTACTTTCAGTCTGCTGGCCGGCGGACTCTGGGGCTCAATTCGGAAACAGCTGAATCTGGACTCCAGATTCGAGATTAAGACCGCCAATGCAGTGATGGGCGTGCGCGGCACAGAACTGTATGTACGCCACACTGAACAGGGCACGATTGTTGATCTGGTGGAAGGTACCATTACGGTCGCGTCCATCCGGACAGTGCAGGGCTCCGACGGCACCCAAGAGGAGCAGGTGGTGGAAACGACGATGCAAGCCGGGCAGCGCATCAGTCTGGATGCGCCCGCAGAGCAGATCGCCGACTTCATTCGAGAAGAACTGACTCCGGAAGGCCTTGACCTCTTTGCTCTGCAGGTGTTGGCCGAGATGGCCGAGACTAGACCCGATCTGGTCGACCCAGAGACGGCAGCCGGAGTCAGGCAGTTGATCGAGCAGCGGCTGGCGGAACAGCCAGCAACTGAACTGCCGGTGCCGCCACCCGCCGTGATCATCTATGACTCATCTGTGGTCCCGGCAGACACGCAGGAGGATGACGACGAGCCGCCTCTGCCGATAGCGCAGCTGGATACCATAGATGATCTGACCTTGGAGATTGGAGAGAGCGCTATCGTTACGCCTCACGTTGAACCATTCCAGGCAATCATCTCCGTCACCGTCGATGATCCAAGCGGGCTTGAGGCGGAAGTTGCTGGCTCCAGCATTCCTGAGATTCATCTGACAGGCATAGCTACCGGAGCCTATAGGGTGACGGTACGGGCATCCTTGAGCGGCTATGCTTCAGCGACCACGGACTTCACCGTCGCAGTCACTGCGGCAAATGCTGCTCCCGTGGTAAGTGAAGCTGAGGTAGATGGCGATTGCTACGTTGGTGAAGAGGTCTGGGTCGTGTATGAGTATTCTGATGAAGAGGACAACGTTGAACAAGGCACTACCTACCAGTGGTTCGTCGCCGAGAGATTGTCCGATGTGCCCGAGGAGGATTGGGCTTGGGCGGCAATAGCAGGTGCTAATGCCAGGGAGTATCTGCCGACCGAAGATTATCAAGGCCGGTGGTTGCGCTGTGAGGTCACTCCCAGCGATCACTATGGGTCTGGCGATCCGGTGATGAGCTTGGCCAGGGGCCCCATCGGCGAGGAGCGGCTGCCCAGGAACACTGCGCCTCAGGTTAGCGAAGTTTGGCTGACTGGCGTGCCAAGAGTTGGCGAAACGCTGACTCTGGCCTATACATTTACTGATGAAGACGGTGACCTTGAGGGCGAGAGTCAGATTCAGTGGTACCGAGGAGACGGGGCCGATGACCCGGAAAAGCTGGCGATTGCCGACGCCAGTGGCTCTTCTTACATCGTTGTCGACGCAGATGAAGGTTTGAGCGTTTGGGCAGAGGTAACGCCGCAGGACGCCCAGGGGAAGGCTGGACAAACCGCTGTCAGCAATTCGCTGGGGCCGGCAATTGCTGCCAACCAAATCTGGTTGCCGGTGGGCGACGCCTCTGTCCTACTGCCAGCTCTAGGAAATGGCTATTCCTGTCTGTCTGCAGAGGCTGATGGGAACCAGGTTTATGTTGCCTATCTCGGCGCAGATCAAGCAGCCCACGTTTGGAAGTGGGACGGACAGGCTTGGTCTGAATTGGCGAATGCATCTCCCACTTCTTCTGGGAGGGTCCAATTGAGAATCCACAATGGCGAGCCGTACATCTCATATGTCAATCACAGTGCTATAAATGCAGGCATTTGGGTGAAGCGCTACCGGAACGGTCAATGGCAGTTGGTTGGAGGTGACAGAGTTGCCAACCACACAAGTGTCGACATCATGAACAGCTTTGACCTGGCTCTGGACTTGTCTGGCGGGCTAGGACAGGAGGTAGCTTATGTGGCAATCTGTTTGCCCACGGAAGGCCCATCTACCGGATACCCGCGCCGCCCGTTTGTCTTTCGCTCTCTTGGGGATGGCTGGGAACAATTGGGTCCCGGCGGTCTGATCTTTAGCCCGGACAAAGCGACTGGTATTGACGTTGCAGTCAAGGATGGGATTCCGTATGTGGCTTATCGGCGCTCGACAGACTATGACCCCGTGTATCTGTTTACCTATTCAGATGGGGTATGGGACTCCTTGACCACGTATAATAGTGGGACAAACGATCAATCTGAGGTGTTTGAACTGCAATGGTCTGGTGACGAGCTCTACCTGATGACCTCGTTCTTTGATCATATTGGACCGCGTCTGCTTCACTATGACGGGACCACTGAAGAGTTCCAGTCGATAGGCTCAGATGATTTTGCTGAGGAAACTGTGAGTCGGCCCAAGTTAGCCGTGTTAGGCGGACAGCTGTTTGTAACCTACCAGACGGGTCAATTGGCCGGCGTGCAGCGGCTGAATGACGGAGTCTGGACGCACTTTGGTGGGGTGGGCATTTCCGGGGGCCTGACACCTTCTCTGACCGTAGCCGGGAACACTGTGTATCTGGCCTATGTGGACGGAGAGGATGCTGTGCGCGTTGTCTCAGCCCCAGTTCCCACAGCAGATGCTACTCGCCTGCCAACCATGAGCGCTCCAACCTGGAGTGAATCATCCCCAGCTAGAGCAGAATGGACAACTCTCGACGGCGCTTCTGCTTACCGTTTGCAGGTCTGCAAGGATGGCTCTCCAATCAGGGTGATCACTTTGGGCAAGACGGCAACGAGCTATGACTTGGGCGAGCTACTGAGAGCGAACGGGGACGGCATCTACACCGTTCAGATCAGGGCGATTGGTGATGGGCAGGTCTACGCTGACGGCGCATACTCCTCACTATCGCAAGCACTTGTGGGGCCGATAGCATTGGCAGGTGTTGAGACCCCCGTTTGGTCAGACGGTTCAACGCTTGACTGGGAACCAGTCAACAACGCAGCAGGCTATCGTCTGGCCCTAAATAGTGGAGAAACGCTGGACCAATCCGAGACCATCTACGAAGTGGATGTGGACTCGCAAATAGACAGCTATGACTTTTCCCAGGTAATCGACATCGCCGACAAGCGAACTTGGAATGGTTCATTGCAGGCAGTCAACTACTATGCAATGGTGACCAGCCTGGGCTCAGGCATTTACGCCAATGGCCCCACCTCTCAAGTTAGCGTTGGTCTGGAGCGCATAACTGTTCCTCCGGTCAGCGAGATCACGCTCTCAGACGAGAGGGATGCCGGGGACGCCTCAGACTTTGACCTAGGCCTTACACTGCCGAGCGACCAGACGAATGTGGCTGAGTATAGAGTTATTCTCCATGCCTCGAACTACTATCAGCTGAAGCTCGGAGACCTCACTGATATGCCCAGTTCGCGTTATCAGAGTATCAACACTTCCACTGACTCGCCAGTGCAGCTAAGTGCAGACTTGCTCGATTGGGAGGGTCGGCCAGTCGCGGTAGGAGAGAGTTACCGAGCATACGTTGTCACGGTGCCGAATGATGGTGCTAGTCGCTATGCGTACAGCAAATCGGCTGAGACCACGCCATTAACCGTCGCTGATTTCCGGATAACTCGTGCCAGCGCGGAGGCTGACTCTACGCATGTCTATGCGGAGCTTCATCTAAGCGCAGTCCTAATGGGAAACCTGAGTCTATCTGGAAATGACTTCTCCGTCAAGCCGATCATTGGGGGAGTCCCTGGTGAGGCGCTGACAGGAATCACCGTCTATCCCTCATACAAGACAATCAGCTTGACCATTCCCGCAGTTCAATCTGTTAGCGAGTATGAGATTACTGTTACGTCTCCGAACAAGGTTCGTACTACGGATGACCAGCCGTTGGTGGGCAACTGCTGCTGGACAACACGGATTTGGAGCAGTACCGCCCTCGACATTGAGTCAGTCGCGTTAGACAATGCGCTCAATCAGGTGGTATTGCAGTTTGCGGCGACACCGAATGACGATCGCTTCTTTCTCGCACTTCCAGGAGAGGTGTCTGTTCGCCTTTTGCAGTCCGTCAATCTGAGGAGCGATCTGGGAGTCAGCCTCGCCCTTTCTGCATATTACACCAGCGACGGCAGACTGGTAATCAACCTGCCGCACGCCGAAACCGGGGACTACGGCGAGGCAATGCTAGACTTCCTACCCAAACTATATCCACAGGTGGCGTTAGAGGGTGACCTGGTGTTAAGCGACAAGGGTGATGCCTGGGCATATTCTTGGAGGCCCTTTCAGCCAGAGGTATGACGTGAGGTTAGCTATCCCAGTGACAGCCATGTAGTGCACGCGAGAGGCGGCTTCTTTGACAGAAGCCGCCTCTCGTTATTTGGAACAGGAACGCGGGGTCCTCGCGTTCCGCCGTGCCTATCTATGAGCGTTCTCCCGGTCGCTGCGGCGCATGAGCCAGCCGGCCAGGCGGTTGCTGCGGCGCAGTTCCACGGCGTGGTGTTGGCAGAGTTCGTGGCAGCACATGCAGCCGATGCAGGTCTGGTAGTCGATCTGCTTGCTGCGTTTGTCGATGGCCTTGACCGGGCAACTGTCCACGCACATGTTGCAGTGGCGGCAGAGCTTGGGGTCGACCACGGGGCGGGTGCGGAAGAAGCTGATGATACCCGGGAGCAGCCAGCGGGGGCCGCGCATGCCGCCTCCGTTGGGTACGCGCCAGTTGGCGACGCGGGGCGGCTGGTCGTAGTCTCCCTGCAGGCTGATGTCGGACTCTTGCAGGGTGCCGAGTCCCAGCCTGGCGGCGTGCTTGACAATAGTCACCTGCAGCGGGTCGATGCCCATCATCCGGCAGGCGACCGCGTCCAGAGCGACCGGGTCAGTTGCGGCTAGAATTTTCCCAACCGGGTGGGGTGATCCAGCCGTCGGGCCGTTGCCTTCGTGCCCGATTACCGCGTCCATGATGTGCAGTGCCGGGTGGCAAGCCTGATGCAGATCGGCGACCAGTTCGCCGAAGGCTTCCTGGTCGGGCGCTGCCGCATGATATGTTGCTTTGCTCAGACCGGGTAGGGCGCCAAACAGGTTCTTAACGGCGCCGGTGTAGAGTTGCGCCGAGTGGGTCTTGAACTTAGGCAGGTTGATCACCACATCCGCCTCTGTCAGTGCCTTAGCGACGTGGAACTCCGGGAAGACGCTCTTGGTCCGGCTGGGAACGGCTACCGCTCCCTCGCTGTCGAAGTTGACCAGCCTGACGCCTTCCTCGCGGCAGACCTGGGCATAGCCGCAGACCTCCAGCGCCCGCGCTGTCGGCGCGATGCCAGCGATAGCCCCACCGGCGCTATCGCCCACCCAGACCTCGGCACCGAGTTGCTTCAGTTGCCGGACGATGGCCCGCACGAACTCCGGATGAGTGGTGGCGGCCTTCTCTGGCGAAACCGGTCCAATCATGTTCACCTTCAGCAGCACTTTTTGGCCGGGCTGCACGAATCGCGCCCAGCCCCCCAGCGCTTGCACTCCAGATTGAATCGCCGCGCTCAATGATTCCTGGCAGTAATTGGCACAGTCCTTGATGGCCACAGTAGCCATTCGGTTCCCCCCTCTACGTGATTAACTGTCTATTCGCTCCAGGCGTGATCAAGACCTACCCGCTCTGACGGTTTATTTTAGATGATCATCATTCGTCTTTCCAAGTATAGTGGCGCCGCCAAAAAAGCAGAAGCGTCTTCCTAAAGAATCGCCTCTGCTTTGCATCGGTCACGATTGGCTGGTCGGGCTCAGCCGTAGCATCAGCAGGCTGATGGACACCCCCAAGACGAAGAGGCCGATGTCCAGCAGCAGCGGCCACCCGAACACTGGACTAGGCAGAATAAGCAACGCCGAGCCGAGCAGGAAGCCTAGGACAGTGTAATACGCCTGGGAGTGGAACCGGCGGAAGAGCATCTCCACCAGGCGGGCCAGCAGGAGAACTCCCAGACAAAAGCCGAGGCCGGTGGGGAAGAGGATTTCGAGATCAAGCGTGGCCATAGCCCTGAGCAGTTGGTCATAGACTCCGAAGGCCATCAGAATGAAGGACGTGCTGATGCCGGGTACGATTGTGCCCACTGCGAGCATCAGTCCATAGCCGAGGAACGCCATCCATCCGCTGCTGCCGCCAGGCGCAGTCACTGCTGACCAGCTTTGCTGCAGCAGGTTGAACAGGGGCAAGCTGGCCAGCGCGACCAGGGTGTAGAGCAGCCAACGCCAGTGGAAGCCTTTGGAGTTAGCGGTGCGCATCAGTGAAGGCACGCTTCCGGCCACCAGCCCCAAGAACAGCCACTTCACTTGGTTCGGGGCTTGCTGCATCAGCCATTCCATCACGTTGCTAAAGCCGACCACACCGACGGCAGCGCCGATTCCAACTGGCAGCAGAAAGACCAGGTTTCTCCGCAGATCCCGCAAGGGGTGGCTGATCGCCTGCACCATTCGCTCATAGAGGCCGAGGGCAGCGGCTAAGGCTCCGCCGCTCATGCCCGGAGTGATCGAGGCAATACCGATGATCAGGCCGATGATAGCATATCTTAATTGACTCACGAACCCACACCCCGCTAATACAACCATTTTTTCTATACTATCACAACTCAATCACGGAAGATGACTAACCCTTACCCCGAAAGTGTTGGCAACGGGGCAGATTCTCCCTTGACAGGTGGGTTAGCTGGTTATATAGTTAGTTACAAGAGTAATGAACCAATTAAGTGATTGCTACTCGGGAGGGGGTTTGCGGATTGCGACTGAACTTCGACAGTGAGAAGCCGATCTATCTGCAGTTGGCAGAGACGATTGAGGACGACATTCTCAAGGGTATCTTCGAGGAGGAGGCCCAAGTGTTCTCCACCACCGAATTGGCGGTGAACTTGCGCATCAACCCGGCTACCGCAGGCAAGGGGCTGAATCTGTTGGTGGATGAAGGAGTGCTCTACAAGAAGCGAGGTGTGGGCATGTTCGTGGCTACTGGGGCTAAAGAGAGTATCCGGCAGAAGCGTCGCCAGAACTTCTACGAGAACTTTGTGCGGGTGCTGCTGGAAGAAGCGGCGAAGCTGGAGATATCGGCAGACGAGATCATCGCCATGATAGAGAGGGGCGCGCAGAAATGAGCGTAATCGAGATTAAACAGATCAGGAAGGACTACGGCTCCACGCGGGCCCTGGATGACATTAACCTCACCATCCAGCCGAATCGGATTTACGGGCTCCTGGGGCGGAATGGCGCCGGCAAGACGACTCTACTCAACCTGCTCACCAATCGCATCTTCCCGACTGCGGGTGAGATTACCGTCGATGGCGAGTCGGTGCAGGAGAATGACCGCGCTTTGGGCCAAATCTTCTACATGATGGAGGCCAATCTCTATCCCCCGGCGATGCGAGTGCGGGAGCTATTTCACTGGAGCCAAGAGTTCTACCCTGCGTTCGACCTCTCCTATGCCTCTGAGTTGGCACAGAAGTTCGGTCTCAATCTGAGTCGGCGCGTGCGCGAGCTGTCCACCGGCTATGCATCCATCTTCAAGGCAATCGTCGCGCTGGCCAGCAATGCTCCAATCATCGTCATGGATGAGCCGGTGCTGGGGCTGGATGCCAACCACCGGGACTTGTTCTACAAGGAGTTGCTTCGCAACTACAGCGAGCAGCCCAAGACGGTGATCATCTCCACCCACCTGATCGAAGAGGTGTCTGACGTCCTGGAGGAAGTGATCATCATTCGGGACGGGCGGGTGGTGCTGCAGCGCCCAGTGCTCGACCTACTGGCTCAAGCCTACACCGTCTCTGGGGAGAGCGACAAGGTCGACCAGTACATCGCCGGCAAGGAGTGTGCCGGGATGGAGGCCATGGGGCGCTTCAAGTCAGTTACTGTGCTGGAGGATCGGCAGCAGGCGGACTTGAGACTGGCGAACGAGCTCGGCTTGGATATCGACAAAGTGGAACTGCAGAAGCTGTTCATCAGCTTGACCAACTGAGGGGGGCGGAGAAATGGACAGAGTGCTGAAAGTGATGCGATTCCAGTTGCGCGATTCGTGCAACGCCCTGATTATCTTCTATCTGGTTTGCGCTGTCGTCCTTGCCCTGTTCGGCATGAGCATCAGTAGTGGTGACGGCGAGCTTTCCGGGTTTGGCATGGCCGCCATGATCTTCATCTTCATCGCCGGGCTAAACTGCCTGGGCACCTCCTTTCGCTTTGCGCAGGCCAACAACGTCTCGCGGCGCAAGTTCTTCTTCGCCACCAGCCTCGCCCTGAGCGCAATCGCTGCCTTCATGGCAGTGGTGGATGTGGCCATGACTGGGGTGTTGCGCCAGTTTCTGCCTTACTCCGGTTTGTTTGAGCAGCTCTATGCCAGCGCAGCGCCGGTCTGGGACTTCCTCTGGTCATTCGCCCTGTTCACATTTGCGGCGCACGGAGGATGGCTGATCACGATGATCTACTACCGTAGTAACGCGCTGGTGAAGACGCTTGTTTCCATTTCTCCCGTCTTTGTCATCCTGCTGTTGACCTACTTCAATGGCAGAAGCGATGGGGCGCTGGTGCGCGGCATCATCCGAGTGCTCGGCAGCATGTTCGGGCTGTCTGGAACTCCCGCTCCGCACGCGGCAGTGCTGACCTTCCTTAGCGGTGCTGTGCTATCAGCCCTAGGCAGTTGGTTGTTGCTCAGGCGCGCTTCCATTCGTAGTTAGTCAGCCAGAGGCAGTGACATCTTTCGCAGTAGGCGCCATGCTTGGCGCCTACTGCTTTTTCTGGTGTAGGCGGATGATTGCAGGGATCGATGTCGCATTCGCCGAACATGCTCCTGCGAACGAAACAACCGCGGTGGCCGGGTCGCCCGGCAAGGAGAGGAAGAGACCATGTATCGGGATGCATTGGATCGCTATTTCGAGCAGCATCGTGCCCAGTTGGTGCAGGACATTCGGCAGTTGATTTCCATCCGAAGTGTGCGCAGCGAACCGCAGCCAGGTCTGCCCTTTGGGCCAGGCCCTGCGGCCGCACTATCACAAGCACTGAATCTGGCGGAGCGCCTTGGCTGCTGTGCCACGAACTTTGACAACTATGTCGGTGTAGTTGACCTGAATGAGCGGCAGACGTCCCTGGGCATCTTGGTGCATGTGGATGTGGTGGAAGAGGGGGTTGGCTGGACGTTTCCACCCTTAGCGGGCATGTTTCATGATGGCAGAATCTACGGTCGCGGAGCCACCGATGACAAAGGCCCGACCATCGCCGCGCTTTACGCTCTGGCAGCCGTCAAGGAGTTGGGTGTTCCCCTGCGACGGAACGCCAGATTGCTCATCGGAACGGATCAGGAGGGCGAGTTAGCCGATCTGACTCACTACTTTACGCAACACACACCGCCACCCCTGGTCTTCTCCTGCGATGGGTCCTTCCCCGTAGTGAATGCGGAGAAGGGAGGATTGCGCGCATCCTTTAGCGCTAGTTGGCCGGAAGAGAAGCGGCTGCCCCGCATCGTTTCAGTGCAGAGTGGTAGCCGCATCAATCTGGTGCCGGCCGAGGCCACCGCTGTGATTGAGGGACTGGATATCGACTTGGTGCGTGAGTTTTGCGCTCGAGTGGGCCAAGTGACCGGTGCTGTCTTCGCGGTCGATGCCGCGGAATCTGAGGTGGAGATCAAGGTGCAGGGAATAGGCGGTCCTGCCTTTGCCCCTGGGCAGGGGATTAACGCATTGACTGCGCTCCTGACTGCTCTGGCAGCCATGCCGTTCACCGACAGCGCCGGCTTCCATCGCCTGCAACACGTCATTCGCGTCTTTCCTCACGGCGATCATCAGGGTCGAGCTGCCGGCATCGCCATGCGCGATGATCAACTGGGGGAACTAACCATCACGCTGAGTTGCTTCGAGTATGGCCCAACAGGGCTATCTGGCCTGATCGACAGTCGCACGCCTCACTTGGAAGCGCCAGAGTTGACCGTTGGCATCTTGGGCGGTAAGCTGCAGCGACATGGCATCACCCTGCAAACCCTAGGCTTGCTGGAGCCCCATTATGCCTCACCGAGTAGCGACTTCGTCCGGTTGCTGCTCCGAGTCTATGAAGACTATACCGGGAACCCAGGCTACTGCCTCTGCAGTGGTGCGGAGACCTACATGCACAGTCTGGACGGAGGAGTTTGCTTTGGATGCACGTTACCAGGCAGCGAAGATGGGCGCGCACATGGGCCGGATGAGTACGCGCAGGTTGACGACCTGATCCTAGCTGCCAAGATCTACGCTCAGGTGATTATCGACCTTTGTCTGTAAGCGGGGGACCTGCAGATGACGGGAACAACGGACCTGCAGCAACTTTTGCAGCCGGTTTTCGTATGGATCATCATTAAGGCAACATAGTGCTTTGCAGGAGGAATGATGATGGCAGAGAAGCGTTTTCGGAAGATCCATAGCGAGGGGCACGGTTTAGGAGTGCAGTATCAAATACTGCAGGACACAGAAACAGGCGTGAACTACCTGTTCACCGTCAGTGGCTACGCAGGTGGTCTGACGGTGTTGGTGGATCGGGAAGGGCGTCCGGTGATCACTTCCGTCGAACGGGACGGCCATTAGCGAAGAAAGCGCCGGTTTGGACTAGCCGTCCAAGACGGCCCTCTTTTTGGTAATTGGATCTTGACCTTGCGTTTGGGCTCTCACTGCCCCCGGATCTGGGTGGTCTGAAATGACCACGAAGCGCCCCGGAGCCTTGTGCATCAAATGAATGCTGACTGAGCGAAAGCGCCAGCGTCACTGATCTGAGTGGCCGCTGGCGCTTCCCCATTACCTGGCTGAATCGATCGCTCTGATCAACTCGTGCTCCACCTGCTCGGCGAAGTTGCGCAGAGCCTCATCCTGCAGCATGCCCACCATAGATGATGGTCGGGCCATCCCGATCTGCACCTGCCCTCCCTGCTCGTAGACAACGGCCTTACAGGGGAGGAAGTAGCCTACCATGATGTTCTGCTCCAGGGCCTCCTTGGCGTGATGTGGGTTACAGACCTCCAGAATGCGGAACGGAACGTTGAAATCAGCTCCTTTCTCCTGCAGTTTGCTCGGCACGTCCAGTTCCCAGAGCACCCCAAACTTGACCGACGCCAGCCCTTGCTTTAGGCTGTCGACTGCTTGAGCATAGCTCTTCTCTGTGCTGACTGTGTAGAACATGGTGTACACCTCCCGGTTTGATTACGCATCAACCGTAGCATGTTGCAACCGGGTCCTGCTCATTCCCTGCACGCAAAGCAGCCGCCGAAGAGGCGGCTGTTGCGTCATTCCCATTGTGGTTTTGGTTCTTGGCGAAGCTTTCTAGGGGCGCTCGATCACCGTCGGCGGGCGGTTTGCCTGCGCCATCAGCTGGCCGAGCCTCTGGGTGAGGCCAGCCTCACCGGCGACGCGGCGAGCACGCTCCAACTTCAGCCAGATGGCATTGCTCTGTGCTGAATAGGTGCTGTAGAGCTGACCGGCAGCCATGGCCGGCATGGAGCCGTCTTCCTCCGAGATTGAGGCCCTGAGCGTATACTCCTGCTCCAAGCTGCCGGATTGCCCGTCCAGTGTCTCGCGATAGAGAGACCAGAGGTAACTGGTCAACCCTAGACGGGCATCGTTTGCCGCCAAGTCCGTCTCGTTGCGGTCCGGGCCGATCACGAACAACGTCTGATACCAGCATCCTAGCATGCGCTCCAGCATGCTCTGCCGCTGCCAGAGTTGGTGCTGGGGGCGGGGGTCCAGATTCAGTCGCTTTTCGCCAATCAGTGCTGTTTGCGTATCCCGCCCATCAACCTCGCCATAGAACCAGTTGGGCATGGTGACGGCCGTCACCCGGTTTTCCGGCAAAGTACCCAGACGATTGCTTGCGAACTCATACATCTGCTGTAGCTCCGTAATGTAATCGTCCAGCAGCCGGTCCGGCGCGTGCAGCAGGGTGATGTTCTCCGTTTTGCTCTGCTCCCAGTCGCCAGCTACTACCAACAGTCCGAGTAGGCGGCCAGCAAAGGAGCCGTCAGACTGGCCTTCCAGGTTGGTGAACACCGGTTGTTTCGAACCTTCTGTCGTCACTTGGAACTCGACCGGGGAACTGAAGATGTCTCTTGCCCAGCGTGCGGAAGCGACCATGTGGAGGCCGGGGGCCGGATACCAGCAGAAGTGGGGTGGCAGGAAGATTCCCTCACTGCTGACGAAAGACATCAACTCGGGATCGTGACCGTCCCAGCGAGTGGTCCACTCCCAGACATCTCCCCTGTAGCTGAGGGTCAGCACCCCTGCTGCGCCAGGAGGAAGGGGCTCGCTGAGCGCAACACTGCGCCAGCCGAAGGCTGTGCTGCTGGTGACATTGGCTGGTTGGCCCTGCCACGCGGCCTGTTCCACCGCAAACTCATCCCCCAGCGTGAAGATGAGCTGCCGCAGGGAGGTATTCCCTGCGTTGCGCAAGGTCAAATCAGCGTTAACCTGTAGACCGTGAGCGTCCGGGTTGAAAGTGAGGCGAAGCTGATAGCGGACTGCCGTGGGGGCCGGGTTCTCCTGCGCCATGGACTGCCATTCCGACTTCAGTTCTCTTACCTCTGCCTCGTTCAGTTCCGTGTAGCCAAAGCGAGCGATCATATTGGCCTTGGCCGCCGCCAGGTCCGCAGTGAAGGCCGCAAAGGACAGAGCGGTAGTGGTCAGCGCCAGGACTACGACGAGCACTGGCTGCCAACCTATTCGCCTTTCGCGGTACCTGCGGTGGACCAGCATCAATGCACCGAGCAACAGCAGCATGAAGCCGGCCTGCGCGACCCGGTTGAACAGGAAGCGATGGAACGGCAGGAAGCCAAAGGCTGCACCAGGCACGGTCGGTGATACTGCGGTGAAGTCCAGCAGGTCAGCCCACACTCCCGGCAGGATGCGGGCCAACTCTCCGGTGACGGACATGCTGCCTAGGGCAAACCACCAGCCTACGGTCATTGGCAGGCTGACGAACAGGCTAGGGATCAAGCTGCCCAGCGTCAACCCGACCGTGGCTCCCAAGAGCTGCATCGGAAAATAGACCAGTAGCCAGAAGAAGACCGGCGCTCCCAAACTGAAGGTGCCCCCCAGGGCAAGAGCGCGTGCAGCGAGAATAACGACGATTAACAGCGAAGTGAGCGCTGCCAGCAGAGCCAGCCCCAGCCATTGGCCGAGCGAGAGCTGCCAGTTGCTCACACTGCTGCTCTCGATGGTTTCCCCCACGCGCTGGCGGCGTTCACGACCGGCCGCCATGGCCGAGAGCAGTGCCAGCAAGAGCACGACCAGAGACATGGTGTCCGTGGCCCAGTGTAAGTTCTCCCAGAGGTTGGGCGATGAGTAGTAGCCGTCATAGGCTAAGAATGAACTGAGCAACAGAAGCAGCCAGCAGAGGGGACTGCGCAGTTGCTGTTTTAGTTCCAGTTTGGCGAGTGAAAACACGCGTTGCATGATCGTCTCCTCCTTTGCATCATTCTTCAACCGTCGGCAGGTGGCGCTTGCCGAGCAGAACCACAGAAAGTATCGTCAGCGACACGCCAGCGGCGAGCAGCAGCCAGCGGTTTGTCACTAGGTTAATGTTCGTGACGTTCATCGAGATGGGGAAGAGCGCGAAAGCGCCGCTCAGCCTGCAGGCCGTGACCAGCTCAAAGCCCCACCAGGCGATCGTCGTCACCAGCGTGGCTGGCATATTCAAGGTGATGGCGCTGACGAGCAGAGTGAATCCTCCCAAGGCAATAGCCGGAGGCAGGATCATCTGCAGCATGCTCCAGACGGAGAAGTGCATGTATGAATGGTAGCAGATCAAGAGTCCAGCTCCGCCAACCACGGACCACCAGATGGCCGGCAATGCGATCTTCATCAGTAGAGATCGCCAATAGGGCGTGGGATAGGACAAGCGCAGCTCCAACATGCCCTCCTGACGCTCGTAGGGCAAGAGAGAAGCCAGTGCCAAACAGAGCGCCAACGGCCAGAATACCCCAAATGTCTGAAGCAACTCGGCCGGTCTGGAGGCCACATAGGCATTGCTGCCGGAGCACAGGTTCCAGATCTGCGCCCCAAGCAGCAGCAGCGGCGCCAAGTAGGACCAGGTCAGGTGGAGTTTCCACTCCTTGAACATCTACTGCTCACCACCCGAGGTACGCCCGATGATGCTGAGATATCCATCCTCCAGGGAAGCCGCCACCGGTTCTCCGGCGTTTAGCGGATTGTTGCCGCAAATCATTCTCACCTTCAACAGCGGGCCATCCCGTCTGGTGGAGACGATTCTGCCCTCGCGCTTGAACTGCGGCAGATCCCGCTCGTCGATGGCCACTTGCCAGACTTGGCCTGCTGCTTTGGCGGTCAGCTCCTGTTGACTGCCCGAGAAGGCCAGTTCCCCCTGCCGCAGCACCGCCAGTTGGTTGCAACTCGACTCGATGTCGCCCACAATGTGCGTCGAGAGCAGCACCACCCGGTCACCGCTCAGCTCGGTGAGCAGGTTGCGAAAGCGGACGCGCTCTTCCGGGTCGAGTCCGGCTGTCGGTTCATCCACAATCAATAGTCTGGGGTCGCCAAGCAGCGCTTGCGCGATGCCGATTCGCCGCTTCATGCCTCCGGAATACCCACCCAGGCGTTGCTTGCGCCGGTCCCAAAGGTTGACCTGCCGCAGCACCTGTTCGATTTGCTGCTGGCGCTTGGCCTTGCCGAATATACCCTTGAGGCTGCCCACCAAATCAAGGAACTCCCAGGCGCTCAGTTTCTTGTATAAGCCAAAGTCCTGCGGCAGGTATCCCAGCAACTGGCGCACCTCTTGCTGGTCTCGGGTGACATCGTGGCCAGCCACCAGTGCTCTCCCGGAACTGGGGGGGAGCAGGGTAGCCAAAATGCGCATCAGTGTGCTCTTGCCGGCACCGTTCGGGCCAAGCAGTCCGTACATACCGCTCCCGATCTCAAGGTTCAATCCGTTGAGAGCGACTTGCTTTCCGTATCTCTTGCTCAGGTTCTGCAGTTCTATCTGCACTCTGGGTCAGCCTCCTTTACGCATGTTGCCGCCCTTGGCAACCCAATGACATGCGTTCAGTCCCGATACGACGCACTCGCCGAAAAGGTTGGCGATCACTAGGCATTTTCCCTGCACCGTTTGAGCATTTGGGGAACGGTTCCTTGCCTCGAGAGTGATTGCTGCAGAAGGCCGGTGTGGGTGTCCATGTTTGTGCGCTAGGAACGAGAAAGCTGGAGGTCACTCGCCTTGAGTGACCTCCAGCTACGATTGATGCAGGCGCAGAGGACTACCGCAGCAGTCGGTGAATGGCAGCCAGATAGGCATCCTCCAAGCTAGGGCAGCCGGGTGTGCAGGAGAGAGGGGGCCGCTCCGGCAGGATTACGCGCAGTTGCAGCGACTTACCCTGCGTGGTCGATCTGCAGATGATCGCCTCCTCAGGCAGGGCGGATGCGTCCGGCAGCTCAAGCTCCCAGACCAAGCCGCGGCATTGTTCAATCAGGCTCGAGGTCGGCAGATGAGCTAACACTCGCCCGTCGTTCAGAATGACTAGGCGGTCGGCCACTGCTTCTGCATCGGTTGTCATATGGGTGGAGAAAACGACTATGCGCTCCTGCGCCTGCTGGCGAATCAGATCAAGCAAGGCCAGTCGTTCTTCCGCGTCCAGGCTGACGGTCGGTTCGTCCATAATCAGCAGATCCGGGTCATTGAGTATGGCTTGGGCTAGACCCACCCGGTGCAGCAGACCGCCGGAAAGTTGCGTCAGTCTGGTGTCCGCATATGCCTGCAGGTTGAACATGGTCAACATCGCGCTGACGCGCTGCGGTGCTAGTTGCAGGGGAAGCAGTTTCAGGGCGGCCATATAGCCGAGGAACTGTTTGACGGTGAGTTGGCCATGCCCGGAGAAGCTTTGTGGGAGATAGCCAAGCAGCCAGCGATAGCTGGCGATATCCCGCCACACATCCCCGCCGTTCCAGCGGACCTCGCCCCTGGTGGGAGTGAGCACGCTGGCCAGACAGCGCAGCAGCGTGCTCTTGCCGGAACCGTTCGGCCCCAGCACGGCCGTGACTCCGGGAGTGAGCCGCAAAGACACGCCCGCGAGCGCGCGATTGCCTCTGCCGAAGGACAGTTGCAAGTTCTCTGTGCTTAGGCGATTGGCCATGCGGCTAACGTGGCAGGCGGGCAGCTATCCAGCGGCCGTTCTTGCCTGCCTGCTGGATTGCGACCACCAAGATGAATGCGGCTACCGCCAACATGCCCAACCGGACGAGCACATCAATGCCTGAGATCGCCACTCGCAGCAGGTCAAACTGCGGGTAAGTGAACCGGAGCACGACCTGCAGCCCCCAAGCGGCACAGGCACCTATCAGCCCAACCAGGTGGCCGTAGCGCAAAGAGAGAGCAAGGGCTAGGCTGGCCCAGAGTAGGAGGGGAGCGAACCAACTGAGCAGCAGCAACCAGAGGGATAATTCCGGCACTAGACGCACCGCCAGCAGGGAGATGGCAGTGAGGCTGAGGCAGTCGACAGCCAGGACGATGCTCAGGCGGCCAAGAGCCAGCTGCTGCCAGGAGAGGGCGACGCTAGTTTCCAGTTCCAGTACCCGCTCATCGCCGCTCTGGAAGGCGAAGACGATTGTTACCGCCGCCAGCAGTGGGGCGAGCATCACCAGCGGAATCATCTGCATGTCACCGATGGTGCCGATAGAGATCAGGCCCAAGCCGCAGACCAGGGCGGATGCCAACCAGAACGGCTTGCCGAGCAAGGAAACCTGCGGCCTGATCAGGCTGAGCAACCCGATGGTCTGCCTGCCCGTGCCGGATGGGGGCTGCAACCCCCGGCGCCAGCGCGCCGGAACTGCGTCCGTTGCCAGGTTCTGCTTGAGCGCGTTGAGCAGCCCGGCTGTATCATCCGTGGTCGGTGCAGCCACTGTGTATCTGCTCAACTGATCTACGGTCAGCTCCAAATCGTGGGCCTCTGCTGTGCTCAGTTCTTCGCCGATCTCGGACAGAGAGAAGCCAAGCGCTCGTTCCAGATCAGTCGTCTCCTTCTCGCAGGCTGTCATCGCTAACTCCTCCTTCCGTCAGTCGCTGCTTGACCAGTGACAAAGCCCTGAACAGTCGCCATTTGGCCGTCCCCAGCGGCAGGTCAAGGGCCTCCGCAATCTCGGCCAGCTTCAGATCTTGATAGAATCTGAGGATCAGCACCTCGCGGTAGATCTCCGGCAGACCGCCAATCGCCTGTCGCACCTCAGTTCGCGTCTCCTGCCAGTCGTAGATGCTGGCGATGTTGGCCTGGTTGTCCTCTGTCGTCTCCAGCAGTTCATCGGCCTCTTGTCTCTGGCGATACGCGGAACTCTTCCAATAGTCTCGGCAGATGTTCAGGGCAATGCGATAGAGCCATGGCCTGAACGGCTCGGGATAACGGTATTGCTTGATCCTGGTGCAGATTCGAATGAACGTCTCCTGAACCAGGTCTTGAGCTGCGTTCTCGTCGCGCAGTTGGCGATAGATGAATCCGTGGATCGGACCATGATAGCGGTGCACCAGGACCTCCAGCGCACTCTCTGAACCAGCCTGCATCTCCAGGCAGAGATCCTCGTCACTCTGCACGGCCTCACCTCCAGCGGAAATCAAAATGGCATCGCCCGCTACTGATACGACTCTGTCGACCATTTGGTTGGGTGGTGGACAGAAAACTTCACGCTGCTAGCCGCCGAGATATGCACCTATCTGGCCGATGCTGTTCGCATAGAAGACAGTGATGCTGCCTCGCTCTGGCACCGCGTCGGTGAAGAAGCCTGCCGCATATAGCTCTTTGGCCAGGGCCTTGCGGCAGTAGCGACCGAAATGCATGATCATGTTCTCGGGAGGAACGCCTTGCCTGCCGGCAGCTGTCTCTCGCAAGCAGGCGAAGACCCGGTTGATCTGCTCCAGGTAGAGTTGAGACGAGGCCGCAGCGATCTGCTCGATCACATCCCCGTACTGAGCATAGATGGCTGGGGTGACCAGGACTGGCCTAGGTCGCCCGTTCTGGAAGAATCCAAGTTGCTCAGCCGTCCGCGCCAGGCTGCTGCTGGTTAGCTCTCCCGCCAGCAGGCGCCCATACGCATCAGTCAGGAAGCGCAGCAGCTGCTGGCGGTACTCCCGCTGCTCCGGTGGGCAGAACCCTCGCAGCAAACTGACAAAGGTGGTTCCGCCGGGCCCGATGAACACGGCAGTGTACTGGTCGCCCTTTTGCACGCTCTTTACCTGCAGCTCCGGCCCCAGCGCGGAGAATGCCGGGCAGTCTTGGTCAAAGTCCACCTTGGTGCTGGCGTAGCGGCCGGTGTAGGCCCGCCAGTTGACGGCGTTGCCGCTGGTCTGCAGCAGCCGGGAGGGGCCTTGGGCGGCCCCGATCACTCCACCCAGGAAATTTCTGATTTCGGGCGAAGCGGTGAGCAGCTCCTGACCATCTACCAGCAACCGTTCGGCCAAACTCTTCCCCAGAGAAGAGGCCACCTCGGTCACGCGCTCTACATCCTGCTCCAGAAAGACGGCAGTAGCCAGCTTGATCAAGCCATCGTCCAGTCTGACAGCATGCATCTCCAGCAATTCCTCCAGGAGAGTGTCGCTGGCCAAGCGCTGCGGTAGGGGTGACTCAGCTACCCTGGCCAGAAGCTGCAAGTGGTCGGCAGTCAGCGCCTGCTTCAGTTGGCCTTGCAACCCCAAGTAGCTGGCTACAGCTGGAATCAGATGCATTGCCATTCCTCCCTAGTGTGCATCATATACCGATTGTTCAGATGGGTATGTTCTCGCAGCCGCCAGCATATTCCTGCTCTCATGCCGGAGCAGGCGAGAGCGCCTGAGAGTCTGGTATCCTTCCGGGTGGCGGTCCCGGAGTATGGCATGCGAGAGTCGGCAGTTGATCTGCGGTGGGACACGCGGGTCGCATGCATGCGACCCCTACGCCCACGGGCGTTTGTAGCGGCGCCATGAATGGCGCCCGACTTCCCTAGTTGCTACGTTGTTCCTTGAGCAATGACTGAAGGGTAAACCTCTGAGTACTTTCTGTGTAGGAAAGAGTCGCCAAAGCAGAGAATAGAGGGGAAGATGGCATTTCCAAGACGGATGTCTGGAGGAGCAAAGTCCAGTTCGGGAGGTGGTACATCTGGTCAATGGTGAGCGTAGCACCAAGCGCGACCTCTATCTGGCCGGCAGCATCATTCTGCTGGCCATATTGCTGATTCTGCCCGAGGTGATTGGCAGCCAAATGCGGCGCAGTTTCCTGTTCATGCCTGAGCAGTTCCAGACGGAAAGTGCATTGTTCCAGGTATCGGCCAACATGGTACTGAAGGGGTCAGGGCAGTTGACCTCGGAGATCAGGGTGGAGAACAAGACCGACCGGGTCATCCGCAGGGTCTGGGCTACCGCCAGGCTGGATGATGCCTACGCGCCATTACTCTTCTTGCCGGGTCAGCTCTACCTCAACCCACCGTGGGCTACGGGTAGCTGGCTGCAGTTGCTGCGCGGCCTTCCGCCTCGCTATGACGTGGCTCCGCTCAGTTGGTCAGAGCAGGAGCGACAACAAGGGCAGATCCCTGGCTTCGTGATCAGTTGGGCGACTGGCATTTCCGCTGAAGGGTACAGCGAGGCAGAACTGTGCGCTTTGCTGGCCTTGCCATTCCAGGTGAAGATCTGGCATGCTGACGGGATTGAGTATCTTCTGGTGAAGCCCACCGTGAAGATCGTAGCCGACCGAGACTCTTCGCTGCGCTCAGAATGACGTGGGCGGAGAATCCCTGCATTTCACAATGACATTGGCTGAGTCAACGTTCGCCGCGATCGGTTGATGGTTCTCCTATCTGATTGTCTGAATGAAAAGAGCGTGCCGCAGTGCGTCATGGGAACGCTCTGCGACACGCCTTTTGCCTTGCCGGCACAGTCTACAGACCTGGCAACGACAGATTATCGAAGCTGACTAGCGGCACCGTCGTCTCGGTGGTGTCCAGATACCCCAGGCTCACCTGGTCGCCCGGTTGCGTCAAGGCCACTTCCGGGCTGACGCCGGCGTTGGCCGTGAACACGCGCTCCGAGTCTTCAAGGTAGAGGTAGAACAGGGTGTTGCCTCCGACCACGGCCGCACCGATCCGGGTAACCTTGCCCTCGCCTGTGGTCACCGTCCCGGTCTGGGTGGGAATGGCGTCACCCAAGCCGCTGCCCAGGTATTGCTTGTAGACAAGCAGTGCCTCCGCCTTTGTCGGCTGGACCACCGTCTGCCCGGTCTTGGCATTGACCACGCCGATCGCCTGCAGCTTGTTATTCTCCGAGAGCACCGGCACGATGTAGGATTCCGAACCGTAGAGGTTGTAAAGCAATGGCTGGGCACCGTGCCAGCCGGCGTAGTTGGAGACAGCCGCGTTCACGGAGGAGACAGCAGCCCCTTCGCTATAGTAGCCGACAGCGTTGCGGTAATAGTAGATAGTTCCGCTGCGCCCGTCCATCATCGTGTAACCCATCAGCGAGTTATCCTGGGCCGCTGGCGAGGTGTGCCCAGTGAACCAGTAGAACTGGTTATCTGCACCGATCACGCCGAAGACATCGATCTCGTCTGCCCATTCAGTGGGGATGTGGACATCCTTCTGGCTGAACAGTGAGTTCCAGAAGCCGTGCACGTAGCGGCCAAACCAGTAGTTCTGTCGTTCGGCGATGAACTCAGGGATAACCTGATCGATCCAGGCCGGCATGTTCTCCAGAGTGTAGGCCTGCTGTGCCCCCGTCTCTGGGTCAACCAGAACCACTCCAGTTACCTCTTCGCCCGTTTTGCCGACGGTCGGACGACCAACGCTCATCACATACCACGGCTTGAACTGCTCATCCAACTCAAAGCTGGCCTCCAGAAGCAGCACATCGGAATGACTGGCGTAGACATGGCGTGACAGATCGCGGTGGAAAAACGCACTGGGGGAATAAGCGAGAGCGCTCTGTTTGAGGACAGCCGGAGCGTCCGGGTCTTCCCCGTCGACCATGACATATCCGGGCGTCTGTTTGTAGCTCATCCACTTAAAGAAGCTGCGAAACTCCAGCGGCGCCACCCAGTAGAGCTTACCGTCTACCATCTGCACGCTGAGCGCGCCCACCTCAAAACCGGTGCCGAGTTCACCCACTGTCTTTTGAGCCTTCCAGAGAGCCGTCTCCAGCGGCACCAGGCGGACGTGCTCCGGGTTCATCACCGGCATCGTATCCTCCACTACCTGCACGGTAGGCACATCCCGCAAGTCGCTGGCCTGCAACGGGATCACCAGCACATTCAGGTAGAAGGGGATGAGCAGCGAAAAGGCCAGAATAAGCAGCTGGATTCCGCCAAGCGCCGATGCCTTCTGACCTTTGGCGGCGGCGGCGCTGCGCGAAATCATGGTCACGAACGCGTTGATGCCGAGCGGCAGCAGGAAGACGGTGTAGCCCACCCAGCTGACCATGGCAGGCAGCGTCAGGTACACCCAGAGGGCACAGAGGGGGACTCCGATCAGGAGTCTCCGGATTTGTCCCTTGATCCAGACGGGCCTGTTCTCCTTCAGTAAGTCGAAGCGTAAGTTAACCAGACCGAAGCACATCACAATCAATGCAAGCAACATTCTGTTTCCTCCCTAATCCTCTGTCAGCCCTAGATTTGCCATGCGGCGTCAAGTCTCAGTCCAACTCAGAGAGCGGGTATAACCAGGTTATTGTGATATGGTTTGAGAATTGACGCTTTGTTGACGACTAAGGATATATACGCAATCCGAGTAGTGATGTTTCAGTCGGAGGTCTCAGGCTTGCATCACGCGCTGGATGCGATCGATCGCCCAATCCAAATCTGCTTCGCTGATCACCAATGGCGGTGCGAAGCGGATCACATTGTCATGGGTCTCCTTGCAGAGCAACCCCTGTTGCATCAGGCGCTCACAGTATGGCCTGGCGGCAGTGCAGAGTTCCATGCCGATGAACAGACCGCGGCCGCGGATCTCTTTGATCAGCGGGTTCGGTATCTCCTGCAGCCGTGTCAAGAAGTAGGCCCCGAGCCGTAAGGAGCGTTCAGCCAGTTGCTCCTCCTCCAACACTGTCAGGGCTGCCACCGCCACCGCACAAGCCAATGGGTTACCTCCGAAGGTGGAGCCGTGGGAGCCCGGATTGAACACGCCCAGCACATCCTCGTCGGCTGCCACGCAGGAAACCGGAATCACTCCACCGCCCAGAGCCTTGCCGATGATGTAGATATCCGGTATTACATCCTCCCAGTCGCAGGCGAAGCGCTTACCGGTTCTACCCAGGCCGGACTGAATCTCGTCCGCCGCAAACAGCACCTGTTGCTCCTGACAGATGCGGTAGGCCTCGCGCAGGAAGCCTGGTTCAGGAATGCGCACGCCAGCCTCACCCTGCAGCGGCTCCACCAGAAAACCGGCGGTGTTTGGCGTGATCGCTTGCCTGAGAGCGGCGGCATCACCGTAAGGGATCAGCTTGATGCCTGGGAGCAGCGGCCCGAACCCGCGCTTGTACTCAGGTTCCGAGGACATGGAGATGGCGGCGATGGTGCGACCGTGGAAATTGCCCTCACAGGCGATGATCTCTGCTTTGTCCTGGGGAATACCCTTCACTTCGTGGCCCCAGCGCCTGATCGCCTTCAGGGCAGTCTCTACGGCTTCTGCACCGGTGTTCATCGGCAGCACCATCTGTTTGCGGGTCAGTTCACTCACTTTCTGGTAGAAAAGGCCGAGTTGGTCGTTGTGGAAGGCTCGCGAGCTCAAAGTCGCCCGTTCGGCCTGAGCCAGCAGTGCCTGCATGATTTTGGGGTGACGGTGCCCCTGATTGACGGCCGAATAGGCGCTGAGCATGTCCAGATAACGATTGCCCTCCGGGTCTTCGACCCAGGCGCCCTCTGCTCTGGCGACCACGATTGGCAACGGACGATAATTGCGCGCCCCGTACTTCTCGGTCAGGTCGATGATCTCGCTACTTCGGTTCATCCGGCTCACTCCTCTGATAATATTTACCATTCGCTTATATTATAGGTGAGAGAACCCGGTCGTCACAACCCCGGCATTCCCGGGTATTAACCGGCCAATCTGATTGATGTCGCAATATTCGGTGGGGAAACAGCTATTCCTAACGATTGTCTGCCTAGCGCCCGACTTCGATCTGCCCTAAGATTAGCAAGGATTCTCAACAGCAAAGGAGTGTTGGCTGTGTCAGCAAAGAGCCGTGTAGCTCTTCGGCCGTATCCGTTTGGTGGAGCTTCATCTGTCAGGGTGATTCGTCAGAGAGGTATCCGCCGCTGACCAATTGCTGAAGGAGGGTCAAAACTGAATCTAGTTTCTTTGGGATGGAATGAGTACTTTGCGGCGCAGTTGCAGGATATGCCGTCGGGCGTGAGCATCGGCCGCATTTCGGAGGAACATCGGCAGAGCTATGTGGTCTTGACGGAGCAGGCAGAACACTTCGCCCAAGTTTCGGGAAAGCTGCGCCACGCAGCAGTTGGGCGTGGCGACTACCCGGCGGTGGGTGACTGGGTGCTGATCACTGTCCCGAGTCAAGACCAGGCGATCATTCAGCAGGTGCTGCAGCGACGGAGCAAGTTCTCCCGCAAAGTCGCAGGCGTCACCACGGAAGAACAGGTGATTGCCGCCAACGTGGACACTGTCTTCATCGTCTGCGGACTGAATGGTGACTTTAATGTGCGTAGAATAGAGCGCTACCTGACGCTGGCTTGGGATAGCGGAGCCAGACCGGCGGTCATCCTGAGCAAGAGCGATCTCTGCTGCGATGTTGACGCTGCGGTTTCTTCCGTGGAGGCCGTTGCTCCAGGGGTGCCTGTTCATGCCGTCAGCTGCCTAACCGGTTCCGGCTTGCCTGAACTGTCCGCCTACCTGGGAGACGGCCAGACCGTAGCCTTTCTCGGCTCATCTGGGGCTGGCAAGTCCACCCTGATCAACCGGCTGCTGGGGCACGATCTGATGCGGGTGGGGGAGATTCGCGCCGATGACGATCGTGGTCGCCACACCACAACCCACCGTCAGTTGCTGGTCACGCCATCAAAAGGCCTATTGATCGACACTCCCGGCATGCGCGAGTTGCAGCTTTGGGGCTCGGATGACGGACTGCAGAACACCTTCGAGGACATTTACGAAGTCGCGGCCCGTTGTCGCTTCACGGATTGCACGCACACCAGGGAACCCGGTTGTGCGGTGCAGGAGGCGCTTCGCTCCGGGGAGTTGGCTCGGGAACGCTATGAAAGCTATCTGAAGCTCGGGCGGGAGCTGTCTTTCCTGGCTCGCAAGGAGAGCGTGCAGGCTGCTCTGGCTGAGAAGCAGCGAGTGAAGGCATTCAAGCAACAGGTTAAACAGCGCCCAAACCGCAAGGCTTGATTACAGGGCAGCAGCCTCATCTGAGGCTGCTGTTCTTGCTACGCCCGCTGCACAGGACGGTTCACCTTGTGCTCCGTAGCGCTCGGCATGTGGGGCTGTTCAGTTTGTGCTTCGCAGAGGCTCGGCATGCCGAGCCTCTGCCCATCCCGCAGCATGCTTTCTTGCCCAATTCCATCCTATTCCTGGACTCCTCCCCGCCTGAGGGCTACCATGGGGAAGGGAAGTAAGGAATGGAAGGAAGATGTATCCAAATGGTTCAAGGAGCCGTCTTCTACGATAAAGGCGTCACCTGCAAGCTGTGCGAACATGAGTTCTCAACCAAGCGCATCTTCAGCAGTCACCTGCGGGTTGACCGCAGGGACAGCGACCTCTGCACGTACTATCGGAACGGGCTGGTTCCGTACTATTACGAGATCAGTGTTTGCCCAGCCTGCGGCTTTGCGTTTTCGGACAGCTTCGCCAGCGTCAGTCCGGTGCTGCGGGCATCCGTCAAGGCTGCCTATGAGCCGTACCGCTTTGCCGCAGGCGGGGATCTCTCGGGAGCAAGGTCGGCCGATGACGCTATTCTCGCCCTGGAACTGGCTTTGCGCTCCGGTTCCTGCGCGCGGGAGGATTCTCTTTACTTGGCGGGGATTTGCATGCGCTTGGCCTGGTTGCATCGGCTTGGCAACGATGACGAGCGGCAGGTCGCCTTTCTGGCTGCTGCCAATCGCTATTATCTGGATGTCTACTCCAGTGGCAAGGATGACGCCAACCTGCCGCTGGTCTTGCACATGCTAGGCGAGACCAGTATGCGCACCGGAGCGCACGCCGAGGCGCGTCGTTGGTTTGGCCTGTTGTTCAACAAGGACTATGCGGACTATCCCTACCTGGAGATAGCTAAAGACGCATGGGCCGATTATCGCCGACAGACAGACGCAGCCAACAGGTGAAGCAGGCTCTATGCGGGACGCCCTGATGCCAGACGAAGAGAGTAGGAGGCAGGAGTAAATGCACGAACAGTCAATGCGTACGGCGGCGGAGCGGCTGGTAGAGCGCTCCGGAGTCGCGATGGTGGGGGTGAATGGGAGTGACGGATACCCTTGGATCAAGGCTATGTTCAAGCTGGAGAGCGAAGGATTGCTGACTTGCTGGTTCAGCACAAACACTTCTTCCGAGCGGGTGCAGCGGCTGCTCTTCGATGCCCGCGCTAGCCTCTACTTCTCGGATCAGTCTACGATTGAGGGACTGATGCTGGTCGGGGACATACAGGTGATCACCGATGACCTTGAGACCAAGCGGCGCTTCTGGTCGGAGGGATGCGAGAAATACTACCCACAAGGGGTGACCGATCCCGACTACTCGGTGCTGCGCTTCACTGCCAAGTGGGGGCGCTACTACCACAAGCGGCAGACAGCGTCCTTCGAGCTAACGTCGCAAGCAGAGGAGGTCAGGTAGAAGTGACTACTTTCCATCTGGTCCGACACGGACAGGCCGATTATGACTTGGCTGAGAGTAGACGATTGATCGGTGGCATGCGCGACTTGGTGCCGCTGACAGAGCTGGGTCGGGGGCAAGCAGCTCAAGCGGCGGAGCGACTGGCCGCCCTGCCGCTGCAGACAATCATCTCTTCTCCCATGACCCGGGCCATGGAGACAGCACAGATTATCTCCTTGCGCCTCAGGTTACCGGTGACAGTGGAGTTTGACCTGCATGAATGGCTGCCCGATCTCAGTTGTTCCTTTGACACCCGCCGGTTTGTCTCCCTGCAGGCGGAAGACCTGCGTCTACACAGCGGCGAATGGCCGGAGGGGCAGGCGAGGCCCTGGGAACCGCTTTCGCGGGTGCGCCAGCGCGTGCAGTCTGTCCTTGAACGGTACGCGCACCTGGAACACGCGGCGGTGGTCGCGCACGGCATGGTCATTTCAGCCCTGACGGGCAAAGAGGTATCTACAGGCGAGATCGTGGATTATCATTTGGGGGGAGCCGTTCGGCGCTGAAGATCGGGGGACTCGCCAGCCAGCAGAGATCAGGGCGATGGGCAGAGCGGAAAGTTGGGTGGCCTAGATCCAGCCTCGCTTGCGGAAATAGGCCAGCATCCCCACCACCATCACCGCCATGGATCCCAAGGCCAGGGGGTAGCCGAAGCGCCAGCCGAGTTCCGGCATGTGCACGAAGTTCATGCCGTAGATGCCGGTGATCAGCGTCAGCGGCATGAAGATGGTGGAGACGATGGTCAGCACCTTCATGATTTCATTGGTGCGCTGAGCTGTTACTGCCATCAACAGCTCCGACACATCGGTCAGTTGCTCGCGCCTGGTGTCGATGATCTCCACGATGCGACTCATGTGGTCGTAGAGATCCAGGAAATAGCGGTCGAGCTCCCGACCCGCCAGCGAGAACTCCGCCCGCAATAGGTGGTTGAGCACATCCCGCTCGGCTGATGCCAGCCGCCGTTCACTCTGCAGGCTGCGACGCCGCTCAAGAATCTTCTCGTTCAGTCGGTAGCTCGGGCGCTGCAGAGCCTCGGTCTCGATTTTGTCCACCACATCCTGCAGCGCGTCGAGGCGCATCAGCTTGGCGTCGATGAACTCGTCCAGCAGGTTATACAGAAAGAAGCCGATCCCGTCGTTGAGCAAGGTAGCTCCGCCCGCTTGTTGCAGGCGCTGCTTCATTGAGTCGATGGCGGGAATTGTCTTGCTGTGGTAGGTGAGCAGGAGGCGATCTGTGAAGACGATGTGCACCAGTTCGGCTGCTGCCCCTGGGTTCGGCGCGGATTGCAGCGCCGAGAAGGCGATGTGGTGAAAGGGCTCATAGTTGCTGATGCGCGGGCGGTGCAGCTTCTGCCCGACATGCTGCAGAATGAAGGGTGGGCAGTCGCAGGACAACTGATCGCATCCTTCGGCGAACCGGCCACAATGTCCACCCAAATGTTTTGCTCTCGAGCTGGGCGTTTCGGCTCATCCGCCTTCCGGATCTCAGCCTGGCCAGCTTCAGCTATATAGGTCTCAATCACATCAGCACCTCCTAGGGAAGCCAGATGCGGGGGGTGTAACTACTCCCATTCTTCATCTTCGCATCTCTCGGGGCTGAAGTCAACGACTGTCGTAGCGGCGGACTACTCGTTTCTCACAGATCAATCTGGGCGTAAAGCTCTTCTGCCTGCGCGATCAATGATCGGTAGTTGACCCAGCCGAGGGCTGCGTAGGCACCGGTTACTAGGGCATAAATCAAGGGCATCGCCCACCCGCCTCTTCGCAAGGAGAACGCCAACCAGACGGTCGCGGCCGAAGCTAAGAGGATGATTATGGTTGGTCCGATGGTGTTTGCCTGCCTGATCAACATCTGCGTGTTGTCCCATTCGAGGCGTGGCCAGGCCAGGTCGTGCTTAATGCAGACAGTGGTGGCGAAGAACAGGCCGACGGAAGATGCGAGTATGGCGGCAACGCAGTTCAGGGCGCTGAGTCGCAGCCAAATTGTCACTAGTAGCAACCCTGGCAGTATGCACAAGCCGTTGATGACCAGGCAGTTGAGCAGCTTTGCCTGCACTTGGGTACTAGCTTCCACCGGAATCATCTTGGAGAAGTAGAAGCGAGATCCTTCGCCGGAGACGCTGACCGAAGCCAGGCGCGAACTGGTGACCACCAACATCGCCAGCGCGCCAGCTGCGAGTGCAGAAACCAGAGAGTGACGCGAGGTGACTCTTAGGGTTTGGGCCATCACCCAGAGGCCTTGCTCTCTGGCGCCGGAGCTGAGCAGGGGATAGATGATCAAGAGTGGCATCAGTGTGTTCGGTAGAGTGACGGCCAGCAAGGCCGGCGTCCGCCAGAACAGCTTCCATTCTCGTCTCCAGAGGGCTAACACCGGGCTGGCAGAGCCTGATTGCTTACTGGCTTTCTGCCTCCTTGCAAGCGGTGTTGCCAGAGAGGGCTCTCCCAGGTACAACCTCTGGGATAACCGAGAGAGCACCCAGAGGCAGAGCAGAGCGGTCAGGGTGAGCAGCAGCAGGCTGCCCGCTCCGCTCCAGGTTCCGTCGAGCGCAAGCGCTCGCCCAGCCCAGGCCGCCGGCGGGAACACCCGGCCGATTTGTCCGGCCAGATCCTGCTGTCGCAGTTGCAGGGACTGCATCACGAGGGACTTCATGTCCAACGGGCTCCTGTTTCCTTGAGCTAGCCTAAATAGCATCAAAGCGACCGAGAGCAAGATCGAGGCGATTGCCGCCAGCCTCTCCCGCAGGCGCGGTGTGATCCGGCGCATGAACGCCACGATCGGCAGTGCCGCCAGTGTGAGTGTCAAAATGGGCAGAAGCAGGCTGACCAGCGTCATCATCACCCAGATGAGTGGTCCTTTGCCCATGTACTGAGCGTATTTCAGGGTGGCCGGGATGAGCACCAGCAGAGAGAACGGGAACTGCCCCAAAATGGCGATCAGTAGGCGCGCCAAAACGATGTGGACTGAGGGAAGCGGCAACGCTGCTAGGCGCTCGCTGTCTCCCGACCAGAGAAACACAGAGAGCAGCAAGCTTCCTCCGGAGAAGAACAGCATCAGGCAGAGGGCGGCACTAGCCAACACGAACAGCAGTTCAGGCTGGCCGAGGAGCATGCAGATTTGCGCGACCATGTTGGTCAGCCACACCGTGGTCACCATCAGAATGGCTGCAAAAACCCATCGCCAGAAAGCACGCTTGTTCGCTTCGTCCTGATTCCCACCCCCCATCCCCTGCCTGAGGAGAGACTTGAGCGTGACCGTGATCAGGGATAAGAGCGTCCGCACGTTCGCGTTTCGCTTAGCCGTGAGCAGCACAGTCAGCGACGCCAGCCCGACCAACGCGGCCAAACAGGCGACTGCGACAGCCAGTGGCCCGAGCGCGGGCGCTGTCGGTGAGGTTCGGAGCACGGTCAGCTTGGCGTGGGGGAGATACTTGGCAGCTACAGTCTGTAGGCTCTCAAGCAGAGTCTGTTCGTCTTCCTCGATAACCACTGCAGGCGACCAGGACTCAGCCACATATCGGTCGGCCAATTGCCAGGCTTCTTGCAGCGTTTCACTCACCAGCGGAACTGGCTCGTCCGAGGTCTGCGTGGATCGGTTGAGCAGGTGCAGGTCGCCAGGGCCGAGCTGTGTCGCCAGCAGTTGCACTGCCTTGACGAGCTCCGTTTGCTGCGCCAGCACTGGATCTTGCCCTTGGTTGAGGACCCCTGACCTCTGCTCATATGCCAGTTGCAGATAGACTGAGTCTCTCTGCCAGAAAGTGGCAAAAACCTCGGTCACAGGCTCCAGATCTCGGATGGCACCAAAGCGCATGCGCCGCTGCAGCAGCTCCAGCAGGAGGGAGAGCGCGGCCCGATCATTGGGTGTGACCCTGTCCAGCGAGAGGCCAAGCACCGCGGTGATGTTCCCGACCCCAGTGGAGACAAACTCGCCTTCTGTCGGGGGCGCCAAGACTATGGGCGGGATGGACAAAGTTGCCCGCGGAGCGCCACGCAGCGCTGATTCGGCTGCGGCGCAGAGTTCCGGCCAGGGAGTGTTGCTGTTCACCACCAGGATCAGGCGATTAGCGCCATACTCCCGTTGCTGCCAACTGGAGACAGTTGCAGAGTGCACCTGGGTGATGTCCACGCCAAGCAGATCTTCTGCGTAGGCGCTGCCCTGGAAGATGTGCTGACGAAAACCATTGTAAATGGCTGTCGGGTAGTTTGCGGTCATATTGCGCAGTTCCACTCGCAGGTACCCGTTCAGTTCGCGCTCGTAGACCGCCTGGTCATAATCGGCGGTGAACAGGGAGGCGAGTAGCTGAGCCAGAGCATCCTTTATGTGCTCCTCCGGTACCGTGATCTCAAAGCTGGTATGCTCTAGTCCAGTATGGCCATTCGCCACTCCGCCCCAGGCAGCAATCTGATCCGTCAAGGAGGGTTCTGCCGGCGGGTGGTTCTGAAAGACCATGTGCTCCGCAATGTGGGCGGCATGAGTCTCGTTCGCCAGTTGGTTGGCGGTGCCCGCTTGCATGATGGCCACGATCGCTGCTTCCCCCGGCGTGCTGGGTTGTCTTTGCACCAGCGTTGTTCCGGACGACATGGCCAGTTCGCGTCCATTGGGCGGGTTCGCGGCCATCGCCGGCGGGGCAACTGCTCCCGCAAGCAAGCAGAAGAGCAGGATCTGTGCGATGGCGCGAGGCAGGTTTCCATTGGTAGGCATCGGTGTCAACTCCTCCTGGGATGAACACATCCGAGCAGCAGGTTCGTCAAGGACGCTCTACCGGAGGCTGAAGTGTCCCTGCCCACGGCACGGCGTTCAGCACGAAGACAACCGCTCCCCCGGAGAGGGTATGCAGCGGCGGTGACGACAGCCCGGCCACAACTTCCTTGGGCACGGGCGTCAACTGCTCGCTGGTGTGGCAGACGCCTCTGATGACATTCAATACCGATTCCACCTGCTCGGCCTCAACGCCGATCAGCAAAGTGGTGCTCCCGGCTCGCAGGAACCCTCCGGTTGAGGATAGCTTGGTCGAACGATAGCCCTTGGCGACCAGTTGTTCGGTCAATCTGCCGCTGCATTGGTCATGCACGACGGCGATCAGCAGCTTCACATGGCAACACCTTCCCTCATTTTAGTCTTCGCCCACTTTATGGATTGGCCTTTAGTTCTGCAACTGGTGCTTGCTTCCCTGCCCAATTTCACTGAAAAGTGACCAGTCTTAGGAAACTGCTGACGACCCGTCATTAAAGAAAGCCACACCGCGTGGAGCAGCTTCATCGCGATCGCGGAGGGCTTCTGGCAGAGAACGCTGGTTTCTGTTACCATTTGGCATGGGGATCGAACATCACCAGCATGGCCCTTTCGCTGTCATAGTCCGGCTCTAGGATGGCCCAGCTGCAACCGCCATCCCAGATGGTCACCGGGCATTCATCGCCGGCAACCCGCAAGGTCTTGAACGTGGTCTCGTCCGAGTAGATCAGATTAACCCAGTAGTTGCTGAAGCGAGAATCAAGAGTTCCGCGCCCGTACTGCTCATAGAGCCAATAGACCGGCACTTTGCGTACTTCAGCCAGAAAGCTCAGATAGTGCTGTTGCTTTCTCCGTTCATCGTTTGCCCAAAACAGCGGTGGGTGGTAATGGCGGTCGAAGTAGTCCTGCAACCAGTGCCGTTCTTCTGTGGTCAGCGACAGCAGTGGTTTGGCCATCGTGCTGGTTAGTCTGACGTCTGCAAATACCGGTAACGACCCCCTCTGCCTATCATTATGCTGATTCTGCGCGAATCTGTTCGCGGTTATTTGTTCAGATCGCGGCCAGGGGGGTTGTTCTCTCGGAACTCACCAACCTGCCGAACTCCGGCGGCTAGAGAAAGGGGACACTCAGAATGACTAGGATAAGCACAAAGCAGACGCGCAGTCGGCGCTGGGTGTTGGTCAGGAGGCTGCTTGCGACATTGCTGTTCGCACTGATCGCAAGTGCGGTCACGCTGGCTGCGATGTCGGCAGTCGGCTCCAGAACAGCGCCGCAACCAGCCGACGTGATCATCATCTTGGGAGCTCGCGTCTATCCGGATCGCCTCAGCACTTCTCTGCAGGCTCGCCTAGACGTCGGTCTGCAGTTGTACCGCTCCGGCTTGGCGCGGCAGATCATCGTCAGTGGCGGACAGGGGCCGGACGAGCCGACCACTGAGGCCTTGGCGATGCAGGCTTATCTGGTTGAGCGAGGTGTGGACCAGCAGGTGATTCATCTGGAGCAGGCATCATATAGCACCTATGACAACCTACGCCACAGTCTGAGCATCATGCAGGAGCAGGCATTCGGCAGTGCCCTCCTGGTGACCAGCGATTATCATGTGCTGCGCAGTCGGCTGATCGCCTGGAGGCTGGGCATCGCCAGTACGGCGGCGGCAGCGCCGCTGCCGGTGCCGGCGTCGCTACGCTATCGCATGTTGGGCCGAGAGGTGCTGGCAATCTGGCGCGAGTTGCTGATCTTGCCCTTGCGGTCCGGGCCGAAATAACACGACAGGCCGCATCTTCGCCTGCAGGGTTTTTGCCGCCCTGGCTCGTTAACATACGGAGTGGGATTGCGACAGCTAGCAATTAGGGAGGTGATGGAGATTGACGACAGTGCAGTAATCGCGGCAGTTCAGGCGGGTAAAACGGCTCACTTTTCCCGTCTGGTTGAGAAATACACGAACTACGTCTTCTCCATCTGCTTCGGCGTGCTGCAGGACACCCACGCCGCCGAGGATGTGACGCAAGAGGCCTTTATGAAGGCATATCTGAACATCCAACGCTTCGAGCAGGACGGCTTCAAAGCCTGGCTGGCCAGAATCGCCACCAACACGAGCATCGACCACCTGCGCAAGCGCCAGCGCGAGTCGCAGCGCGAAGCCAAGTTGGAGGAGGAAACAGATCGCAACTCGCAGATTGCGCCCTCTGCCGAGGCTGCTGTGCTGCAGGAGTTGCGCCAGCAGCAGCTGCGCAGGCTGGTGGCCAGTCTACCGGAACACTATCGGGCGGTCGTGGAAAGGTACTATTTCCGGGACCAGGGATACAGTCAAATCGCCCGAGAGCTTGGCATCAGCGCCAAGACGGTGGAGTCCCAGCTCTATCGGGCGCGCAAACTGCTGAAGACCAGATGGAAGGAGGAATGATCGGTGGACTGCTATCGACCGGAACAATGGTCCGACTACTACTCCGGCAGAGTTGGCCTGCCGGACCGACTGGCCATGACTGAGCATTTGGCGGTTTGCCCGACCTGCCAGGAGAGGTATCTGCAGGTAGTGGAATCGGGCCTACGCGTGGCCCCGCCCGACTTGGCCCTGCGAACGTACCGGCGAGTGCAGGCGGTGGGTGGCCAGCGGCAGGAGTACGGGCGGGGACGTCTGCGCCCTTTGCTGCGCATCTATGCTGTGGCTGCATCGCTCTTGCTCCTGCTCTCGTCGTCTGGGTTGATGCAGCAGTGGCTGCCCCAGGGTTCCCCTCCGAAGCAGCCCGCAGATTGGCCGCGGCCTGGTAGTCTGCAGAGCCGCTTCAGTGAGAGAGAACTGAACAACCCATTGTATAGCTTCGTGCGAGGTTTGCCTGAGATAAAGGTAGAATTGCCATCTTGGAGGGATAGCGATGCGCAGCAAAAATAGACTGCTTGCCATGTTCTTCTCATTCGTCCCAGGTGCTGGGCACATGTACTTGGGCCTGATGCGACAGGGGCTGGAACTGATGTTGCTTTTTGCCCTTACCTGCCTGCTATTGTCGCTGGACCGGGTGTTCTATCCGTTGCTTTTCCTGATGCCGATCTGGTTTGCCTACAGTTTCTTCGATGTGATCAACAAGCTTGATCAGCATCAGCTGTCCGCCGAGAGCCATCTAGACCTGATCCGCTGGCTGAACCTGCCCAGTTCATCCTGGTCCAAGGACAAACTGCTGCGCTGGTCGGGCATCGGCGCCTTGGTTGCAGGCGGCTACGTAGCCCTAGATGGCTTCCTCTTCTACAGCCTGCAGAAGTACGGTCAGATCTGGTTCGGGTCAAGCTTCAGTTACTGGCAGTTCATCTCCTATGTGCGCACGGGTGTACTGGCAGTGCTGCTGATTCTGGGCGGACTGACGCTGCTCCGGTTCAGCGAAAGAGCCAGCGTGATCGATGACCAGCAGTTTGATCAGTTGCTTCCCGAACCGGAGCCGAAGCAGGATCAGTAAACCAAAGTCAGCTGGATGTGACAGGCCGAGAACAAATAGGCTGTCCCGCAAACGGTGCGGGACAGCCTATGTTGTTGGCTTATGGGGTGCAGGTTACCCCTTCCGGGTCCTGCTGCCTTGCGGTCGCTTTGTCCGCCCGATCAGCTTTGCTGGGCGGCTTCAGCACTTCCACGCTGATGGCTGCGTCCGGGCAGTGCAGAGCACACATGTTGCAGACGATGCAGCCCTCGGCGTCCACTTCCACCCGCGGAGTGCCGTAGTTGCTCAGCCGGTCCGACCAGCGAATGACATGGGTGGGGCACTTTTCGATGCAGAGCCCGCAGCCCTTACAGAGCTCGACGAACACTGTCCAAGTGCCGCGCGGGGGATAGTAGCGTTCCCCGGTGAACTCCAGTTTCGTCTGGTTCAAGCTTTCGCCCCCTCTCGCAGATTAGCCCTGGCCAACTCCACGCCGCGATCGAACGCCCGGTAGTTCAGCTCCCGCAGTTCGGGCCTGCTGGCGAACTTGTCACCCAGCTTGGCCTCGATTGCTGCTCGCACGGTTTCTACGGGTAGTACGTCACTCGCGCCGACGATAGCCCCGAGGATGATGATGTTGAACACTCGAGGCTGCAGTTCGTTCTTGGCGATTTCGGCCGCCTTGATGCCGATGATGCGACCAGGCCGCAAGTCGGTGCCGTGTGGCGGTTGTCCGGGTTCGTCTGGCTGGCGCCCAACCATCAGGCTGAAGGCCTCCGGCGTGACCGTGTCCCAGGCCTGAATGCCGATCGCCTGATCGTTCAGGTGGGGCACTTCCAAGGCAGAACACTCGTAGATGTACAGCGTCTGCGACTGAATGTACTGTTTGGTGCGAGCGATGGCCCGCTTGCTCAGCGGCACCAGAATGTCCGCTTCAGCAAACTTGGGCGAGCCGATCGGACGATCCGAAATCTGCACAAAGGCGATGGACACGCCTCCGCGTTGCTCGACCCCAAAGTTCGGAATGTAGATCGATTCCTTGCCGGCCATGTAGGCCGCTTCCGCCAGGATCTCGCCCACTACTTGGATGCCCTGTCCGCCTTCGCCGGCCAGGGCGATGCGCCACAAGACTTTACTCATCTGCTTCACCCCCAGCGGTCGGGGTCTTCAGTTCTCCCAGCGGGAAGAATTTGCTCATCTCGTCATCGATGAAGCTCCAGGTCTGCTTGGCGTTGGTGCGCCAGTTCGTGGGGCAGCCGGATAGAGCCTCCACAAAGCTGAACCCCTTGCCGGCCAGCTGGTTTTCCAGCGCCTTCTTCACGTAGGTTTTCAAGCGACGGTAGTTGGAGACAGAGCCACGGGCGATATAGGCGCGCGGGCCAGTGATGGCGGCAGCCATTTCTGGTCCGAGAGTTGGGTTGCCGGTCTGTGACACATCCCGCCCGTAAGGAGTGGTGCCTGTTTCCTGCCCGGGGAGGGTGGTGGGGGCCATCTGTCCGCCGGTCATGGCGTAGACGGTGTTGTTCGCTAGCAGCACGGTGATGTGCTCATTGCGCATGGCGGCGTTGACCAGGTGCTGAGATCCGATGGCATAGCCACCACCATCACCCATGTAGGCGACTACCACCAACTCCGGATTGGCCCGCTTGGCGCCCACGACCACCGGAATGGTGCGGCCATGGTGCGTCTGAATGCTGTCCACATTCAAGAGATCCCAGGCCAGCAGGGAACAGCCGATGTCGCACCCGAAGACCACGCGGTCCCAGATCTGCAGTTCATCGATGGCTTCGCCCAGTGCCTTCAGAAAGATGCCGTGTCCGCAGCCGGGGCAGAAGCGGTGGGGCTTGGTCTCACGTCGCCAGGCGCGCGGCATGGCTTCATTCGACGAATGGATGATCTCCATCAGCTGTTCCTCCCCTCGTCGTGCAGGTATCCTTTGACCTTGGCCACCACTTCATCGGAAGTCACGCCGACGCCCGGCTTGAGCAGGCCCTCAATGGAAGTGCTGCTCTGGCCATAGAGGGCGTCCCGCACCATCGACAGCAGTTGTCCCTGGGCCGACTCCACCACCAGCAGCAGCCGACTGCGATTGGCTACCTCCGTCAGTGCTTGGCTGGGGAAGGGGCGGAGGGTGATCGGGCGGAAGTAGGCCACCTTCACCCCAGCGGCGGTCAGCTCGTCGTAGGCCGCCAACGTTGCCCGGGAAACTACCCCGTGTGCCACCAGCAGCAAGTCGACTTCACCCTGGCCGCGGCTGTCCCATTCCACCGTTTCTACCGCCATCTGGTTCCAGTCCCGGATGTGTTGCTGCAGCAGGTCGTAGAGCTCTTCCTCCACATTGAAGGTGTTGCGATGATGCGCCACCGGCCGGTCCTGTTCCGGAGTACCGGGGTTGCCAACCATGCGCTCAGTGGCCACCAGATCTATGCCCCTCTCCTCCGGGTTGTAGAGGGTCAGCGCCTCCCGCATCTTCGCCTGATAACCGTCACCGAGTACGAAAGTTGGAAAGCGGTAGGTCCAGGCGTTGTTGAAGGCTTTGATGGTGTAATCGAACACCTCCTGGTGGGTCGCGGTGGAGTAGACCAGGCGGTGCCCTTCGCCGTTGCCGCCGAAGCAGGTCAGGCGCGTCTCCTGTTGGGAGTAGATCACTGTGGCCGTGGAAGGGCCGCCCCGCTGCTGGATGAACCAGACAGCGGGGATGCGCATCATCTCCGCCATGCTGATCGGCTCCTGCATCAACACATTCCCCGGTCCGGCCGTCGCAGAAAAAGCCTTCTTGCCGGCCATCACCCCGCCGATGGTGGTGAATCCTGCAGACAGTTCGTCCTCTGTCTGCAGGAACTTGGTCTGGAACTTGGGAGCCAGTCTGGTCCAATAGTGCATCACTTCATTTTGCGGGGTGATTGGGTAGCCGTACATGATTTCCGCGCCGGCAGCCAGCGCTGCCCAGGCGATCACCTCGTTGCCGGTCATGAACATGCGCTGTTCCGCCGGAACAATTTGGGGCATAGTCACTACCTCCTCAAACATTGACGACTTTTTCGAGAGCCCTGTCGGATGAGACGAAGGGCCAGACCCTTCGTCTCATCTAGTGTCATTCCGAACGCGGCGAAGAATCTGGACCCCTCGCGTGCGCTCAGGATGACCTGGCTTGAGCTCAATCATGGGGCTTTACCAGAACGCGTCTTGCATATAACGATGGAGGGGCCAGATTAGGCAGCCCACAGAGTCCAACGGGCCAATCTCTGCCGCCAGCTCCTCCAGCGCGCAACTGGCCAGCATAGGGATGCCCAGCTTATCTGCGGCGGCGGAAACCACCTCCGCCCCGCGCTCTACGTCTGAAACGGTAGTCTCATGGCCAAGATGCGTGTTGTTGATTAGGTCGGTCAAACCCTGAAAGCGCGCCGCCTCCTCTATGATCAAATCGACTGAACTGGTCAGCGGCCTGGCTGTGTTGATCACCAGATGCTGCTCTAGCTGCGGGTGCCCCCAGGCTCCGTCGATCAGGTTGAGCACGCTGCTGCCATATGGGCCATAACCTACGTCTAGAATCACCGTTCCCGGTCGCCGGAGAGCCGACTTAGCTGCCGGGTTTAGCGTCATTCCGGCTTCGCCCAGCCCGGTCGTCTCCTCCGTGGACCAGGCAACCACCGTGAGGCCCAGTTCAGTCAGCCTCGACCGGAGTGGCCGGAGAGTATAGGTCGGCTCCACCAAGTCAAGATCTACCAGCGTCACCTGCTCGCCCTGCCCAAGGCAAGCCAACGCCCGGTTGACTGCCAGTTCACTTTTTCCTGCCGCATACTCTCCCAGAAAAGCTTCTACCCGTTCTGCCACTTTGCCCACCTTCTTCCCCAACTAGCATGCCCTGCCGACGCCGGCACTTTTCATGTGACAGGGGCACGCGCGGCTTCATGCCTTGCGTGCCCCTCACCTTCATCGTGACTGAATTAGTTCAAGTGTCTTGGATAGCGAGTCTTCAGTCGGAGCGACCGTGATATCCGGCGCAGTTCCGTACTCGGAGTTGCTGCTGCCATTTGGGTTAAGGGTCATCTCCAGTCGCATCCTTACCAGCAAGCCGCTTTCGGGTAGCTTGATCAGTATGGGAGTGGAGCCCATGCCATCTCCGCCGGTGCGCTGTCCCACCAACGTGGCCCAGCCAGTGCACTTGGCGAAACAGGCGAAACCCTCTGAGGCCGAGAACACACCCCGGTTGACCAGCAGGTAGATTTCGCCGCCGAAGCCGCTTCCAGAAGGTTTGATTGTCGCTTCGGTCTTCTCGGCGTAGCGGAAGTCACTGAACACCTCCGGCGGGTAACATGGCGCTTTCGGTAGTACATCGATGGGCAGCAGGTTGCGCTGGACGCCCCAGTAGTTTTCTGCCAAGTCACCTCCGCGCAGTACCTTGTAGCTGGTGTAGCTGATCGGACTCTGCAGCAGCGGGGCGACAATCTTCTTCATCCAGGTGAGGTCGCTGCCCCCGCCATTGCTGCGAATGTCGATGATCAGATAGGGGTAATCGCTGATGCTCGCCAGGAAATCTGCGATCCTGGCGTCATCGTCGGCGTATTCTGCCATGCTCGCCAAACGCAAATAGGCCACTTGGTCGGGGACCTCGATGCGGGTGATTACGTTATCCTTCGGAATGACCGCGCCAAGATTCGGCGCAGTCGAAACCTTGACCGCTTTGCCCCAGATTTGATAGCGTTCGATTACATCCGGCTCCTGCAGCACCAGGTTCATCACCTTCACCTGATGCATCTCCCTCAATGCAGGCTCCGATAACATAGCCACAAAGGCCGCATATTCGTTAGGCGAGAGAAGATGGGTATGCCCCTGGTGCAGATCTCGCAGCATCCTGTCCATCGCCTCCGCGAAATCGAGATCGTGCTTGCTCTCAGCCACGCTCTGGCGATACTGATCGTAGTTTTCCAGCCAGCGCACGCCGTACTGCCGCTCGGTCACGCCAAACATGGGGAACTCATCGTGCAGCACCTGCCACAGGTACTCAAAATCGGCCAACTTCTGTTCGCTAGTCAGAGTGGTAGGTGGTCGGGAGCAGGAGCCCAAGAGTAGAGCCAGGAAGAGCAGTGGAACGATCAGTGTGAGTGCTGGTCGTCTGCGCATCAGATCGCCTCCCAGTAAGTGGTTGCTGCCTCTTTCGCCATGCCAGAAGGAAATTCCTGCAAGCAACAGCCACCGTTTGGAACGGGGGGACTGTCCCCGCGTTCCAAACGGCGGCTTCGCTGAGTCTATGCGGCCTGGTGTTCCTGCATGGTATAGAGATGTCGATAGAGCCCGTCTTGGGCCAGCAACTCGTCGTGTGTGCCTGACTCCACGATCTGGCCGTCTGACAGCACGTGAATGCAGTCGGCATGCTGAATGGTGGAGAGGCGGTGGGCAATCACCAGGGTGGTGCGACCCGCCATCAACCGCGTCAGCGCGTTCTGCACCAGCCCCTCTGACTCGCTGTCCAGACTGGATGTCGCCTCGTCCAAGAGCAGGAAGGGGGCGTCTTTTAGTATTGCCCGGGCAATACTGATGCGCTGTCGCTGGCCGCCTGAGAGCTGATTACCTCTTTCACCGACCGGGGTGTCATATCCCTGCGGCAGGGTCATGATGAAGTCATGGGCGTTGGCATCCTGTGCCGCCTGCATGATCTCCTCCCGACTGGCGCCGGGACGACCGTAAGCGATGTTTTCGCTGATTGTTCCCGCGTACAGGTACGAGTCCTGTGGCACGAAGGCGATCTGCGCGCGCAGCCGCTGCAGCCCCAGGTTGCGGATGTTCGCGCCATTCAGCAAGATAGCTCCGCCCTCTGCCTGGTAGAGACCGAGCAGCAACTTGAACAACGTGCTCTTGCCGCTTCCGCTGGGGCCGACCAGGGCGATCGTCTGCCCCCTGGGCACTGTCAGATTGATGCCGGAGATTGCAGCCCTCTCGCCATAGCTAAAGCTCACGTCAACCAGTCGCAGGCCCTCCTCGTGGCAGTCGGGTGCCGGCGCACCTGTCGCAGCCAAGCTCTCCGGCTCAGAGTCCAGAATGACGAAGAGACGATCGGCTGCCGCCAACGAGTGCTGCAGTTGCCCCCAGAGGTCTCCCAGAACCTGAAAGGGGCGGATCATGCGGGTCATCAACTGCACGGCTGCGATCGCCGCCCCGGGACTGATCTGTCTGGTGATGATCAGGTAGCTGGCCAGCGACAGCAGTCCAATCAGTCCCAAGCTCGAGAAGAAGCCGTTGGCCGTGTTCACAAAGCTCTGCAGCCACACCCGGCCGAGACCGTGCCGCAGCGTCTCTCGGCTGGTGGTATCGTATGCCGTGATGAAGCGCTCCTCCTGACGGTAGGCGCGCAACACTCTCCCGCCTGTGAGTATATCCTTCAGATGGGCATTGAGGTTGCCCAGGCCCGATTGCACAGCGCTGCTGCGCTGCCGCAGGCGTTTGGCTGTGAGGCGGTTGAAGCAGTAGGGGAGCAGGCCGAAGGTGAGAGCCACCAGCGCCAATTTCCAGCTCAAGAGGAACATGTAGAGTGCGCAGCCCAGGCCCACGCAGACGGTGACGCCCACCTGGATCAGCACGGAGCCGAATGCATCCTTGGCGGCGGTCACATCGTTTGTTAGGCGGGAGACCAGATCGCCACTGTGCATCTTTTCCAGTTGCGCCTGCGGCAACCGGTTGATCTGTTGGAAGACTGCCTGGCGTAGGTCAAGCCCCGCTTGTTCGGCCGCTCCCTTCTGGGCGCGGATGGCAGCGGGCAGAACGAGCACTGCCGCCAGCGTGATTCCGGTGCAGACGGCCGCAACCTGCAGCAAGAGTTGCAGGTCCAGATGCACAGCGGCGTTGGTCAGTTCCTTGATCAGATAGGCTAAGGTCAGTTCAAGCGCAACTTCCACTGCTACTTCTGAGCCATAGCCCGCCAGATAGGTGCGCCGATACCCACTCAAGTAGCCGAAGAGTCTCTGCAGGGTTGGTCTAGTCTTCATCGCCACGACCCTCCTTAAGAATTGGCCGCCAGGTTGTGCTCCTGGCAGGACAGCTGCTTCTCGTACAGTGAAGCGTACAGGCCGGACTGCTCGATCAGGTCGGCGTGCCTACCCAGTTCAACCACTCGGCCTTGGTCGAGCACAGCAATCCGATCGGCCGATTGGATGGTGGAGAGGCGATGGGCCACCACCAGCATGGTACGCCCCTGGCGCAGAGCCTCAGTTGCCAACTGAATCCTCGCTTCAGATTCGGTATCCAACGCGGAGGTGGCTTCATCCAGCAACAGAATCGGAGCATCCTGCAGAAACGCCCGAGCGATGGCGATGCGCTGCTTCTGTCCGCCAGAAAGCCCCTGCCCGTTCTCTCCAAGGATGGTGTCGTAGCCCGCAGGTAGAGCGCTGATGAACTCATGTGCAAAGGCTTGCCTGGCGGCAGCCAGAACCAGTTCGTTCGTGGCTTCCGGTCTTCCCAAGCGGATATTGTCGCGTACGCTCGCCGCAAACAAGGTCGGCTCCTGCGGCACGTAGCAGAACTGACTCCGCAGATGGGCCAGAGTCAAGTCAGCGGCGGACTGCCCGTTGACCCGGATTTCCCCCGCGTCAGGCTCAAGCAGACCGAGCAGCAGGGAGAGTAGGGTGCTCTTGCCAGCGCCACTCGGACCCACGATCGCCACCGTCTCCCCAGTGTTGACCCGCAGGTTGAACCGATTGAGCACAGGTTGTTCATCGCCGTAGGAGAAGTGAAGATCGGCCACTTCGATTGCCGCCTCGGCTGCTGGTGTAGTCACTGGCGAGCTCCCGCCGGAGCGCTCCAGCGGCAGGTCGAAGATGGCGAAGGTCCTGGCCACAGCCGGTCCAGTGGCCTTCACTCGCCCCATCGCCTGCACCATCATCTGCAACGGCCAACTGAGGTTACCGACCAGATTGAGCAGCACGATGATGTCGCCCAAGCTGAGGCGGCCCCTAATCACCTCGTACCCACCCAACCCGAACAGTACCAACAGGGGAGCCAAGTCGATCAGGAAGGAGACAGCGCGCAGGGTGGCCTGGCTGCCTGCCAAGCTGATCGCCGCCGAAACGTGCCGCTGTCCAGCCGCACAGTAGCGGTCTGCCATTGTCTGCTGCAGGTTGAACGTCTTGGTAACCAGCGTGCCCTGGATGGCATCCTGTGATAGTGCTGTCACCTTGGACAGCTCCGCCTGCGCGATCTGTGACTGTGCATTGATCGGCTGGCTGACGCGGTTGGAGAGCAGCATCAAAAGGGGGATAATGGCCACGGAGAGCAGGGTCAGCCTCCAGGAGACGAGCAGCATCAGACCCAAAGAAAGTGCGCACTGCAGGGGAGCACGAATCAACATCACTGCTTCCGATGCGAACAGGGCGCGCACCAGGGTTAGGTCATTGCTCAGACGGGAAGTGTAGTCGCCGCTGTGAGTGCCCTGTAGGGCTTGAGGCTTGGCGTGACTGAGGTGGGTGACGGCGGCGACTCGCAATTGATGGCAGATTTGCTCGGCGACTCGACCAGCCAATGCGCTGCGGGTGAAGAAGGCTCCGTCCGAAATGGTGGAGGCGACGACGATCACCAGCAGGCTGCGCAAGAAGCCGGACATGTCGCCAGCCAGGCCGAAGTCGACGCTGGCGCCCAGTTCGCGGGACACGAGCAAGTTTGCGCCCACTCCCGTGATCACGGCAACTACGATGCCCACCAGTAGGTGCCAGCGTTTTCTGACATAAGGCCAGAGCGGGGCCAACTGCTTCGAAACCTTGCTTTTCTCCTGCATGACCTTGCCTCCTTGAATTACCTCGTTGATAAAATTAACCTTCTATGATGGATTATAGAGGCAAGAAACCACGCAGTCAATATGTTCCTTAAAATCATTAATATTAGAATGCAAAAAGTTAAAGAAATCTCTAATCTGGTCGCTAGTTGAGAATGGATAATATGCTTTTTCCGCCTATTGCCGTTTGCTGGAGAGCGTGTTCGCGATTATACTAGAAGTATCTAGGCTAATTTTCTGGAGGTGGGCGCGATGCAAGTTGATCGAGCAGTTGCCAACGCCAGACTCTATATTCTGCTCTCTAATACCTATTCTTTGATCACTCGAGCCATCGGTTTGTACACGGGTGAACCATATAACCATGTATCCCTCGGTTTTGATCGCAATCTGAACGAGTTGTTCAGCTTCGGCCGGCTGCAGCCCAGAAACCCGTTCATCGGCGGGTTCGTACAGGAGCACGTGGATTCCGGCACGTTCGCCTACTTCTCCGAGACGCGCTGCGCTCTCTACGAACTACCGGTGTCTGCAGACGAATGGCTGGCCGTGCGGGAGAGTGTGCGGGGTTTTGAGCGCCAGAAGGAAAAGTACAGTTTCAACCTGATCGGATTCGCGGGTGTGGCGGCCGGCTACCCGGTTGACAGGCAGTATAGTTATTTCTGTTCGCAGTTTGTCTCCACGGCCTTGGAGCAAGGCGGGGTGCGGTTGTTCAGTAAGCCCTGTGGCTTGGTCACGCCAGCCGACTTCCAGAAGAGCGAACGCGTAATGCTGGTTTATGAAGGCAAGCTGGCTGATTACCGCTCTTCGTTGACTGACATTCCGATTGCAGGCGAGTAAAATGTGAGAGAGTGGCCGGCCCCGTAACTGGGCCGCCACTCTCTTTTCAGTGCTTTAGGTGACACACATATAGGGAAACTTACTGCTCGCGCCGAAGTCAATGCCCCGGCCGAACAGGTAGCCCCAGTCGTCTGCCCGCACGAAGGGTCCCTCCTGATAGGAGACACCGAGACCATCCGGCGTGAAGGCAAATTCCAATCTGGTTGCCCCCGGAAAAGGCAGATCGGGAATGACCTGCACGAATGAACTGTCGGAGCCGCAGAGCACATCGTAGATCAGCACTGTATCGCCCTCCTGCTTAGCGACGACGATGGCATCGTGCTCTGGCAAGTAGTATGTGGCATTTCCGAATTCCATGACCAGGTGAAAAAGATTGATCCAAGCAGCCTCTGCCACGTCCAGGATCTCGGAAGACCGCTGCCGCGTCTCCAGGCGCTGTCTGAGCAAGGGGTGATCTGCAGCAAGCAGTTGGCAGGGAGTGCCACCACGCAGGGGCGTCGCCAACTGGATGAACGGCTGGACCTCCGCCATCCGCTTGAATCCAAAGCGGGGGTAGAAGTCCAGTACCGCTTCGTGGGCAAAGAGGAAGGCCGGCGTTGCCGCATACTCGTGCAGTACGTGTTCCATCAGAGTTCTGGACAGCCCTTGACCGCGCATTTCTGGCAGGGTGGCCACGGCCCCAATCTGAATTGCCGATTGGCGTTGACCGCCGATCAGCAGATCCATCAACGCTACCGAGACGTTGGCCAGCAGTCGTCCGTCTTCCTCGATGGCATACGCCTGGTAGCGGCTGTCCCACATGCCGAGCGCATCCCACCTGGTGAATGTGAAGCCGAATACGCGTTCTGTTAGGTCATTCAACTGCTGCTTGAGTGCCCGATCGTCGTGCCTGACCGTGATTATGCTTCGCATGGACTAGCGCCTCCTTGGTGAGCTACTTCTTCGGCAATTGTCGCATGTTTCCGGGCTCGCGGGTAGGCATTCTTTCGTTTTGACCCAAGTCTGCCCTAGCTGATGCTTGGTCGCAGTGCCAGAATATAGATAGAAATGTTTGGGAGGGAAGAGAGTGATCAGATCATTCAAACGAGCGGATTTGCCGGTACTGATCCCCCTGATCCAGGAGGACAAGCATATGCAGCCTGATGAGATCAGCGAGCGTCTGACCGACAATACCACCTGGGTATATGGGGATGGAGTCCTGCAGGGTTGTGCTGCCGTCACCGGGGTGCGCGCGACTGCGAGCGGCAGGCAGCAGATCAGTTGCTGGCTGTATGTAGGCCCAGCCTTCAGGCAGCGAGGCATCGGCAGTGCCCTCTGGACGGTGGTGGCGGAACACCTGCGACGGCGGGATGCGGACCTCATTTGCACCGGCTATCGCTCTGACCGGGGCGGGGCCCCCGCATTCTTCGCCGCGCGCGGTTTCCACCCCTGGTTCTCTTCGCATCTGCTCAGCTATACCGGTCCCGGCTTCCCCCGCGCGGACTTGCAGGCACTGCCCTACACGGATGAACTGTTCGAGCACTGCATTCGCCTGCTGAACGAGGGCTTCCGGGAACTGCGTGAGACTAACGTCATTCATCCCACGCTGCCTTATCCACCTGGGTATGATCAGGCCGCAGCTCGCCAGGAGTTCCAGGAGGCAGCCCAGAACAATTGGCTGTTTGCAGTTGATGGGCAGATTGTGGGGTTAGCGCAGGTGGGCCCGGACTACATCGACAACTTGGTGGTCGCGGCAGACCAGCAAAGAAAGGGTTACGGTCGCCAGATTACCCAGTTCTGCATCAACCTGCTGCGCGAGCGCGGAGCAGAAGTGGTCAAGCTCGGCGTGCTGGACAGCAATCGGGGGGCGCGCGCTCTCTATGATTCGCTCGGCTTTAGCTTCATCGAGACCCATACCTTTGCTCGCCTGGACCACTCTCAGTTGCGACGTTAGGCAGTCACTTCTGGTAGTGCGTCGCGCCCGATGCAGCTGACTCAACGGACATGCGCCTACACATCAGCCTGCCATCACCGATTCCCCGGAGAACGGCAAGAACTTGGATGGTGGGACGCAGCGCTTAAGGGGATTTGGGTGATTGCGGGATGAACAGCTGGATTAATGGTATAATCTTTGGCAGAAGCCGTGGTGCAAGGAGGGTTCTGTTTTTGATCATCATCAAGAATGAGCGAGAGATAGCGTTGATGGCCGAGGCGGGAAAGATTGTGGCTGCCTGCCATCGGCAGTTGCGAGGTTTCATCCGGCCGGGGATAACCACCCTGGCCATCGACAAGTTCGTCGAGGATTTCGTGCGTGAACACGGAGCGAGTGCTGAGCAGAAGGGTTACCGGGGGTACCAGTTTGCCACCTGTGCGTCCGTCAATGATGAGATCTGTCATGGTTTCCCGACCAACCGCAAGCTGATGTCGGGGGACATTGTCGGGGTGGATTTTGTGGTCAACCTGAATGGCTGGTTGGCGGACTCCGCTTGGACCTATGCTGTAGGCGAGACTTCGGAGGAAACGCAGCGCCTCTTGACCGTGACCAAGGAGTGCCTCTATCTGGGCATCGAACAGGCTCTGATCGGCAAGAGGACGGGGGACATTGGCCATGCCATTCAGACTCACGCTGAAGATCGCGGCTATTCGGTGGTGCGAGAGTTCACTGGGCATGGCATCGGGCGTTCCATGCACGAAGACCCTCAGATTCTGCACTATGGCAAGCCAGAGCGGGGCATCCGGTTGCGCGAGGGGATGGTTTTCACCATCGAGCCGATGATCAACGCCGGCGGGCATGATCTGACCATCGATGACAACAACTGGACCGCCCGCACCGTGGACGGCAAGCTCTCCGCCCAATATGAGCACACCCTCGTGATCACCAAGGACGGTCCGCTGGTGCTCACAGAGCAGGACTAGTAGCGGCCAAAGAGGGGCGCGCGTCGAGCACCGTCACGACTCGGCTGACCCTCAACAGCCAGAACCCCAGCCCTAACACAAGAGACGACAACTGGCTTGACGGCCAGTTGTCGTCTCTTCGTCTGCAGTGTCCCGTTGGTGGGCATGCGAGATCGTTTAGAAAGTCGCCTCTTTCATTACCGTAGACCCCGCAGCACGCGAGAGCGTTTAGGAAGTAGCTTTCTTACCCACCGTAGCTCCCGCAGCATGCTGCGGGGCAGGGATCGGCTCGGCATGCCGAGCCTCTACGAGGGACAAAATGAACAGTCTCGCATGCTGCGGGATAGGGATCGGCTCGGCATGCCGAGCTTCTACGAAGCACAAACTGCGCAGCCCCGCGTGCTGGGACAGTGGCCGGCAGTTACTCCACGCTGGTGCGCAATCGCTGCTCCTCGGCGAAGCGCTCCATGGCCAGCGAAATCAGGCGATCGATCAGTGCGCGATAGCTGAGGCCGCTCACTTCCCACAGCTTCGGATACATGCTGATCTTGGTGAAGCCAGGAATGGTGTTGATCTCGTTCAGTACGAGCCGCCCATCGGGCTGCAGGAACATGTCCACGCGGGCCATGCCCTGGCAGCAGAGCACCTGAAAGGCCTGCAAGGCCAGAGTCTGGACTGCTTCGATCTCATTCGGAGTGAGCTTGGCCGGAACATCCAGTACGGCGCCGTGTTCGTCTATGTACTTGGCATCGTAGGAGTAGAACTCCTGGTTCGGCAGAATCTCGCCGGGGAGCGAAGCTATCGGCTCGTCATTTCCAAGCACGGAGCACTCGATCTCCCGACCGCGGATTGTCTCTTCCACCACGATCTTGCTGTCGTATTGCAGCGCATTGCTCACAGCCTGATCATACTCCTGCTGAGTGCGCACTTTGCTGATGCCCACGGAGGATCCAAGGTTGGCCGGCTTGACGAACAGCGGCAAACCAAGCTCAGCCACCAGTTCAGCCCAGTCGGCCCTTGCCGCTGCGGCGTTGCGGTAGCTGCGAAAGCGGGCGATCGCTATGCCAGCATCCCGCAGCAGCCGCTTCATCACGTCTTTGTCCATGCCCACGGCCGAACCAAGCACCCCTGCGCCGATGCAGGGGACGCCAGCTAGCTTGAGCAATCCCTGCATCGCCCCATCCTCTCCGTACGGTCCGTGTAGCACTGGAAAGACGACATCCAGGCGTCCGAACTGCAACCTGTCCTGCAGGCCAACCAGTTGGTTTTCCTCCGGCAGTGGCATAATCGCGACTTTGCGACTGGCTGTGTTCAGACTGATCAACTTGGGGTTGTCGGCATGCAGCAGCCAATCGGACTGCTCGTTCAGGTACCAGTGACCTTGTTTGTCGATGCCGATTAGCACTGGCTCGTACTTGGCTGGGTCGAGGGCTTCAACCACATTCTTGGCAGATTGCAGCGAAACCTCGTGTTCCGCCGACCTGCCACCAAAGATGACACCCACCCGAATCCTACTCTGCAACTCATTCACTCCTTGCCACCTGGCGCTCGCGTTAATGCTGCTCTCGCGCAATCCGTCGATGGATAATCTGTGATCTGGCCTCAAATCTCAGTTCACTTGGCTTCGACTGCCAATCGGCCCTGAGGCTGATGCCTTAATAGTGTATGCCCGTGTTGCGCTGGAAGTCAACGCACTGGGACCGCCTCCAGCAGGGTCGTCAGGTCAATCTCCACGCCTGCTGCGTCTGCCGTCAGCTTGAGAATGTCCTGAATCTCGCTGTGTCCCCGGTAGAAGACGTGCCATACCTGGTTGTGATGCTGCAGGATGAACTCCTGCGCGTCTTGGCCGACATGTAGCCAGAGATTGGCTTCGGCAGAGCTGAAGACAAGGGATGGGACCGCAGGGTCAGAGTGTGGGCGTGTCAACCCGAATGGTCCCTGGTAGAGTAGCCCGGTACCCACCGCATGGGCAATAGCCGGTGTGCGCGCGTGGTAGAAGGCCGACTGTAGCCAGGGTTCATACGCCTCGCCGTCCGGCCCCTGTTCTCCCACGACGGTCAGCTTTTCGTGCAGTCTGAGCTGTTCTGGCACCAAGAGGCTCCACTCACTGCGATAGTAGTTGAATACATCACCCTGAGCTCGCTCGCGCACGCTGTCTCCCCAGTCTGACCGTTGCCAGGCTCTATTGGCAGTATCCATGATTTGTGTCAGCCTGACCATGGGAAGCTCACCGGTTGGAATAGGGGGGAAGGAGTTTCCGCTGCCGGTGAACCGGCTTCCCAGCAAAGCGGTAAGCGTCACCGCCAGGAACAACGCATTTGCCGCGCTGAACCGCCGGGCGCGGCGGTAGTTCACCTGGTGGCGCGGGGGCTGACCTCGGCGCAGCCTGCTGATCAGCCGTGAAAGATGGATTACTCCGAAGACTTGCACGCCCAGGAAGTACAGCAGGAATCCCAAGATCAGCAAGGTGGAATAGCGTAGACCAAGTAGGAAGATGAGCGGTAGTCTGCCCCCGAAGCGGGAGAAGGCGACGCCAAGCGCCAATTGCGCGAGCAGCAGGCCTGCCCCGAGCAGTAGCCGGAGCTGTAGCCTTCTGATCGTCCCCGCCAGGGTGGCTTGATCGGTATGGATCTCTGGAATGTCGGCGTCCACGGCTGCTCGGTAGATCTGCAGGCCATTTCTACGGCCGACATACTCCCAACCAGCCGCGCGGTAGATTTCCATGCGCTCTTCATCTTCGTCGGTTGCCACCTCGCAACGGTAGCGCATCTCCTGCGGTGGCCCTTGGCGAAAGGTCGCCCAGGGGCGAGTGCCCTCCAAATGCCAGCCTCGCCTGGCTTGGTCGCTGAGCCACGATTCCTGTTCTTCCAGTTGCCACTCCTCAAACCACCAGAATCTCCGTTTCTGCACGCCGCTCATCTTTCCCCCCCTCCTCCCAGGTAGCTGTTGCCATCCCGGACCATTGCTACCAGACGCTGATGCTCTTGCTGCAGCGCGTTTCGGCCTCTCTCCGTCAGGCTGTAGGTCTTACGCCGGCCGTCATCTTCATCCAGCGAGATCAGTTGGTCTTTCTGCAGACGCGAGAGTACCCCGTACAACGTCCCCGGTCCGATCACCAGGCGCTGATCGGAGGCTTCTTTGATCGCCGCCATGATGGCATAACCATGTTGTGGTCGGCTGAGCACCAGTAACACGTAGTACATCGCCTCGGTCATCGGGCCTTGGTTGCTCACTGTACTCTCACTCCTCAATATTATGGTCCGCGATATATCGTCAGTCATAATATATGCGATTTGACGCACCTGCGCAACCAAAAGATGAAGGGGCTGTCGCAAAAAGCCTGCCGTTAAGCGGGCGCCATGCATGGCGCCCTACGATGGCGAATGCATACCCGGTCGCTCCGTAGGGGTCGCATGCATGCGACCCGCTGGCGTCACATCGCAGCCTATGGATAGCATTGGTTCACCCAAACGCAAGAGAGACGACAGCCGTCGTCTCTCTTGCGCTATTCATGGGGTGCTATTGCGACATCCCTTGTTTGTCCCGGCGATTTGCCTAGTCCTCGAGGTATTCCTCCAGACAGAGCCCGTTGCTCATGATCGCCTCCGCGTGCTCTGCCCCAACATAGCGGAAGTGCCATGGCTCATAGATGATGCCAGTGATGGCCTGCTTGTTGTCCGGGTAGCGCAAAATGAAGCCGAAACGGGAGCAGTTGGCATGCAGCCATTTCGCTGCATTAGTGTCGGCAAAGCCGCTGTTCAGAGACAAGTACTCAGGGGTAACCACATCTGCCGCCAGTCCCGTGTTGTGCTCGCTCGTTCCTGGACGGGCGACAATGGTGGCGGCCGTGTCCTCGGCATCCGCCTGGCTATAGCCCTGCTTCAGGAAGGTTTGTACCTTTGATTCATACAGCTGGCGCTGCTTGGCCTGGGAGCGATAGGCAGAGACCACCTGCAGAGTGATGCCGGCCTCCTTGGCGGCCGTCAACATCTCCACCATGGCGTCAGCCGCTTTGGCCTCCATTTTGAAGCTGCCCTGAACCGTCTTCAGTTCCGGTTCCTGATCCTCAGGCAGGGGATGGGCGGCGCTGACGATGATCAGGTATGGGTCGTCTTTGTCTACTGGTTCAGGGTCTGGGGGATCGTTCGGTTCTTCGTCATCCACGATCGGTGGCTGAACGGGGGTGCAGCCGACCACGATCATGGTCATGGCGGCCAGCAGCAGCAGTGTGATCAGCGAGGCGCGCATCAACTTGTTCCGTCTCATTGCATTACCTGTCCTTATCTAGAGTTTTGCAGTTTCATCTCATGGCCATAGATCCGGCGGAACCGGAAGCTACTCCGTTGCCCAGCGTTCTGCCCACCAGGCTGCATGCGGCATCTGGTGGCGGTGAGCTTGTAGTATGGCGGGTCCGACATCGTAGGTTACAGTACGCAGGCAAAACTCCATCCTGCCTGCTGCAGCGGTCAATAGCCCGTAGTGTGCGATCGGCCCTGTGCCTACCGCGGAGCCCACACTGCCTGGGTTGACCAGGAGGCGAGTGCCGTAACTGCGCACCATCGGAATATGCGTGTGACCAGCCGCCAGAATACCAAACTGCCGACCGGCTAGCACCTGGTCCAGTTGCTCGTCAGTCAACTGAGCCAGCAATCTGTCCTCCACGGAACCTGGTGAACCGTGGCAACAGAGCAGTTGCAGGCGCTCGTCTAGTTTGACGCTGATTGTCTGCCTGGCGTTCCCTAGCTGAGCTAACTCTTCTTCCGGAACAACCTGCCGGATCCAGGCCTCGATCTCCATCAGCATGCGCACGTGTTCGCTCAGCCCGTCTGGCGCAATCGGATGCAGCAGGCGCTGATCCGTGTTGCCCAGCACCAGTGCCACATCCTCTGCCAGCAGGCGCGCCAGCACTTCTCGCGGCTGCGGTCCGCTGGAAAGCGCATCACCCAGGCAGATGATCTGGTCCACATTGTCCTTGGCCAGATCGGCCAACACGGCATCCAGCGCGGCATAGTTGCCGTGAATGTCAGATATCAACCCTATCTTCACACAAGAGCCTCCCATCAGTTCGCTTTTCCCTCAGTGTAGCACAGGTTGGCGTTCTCCGCCGCAATCCGCTCAGCTTGTCAATGATACTGGGGCAAGATTTGGTATCTGGCGGCGATGGAAAGCAGGAAAAGCATACCTGATTGAGGAAATTTCCTCCTAAGCAACTCAAAGAGTTGCTAGCGTGAGATTTCAGTCAATTGAGGAGATGGTGAAGATGCGGAAAGACGCCGGCAGATCTCCGGACCTGGTGGAGCAGGCAGAGGAGGTAGTGCTGCTCTGTGCTGCTGACGGCAGGATTCTGGACGCAAATCGGGCGGCTGAACGTCTTTACGGTTACTCCCATGCCGATCTGCTGAGTCTGAACATGTCTGACTTGAGGGTCAACGAGGGTTCAGACATCAATATTCGATCGGACTTGGCCGAGCGTTACGGTTTGCGGTTCATTGCCACTCATCGACACCGGTCCGGCAACGCCTTCCCGGTGACTGTCCAGTCGCGTGGACTGAAGATCAGGGGTCAGCGCTGCCTGCTGAGTATTATCGTGCAGAACCCAGTTCGCAATCCGCTCCCATTGGCCTCCGAACAGGTGAAAACAGCAGCCGGATACGCTTTGGTGCAGAACAAGCAAGTGGATGAGATCATTCAGAGCTTCTCCATGATCAGCCAGTTTGCCACTGCCGGCATGATGCTGCTCGATGCTTCTGGTACAGTTCTGGCTGTGAATGCGTCCATCTCGTCATTCTTGGGCTATTCCAGGCACGAGTTGGTCGGCGGCCACTTTCTGTTCTGCACCTTTCCGGAAGATCTTCCGGCCGGGGCGGAGATGTTCACGGCCTTGGCATCCGGTCGCATTCGCTCCTATGAACTGGAGCAGCGCTACGTCACCAGTTCCGGCGCTGTAGCTTGGGCCAGGATCACTGCCACTGCCTTGGTTAGCGACAAGGATCGACGCCTGCTCTGTGTCTGCCAGATTGAGGATATAACCGCCGAGAAGCGGAGACAGGACGAGTTGCGGCACTACGCCGCCCTGGTGCGGAATGCTGACGTTGCTATTTACAGTTTTGATCTCGATGGAGTAATCAATAGCTGGAACCCCGCGGCGGAGCGGACATATGGCTATGCTGAGTCCGAAATCAGGGGAGAACTGGTTTCCGTCCTGCTTCCCGATGATGGTGACAAGGTGAAGATACCTTACCTTGAGCAGATGCTTGCCGGGCAAGCGTTGCAGGTGGAAGCCAGCCGTAAGCGCAAGGATGGACGACTGATCAACATGTCGCTCAACCTTTCTCCGATCAGAAACGAGCGCTGCGAGATTGTCGGGGTTTCAGTCCTGGCGCGGGACATCACTGAACTCAAACGGCTGCAGAGCGAAATCGCTCAACTGGACCGACTGAATCTGGTCGGAGGCATTGCTGCCAGCATTGGGCATGAAGTGCGCAACCCAATGACCACGGTCAGGGGTTATCTGCAGTTGATGCTCAGGCGTCCGGAACTGCGCCCCCTGCAGGCACAGATGGACCTGATGATCGAGGAACTGGACCGCGTGAACGGGATCATCAGCGAGTTTCTTTCATTGGCGCGGAACAAGCCCACCGAGATGGCATTGCACAGTCTGAGCAGTGCCGTACGCATCCTCATGCCGCTGATGGAGGCGGAGGCGGCCTTGCGCGGAAACGAGATCATCCTCAAGTTGGACGAAATCCCGGATATCCGTATTGACCTGAAGGAGATTCGCCAATTGTTGCTCAACCTGGTGCGCAATGGGCTGGAAGCAATGAGCCAGGGCGGTCGCCTGACAATTTCCACCTATGCGCAAGGTGCCGAGGTCGTGCTGGAAGTGGCGGACCAGGGCTGCGGCATTCCTCAGGAGTATCAGGCCAAGCTCGGTACCGCCTTCTTCACGACCAAGGATTCCGGCACCGGGCTGGGCTTGCTCACCTGCTATAGCATCGTTTCCAAGCATCGTGCGCGCCTGAGCTTTGACACCGGCTCGTCGGGGAGCGTCTTTCGGGTGCACTTCCGGCTGCCTGGCGACGCAGAAGCGCCCCTTGAGGGCGCAAGCGCGGCTGTCGGTCAGACCTTCACCCAGTAAGAGCCGCCATCACTTGTCCGATCAAGAAACCCATACTCGATCAAATAGCGCCGGAGCAAGACATAGTCATCGTAGATGGGGCGCAGGATGGCGTTGATTTCTTTTTCGGTATAGGTTTGGCCTAGTTTGAAGCGCTCCACCAGGTGGTGCAGAATCGCCACTTTGCGTTTCTCTTTGGTGGGGAAGGAGGAGATTGGCCCGTCCGGCCCTTCCGCAAAATACTTGGCAAGAATCTCCTCTCGTTCTGCTTGTGTGATGGCGAAGCGATCATCAACCTGCCTGCTGTTGCGAGGAATCTCAATGAAGGCCTGTCGCTGGGGTGTTTGCTCAGCCAGCAGTTCCATCAGTGCCAGAAACAGTTTGGCCTGCTTTTGCTTTTCGCGCAGGCTGAAGCGATGGTTGCGGATCGTGGAGGTGGCAGTGCCGAGCTGTTTGGCCACTTCGCTGTCGCCATGCCCTGCGTAGAAGAGACTGAGCAGTGTCTTTTGGTGCTCAGTCAGGCCGGTCAACTTCTTGTCAAGCTGTAGCAGGTAGCTGAACACGGAATCGTGCTCGTTGCGGATGTGCAGTTCCACGAATCTCTTAGCCTGGTACAGCTGCCCCTGATGGGAGTAGATGCGCCCGTTTTCGAAACTCTGGCCGCAGATCAGGCAGGTATACTGGTCAGTTTCCTGTTGGTGGGTATAACCGCGCTTGATGTCCTGCAGATCTGCCTGCCAGAAGAGCTCGGAGATGTCCGCCATTTTTCGTCCTCCCTTGTCTCTCGATAGAGATTTATAGACATTCTATCTTCTTGTTTGGCCTTCAGTCAATGATTCCGCCCAAGTTGCCCACAGCGTGCGAGGCTAGTCAACTTGGCAATCGTAGAGGATCGGCATGCCGAGCCAATCCCGGCGCCACAGCATGCTGTGGTGCTACGACACCTAGGGAAATCGGACTTTCTGAACGTTCCCGCGCGCTGCGGACTACCACGCGGGAGAAATCGCCCGTCATCGCATTGATACAGGGGGTTGCTGGCGTGTTGCTGAATCTGATCGCCTTGCAGGATATCATCTTGCGTCTAGAGAAGTAGGTGTGAGCCACGCTTGGAGGAGGAGACGAAATGCCAGCCAGGGCACAGCTGATCGAACGGTTTGTTCAAGAGGAGCGAATATCGCCCCGCATTCGGATTGAAGGGTTCCTGCTGGTAGCGTTGGGCGTCAAGCCGTTGAGCTTGCTGACCATACCAGGCGAGCTGCCGGACGGAGAGCAGCTGGGTCTGCAGATAGACAGCCGTTATCGCAGTCGCCTGCAGGAACTGGAACAGCAGAGCTGGTGGCAGAGAACAAAATGGCAGTTACAGCACTTGGGGCAGCGGCCCGTCACCTGGAAGCGCCAACTGGTGCGGGAAGCCTACCAGCAGGTGGTAGAGGAATCGGCAGGTTATCAGGCATTGCTCTATTGGGCGAGAGCGTTTGGCCTGCGCACATTCTTCTGGGAGGTCCGACCGACTGTACGGGAGATGTATCTCTTCCGGAGCCCCTCCGTGGAGGATGAACTGCACGAGCTGATGGCCGAACGCTTGCGCATCAAAGAGGAGCTGCACAAACGGGCCACCCGCTCGACCCCACTGGCGCTGCTCATTTACCCGGAAGAACAGTCGCCAGATTATCTCGCCAAGCTGGGACGGTTGCTCGGTTATCCCTCTTGCTGCATTCAAGCATATCGGGACAATCGCGCGGGTGAGGTCAACGTTGAGACCAGGGCGGCCTACGAGTTGCTCAGCATTCCTGCTGACAAGCGGGAACCTTGGGCCTATTTCACCAAGAACTTCTTTCCCTGTTCTCCCGATTGTGAGCAGGCTGCCGGTCTGGGAAAGCACGCGTTTGGGGAGCTGTCTGTGATCAACCATCAGCTCGGTCAGGAATATGATCAGTTGCTCCGGGAAAACCGGGATGCGGTGCAGAGCTATCCCGAGGTGATCAACCAGCACCTGCGTCAGGTGACAGTCAGGGGACAATCCTTCCGTGAACAGCGCTAAGCAAGAATGCATTGAGGGCCGTGTCGATTTGACCGACACGGCCCTTACTCTTGATGTTTGCTGCAAGAAATGACCTGCGAAAGCAGACACTAGGACTAGCTAATCGGAGTCTGAGAGGAGGGCATGCAAATGCCGGTAAGGGAAGTCGCTCCGAACGTCTACTGGGTGGGAGCGATCGATTGGGATATTCGCTATTTTCACGGCCCGGCCTATTCCACCCACCGAGGCACAACCTACAACGCCTACCTGATCGTCGATGACGAGGTCGCGCTGGTCGACACTGTCTACACGCCGTTTGCCAACGAACTGCTGCGCAACATAGCAGAGGTGATCGATCCGGCGCGCATCACACGCGTGATCAGTAACCACAGCGAGGTCGACCACTCCGGTGCTCTGCCGCTGGTAATGGACACGGCCAAGGAGGCAAAGCTCTACTGCACCGCGAAAGGGGCAGAGTTCCTGACCCAACAGTTTCATCAGAACTGGGACTACAATGTCCTCAAGACCTTCGATGAGGTCAAACTGGGCAAGCGGACCCTCACCTTCCTGGAGGCACCCATGCTGCACTGGCCGGATAGCATGTTCACCTACATCAAGGAAGACGCGATTCTCATGCCCAACGATGCGTTTGGTCAGCACTACGCCAGTTCCGGTCGCTTTGATGATGAGGTGGATATGTCAGTAGTCATGCAAGAGGCGACCAAGTACTATGCCAACATCCTCACTCCGTTTTCTCGGCTGGTTGCCAAGAAACTGCAGGAAGTGGGGGAACTGCAGTTGCCTATCAAGCAGATTTGCCCCAGCCACGGCGTCATCTTCCGCCAGGACCCAAATCGCATTTTGCAGGCCTATCAGAACTGGTCCCAGGAGTCTCGTCAGGCCAAAGTGGTCATCGCTTACGACACCATGTGGGAAAGCACAGCCCGCATGGCCAATGCCATAGCCGCGGGGGTAGCTGCTAGCGGAGTGGAGTATCAATTGTTCCGAATCTCGAAGACAGATCGCAACGACTTGATCGCGGCGATTCAGTCGGCCAGGGCGGTCGCCATTGGATCGCCCACAACCAATCGCGGGATGTTGGCTACAGTAGCCCCCTTGCTGGACGACCTGGCTGGCCTCAAACCAGCCGGCAAGACAGCGATTGCCTTCGGCTCTGAGGGCTGGGGCGGCGGATCGGTGGCGGCCATCAATCACTATCTGCAGCGGATTGGCTGGAGCTTGCTCGGCGATGGGGTCTCCATGCGTTGGAATCCGAAAGAAGCCGAGATAGCCAACCTAGTCAAGGTGGGTCACGAACTGGCTGAAGCAGCCAAGCTGTAGCGCGGTGTCATTCGATAAGCAGGTTGTAGCATCGGTAGCAGAGAATGCACTCCGAACGTTGCCGATGTCGTATTTTGACACAGCGCGAGCAGGATTAGCGTTCGCCCCTGCCGAAATGATGCAGTGGCGAAATGCACTGGCGCGCCCGAGTCCGATGTCTTTCGGCGCCTCTGTGCAGGTTGGCTAAATGGCCATGGATCGGTGCACCCGATCCAGTTTTGGAGGTTGACATATGGCAATGCTCTATGCTGTCCTGCTGGTTTTCATCGTTTTGCTCATTTGGAGGATCAATCACCCGGGCGATCTCCGTCTGAATAGAAACTTCGTTGGTCGCTATGTCAAGGATCTACGGGGGCAGGGCCCGACGCGACTGCAGGTGAGTCGCCTGGCCCTTGGCCCGGCTGGCGCAGATCAAGCCGAGGAACGGGTGTATTACAGTATGGTTGCCGGATTTGCTGACGGCAGCAAACGTCCATTGCTGGCACAGATCGTCTACCCACTGGAGTCGTTGCAGCGCGAGAGAGAACGTAACTCGCGCCCCGGGGCCGATGAGATGATGATCGACCCCTCGTCCTCGCCGATGGCCATGCAGCGTGGCGATTACTTGGAGCGTCTGAAGGAGGATCCATTCAAGGATCTGACCAAGGAGGAGCAGGTGTTGGCCGCCAAGAAGGCGCAGGTTGATGCTGAACTCCAAGGCCTGCGGCGATTGAACCAGATCGGGGTGTTCTTCCCGCGTTTGATCGCCCATGATGCGAAGAAGTTGATTACCCTGACTGAGGGCGTGGGAACGAGCCGCTTAGACGACCTACTGCAACAGTCTGAACAGGGCGGGCGCCTGGCTTTGCTGCAGTCTGTGCTCGCCGATCTGGCCACATTCCATGATCGCGGCAAGGACAGCGTGGGGTTCTTCCCACCCGGAGCAGGACACTTCGAAAAGAAGATCCGGGATGAACTGCAGAATTCTCTGTCGTCTTGGGAGAAAGTGGGGGCTCCAGTCAGCCGCGAAGAGTTCTTCGAGATCATTGATGCCGCCGAACCGCTGTTCCGCACGACAGAGGCTGAGATTGGCTTGAGACTAGTGGACAGCTCTCCCCGTGCCTTTTTCATGCAGGGCAAAACGGCTAACCGCATCAGTTGGGATGGTGTTCGCTCCGATGTTTCCGCCTTTGATGCGATTGAGCTGGTTTGCGACCCAGCCACTGGTCTGGGCGCGGAGGATGAACTCAGCTTGTTCCAGTATTACCTCAGTCACCGCGATCTGAGTGAGTCAGAAACGGCGGAATACGAGCAGCAGATGACCCGGTTGGCGGTCTACTATCGCTTGGTTTTGCTCGGCTATCTCTGCCAGTATCGGGCTGCCAAACTGGATCGTCAGGGTGGCATCAAGTACTGGGGGCCGGGGGTGATTTCCCAGGCGGCGGCGAGGGTGATGGAGGAGATGGCATCGGATCCGGAACTGGCAGGGTTGCTGGAGCGGTTGCGGCCGGCTTTGACCATTATCAGCCGCCTGGATTGACGGTGGGTAGAGTTTGGAGCGCAAACAAGGCCCCGCAGTGCGAACTGCGGGGCCTTGTTATTGATGATGTCAGCTAGATAATCCCCAGCCACTTGCCGAAGATATCATTGATACATCCCAGCAGGAGCGAAATGCGGCCCATGACCACGTTTCCGAACGCGACTCCGAAGGTAATCATCATCACGTAGCGGCCAATTCTGGAGACCTCACGCGCGGCTCCCTTCTGCTCCATGGCGAAGAAGAAGTAGAAGATGACGGAGAGTACTCCCACGAACATGATCACGTTGTTGATGGAGGTCAGTGGCATCATCGCGGCTTTGGACTGCGCAATCAACTGAGACTGCAGCGTGCCGTAGACGGAGATTCCGACGCCGATCCCCAGCAGGAAGGACATCGACCAGCGACTCAGCCAGGAAATCGATTTGATGAAGCGCGTGTACAGCAGTAACCCCAACGCGATGGGGAAGATTAGGCTCATTTCGCCCTTCTCGACCAAAGGCGTCCAAGCCCGGTCGACGATGTTGCCGTAGTTGATCACCACGGCGTAGCCGGCTGCGGCGCCCACATAGATATGCTCGAACAGGCGGTAGGCCTGATTCTCCTTAAAGATAAAGGAAAAGAGCGCGAGCATGCCTATGCCCATGAACCACACCCAGGGGTTAGTCGAAACGTTCATTGTTTCACCTCCTCACTGAGCGCTAGGCTTTCGGCTTGGCAGCCGATTTCTTGTTCAGAAAATAGGCAGCATTGCCGACGACAATAAACAGGATGATGACCATGTGCGCCATGGATTGGGCATCCATCATGGCCGCGCCATCGCCTGGCTCCTTAAGCAGAACCTCGTACTCAGCTGCTCCGCGCAGGCCCTGGAGCAGGCCGGAGAGCTGACCGGAACTGAGGTAAGGCATCACGTTCGGCACACTCACCGTGACGATGCCGGCTGCATAGGACATGCCAGCGGGCAACTGCCGCAGGAAGTCCTGGTAGCCGGGGTTACCGGTTTGGAAGTCGATGATGAACGAGAAATCCTGGATGTCACTCACGCTCTGCATGATCGGCAGGCTGGCGACCTGATTCCCGTTGTAGTCAAGGGTGAAAGATGTCTTGGGGTTCTCCACGAATGCTTTGACAGCAGTCTCCATGCCGGCCATGTAACCTAAGTTGACGACATCAACGCCGTAGGTAACCTGGTCGCCCAGCATGGTGATGATCTGTTCGGTGAACATGGTGCCGCTGTCGACAAAGGAGACCATCACCGTGGGAATATGGCGCTTCGCCAAGTGCTTGGCCACTGCCACTGCCTGCGGATGAACGTCAGCCGAACCGCCGACTGAGTAGTCCATCACAAATAGCACCCTGTCCGTGGCCGGATCCAGGCCCTCCACAATGTCGTAGACCATTTGCGTTGTAGTATTGACTTGCAGAGGAATGCCGATCGGTTTGGCCATCGGCACGAAGCAGACGATCAACAGGATCACATAGATGATACGGCGGTCAACGTTCTGTAAGCGTTCTAGCACGAAAGAGCACCTCCTTTCCTCTCACTCAGTCGCCGATGCCGAGATGGCCGCGGTCGAACCCGAGCAGAACGCGCATACTGGTGGCAAAACCGCCGATAGCGACTCCGATGGTGATTCCGCGCTGGCCGGTCATGTTCACAACTGACAGCAGCCAGTTGCCAATAACCGGGAATTTGTTCCAAATGAGAGCTCCGATTGGGGCGTTACCCATCATTACCAGGACGGCTGCGATGAGCAGCAAGCTGGCCTCGAAGCTGCGCATACGGAAGGCGCGGTAAGACGCAGAGGCAACATAGAAACCCAGGATGGCGAACATTGCCGAGCCGAACGGGCTATAGGAATAATCGAACAAGTTCTGGAATAGAGCCTTGGCAGATGCGCTGTCTGGATTGTGTTTTGAATAGACACCGACGATAATGAACAGGAACATGGTCACGATTAGCGCCAGGCTGTGTATCCAGTCTGCCCTCTGGCGGGTTACCTTGGCCATGTGAATCCTGATCAGGTTGACTGAGGCCAAGCCCACAGCGAAAGCGGCGACGATGACTCCCCAGTTGGTGATAGTGCTGGACACGCCTTTCAAGTCGGTGCCTGTGCCGGGAATGGCGAAGTTAAAGAAATACGCTGAGAGCAGCAGGAATCCGACCAAAGAGACGATTACTAGTGGAACCGTTCTGCGCACTGATTGCACCCCCTTTCCCTTGGGTTTGGTTTACTTCTTCATCAGATCAACCAACCACGTGCTCTTTGCCGTCGCCAGGATAGTCCCGAGGACGATGAAGGCCATGGTCACCAGTTTGACATAGTCTTGACCGCCGAGACTGCCGATCTGCTTCAGATCCTGAGACAGATAGGCGCCGCCGGCATAGAGTTCTTCACCGATCAGCGTGTAGTCGCAAGCAGCCACGAAGAAAGCGGTCTGAGCCAAGTTACCAGTTCCGGCAACTTGAATGGCTCCCACCTGAGCGCCGCCTTCGGCGAACAGTAGGGACTCGGCCATGAAGTAACCGATCATGATATTGGCCGCTACCTTTTCGCGGTTGAAGATGCCGAGCACGCCGGCCGCCCATGCGAACTGAGCCGTGGAGATGAAGCGGACGGTATCCTCCTTGAACATGTCAGGCTTGCCGGAGGCCAAGTAGGCCTGGCGCACCAGTTCCTGTGTCAGCGGGAAGGACTCTGCTGACTTGATGGAGACGATCAACTGGGTGTTGTACTTGGCAGTCAAACCGACCACATGCTCCAGTACTGCAAAGGAAGCAAACGTCTGCGGAGCGGTCGAAGTGGTGATTTCGCCGTAACCGGTGGTGAAGTGCACCGGGCGACCCATTTCCGTGGCACGACCCACAGCCTCCTCAATGGAATCGAGGGCCGGAATGCGCCGAATCTTCGGCCGCATCTTTCCCTTCTGTGTCGCCAGGAGGACGCCGATCACCAATCCGCCAAAGGCCAACAAAGTGCAGAATACGAAGATGGTTCCTGGGTTCATCATTTTCACCTCCTTTCCTACAGTTTCTGGGTGGCTGAGTTTATGCCCTCAGCAGCCGCAGTTCTCTATTGCATAATAATGCAAGTCATGGGAATGTTTAGACAGCAGAAGTCTTTGAGTTGATTGATTATTCGTCCACCAGGGACCCTTCTCCTGCTGTAATAGCGATAATATTTAGAATATTGATTCGCTATCGATCTCCCTGCTAATTCTTACGTGAATCGCCGGCTGATAATGTGTGTAGAGAGAAAGGGGATGGAAGCTTTGCGACAGATTGGATTGGCTTTAGGTGGGGGAGCGGCGCGTGGAATCGCACACATTGGCATTCTCCAGGCTCTCCGCGAAATCGGCGTCCCGGTGCATTGCGTGGCTGGCACCAGCAGTGGCAGTATCATTGGCGCGCTCTATGCTGCAGGCTATTCGCCCGACCAGTTGGCCGGTCTGGCGCGCAGCACGAGTTGGCGGGATCTCAGCCAGCTACTCGTTCCGAGGCGCAGCTTGTTGGGTAACGAGCGCATGGAGAAGCTACTCGGGGAGTTGTTGCACGGCCACAACTTTGATGCGTTAGCCGTTCCGTTTGCCGCCGTGTGCACCGACCTGCACTCTGCAGAGCGGGTGGTGCTGTCGCATGGCAGTGTGGCCAGGGCGGTACGCGCCAGTTGTTCTATCCCCGGCGTGTTCGAGCCGGTGCAGTGGGGTGAACAACTATTGGTGGACGGAGGCCTAGTGGAGAATGTGCCGGTGCAGACAACGCGGGAGCTGGGGGCTGAGCTAGTGATTGCGGTCGATCTTTACGCATCTGCGGCCGCTAGTGCACAGATTGACGGCATCATGGGCGTGATGATGCGCTCCTTCGAAATCATGCAGCGGCAGTTGAGTGTCGTGGAGTCATGCGAGGCTGATGTGTCTATTGTGCCGAAGATGGCTGGGGAGAGCCTGATCGACTTGACCAGAACCGACCACTATATTCGCCTCGGTTACCAGGCGGCGATGGAGTGCCGTGAGCAGTTGCTGCAGCTATTGCAGTAGAAGAGCATCAGGGGACAAACGAGTACGCTCGTTTGTCCCCTGAACTCATACTACTGCTCTGTCAACCAAGAATCTGCCATGCGGCGCCAACTCTGGTCTGGCCACTTTCTGCCGTCAGTAGGCTTGCGTCATCTTGTTTGAGACTTGACGCCCTACTAGTAGGCGCGAGCGAACCAGACGGTGTGCTTGGCCTCGGCGCCGCAGACTGCACAGGTATGCTTCTCCGCCGGCGGATCGAACGGAATGTTGCGGGATGTGAACTTGGTGGTTTCCTTCACCTTGGCCTCGCAGGCCGCATCGCCGCACCATCCCAGCAGAGCCCAGCCCGGTAACTCGTTGGCAGCTTCCTGCAGAGCGATATGCTGCTCCAGGTCGGCCAGCGTGTCCAAATCGAGATGCGAGTGCTGATCCCGGAAGGCAACGGCCTTCTGGTACATGTTCTGCTGAATGTCCAACAGCAACTGCTGCACCTGCTGTACTGCATCATCTAGGCTGACGCTCAGCTTCTCGCCGGTATCACGCCTGGCCAACACGCATTGCCCATTCTGCACGTCGCGCGGCCCCAGTTCCAGTCGGAGCGGCACGCCACGCATTTCCCATTCATTGAACTTCCAGCCTGGAGTCTCTTCGCGCAGATCAGATTGCACCCGCACTCCCGACGCTTTGAGAGCATCGAACAGCGGCTCGAACCTGGCCATCACCTGGTCTCGCAGCTTGGGCGGCCCAACCGGGATCATGATCACCTGCACCGGCGCCATCTTAGGAGGAAGCGCCAGACCGCGGTCATCGCCGTGGGTCATGATCAGGGCCCCAATTAGCCTAGTTGATGCGCCCCAGGAGGTGGTATAGACGTACTTCTGCTGGTTGTCGCGGTCCAAGTACTTGATCTCAAAACCGATGGCGAAGTTTTGGCCAAGGTAGTGAGACGTGGCTGATTGCAAGGCCTTACCGTCCTTCATCATCGCCTCAATGGAGTAGGTGTCCACCGCTCCAGCGAAGCGTTCAGAGGGGGTTTTGCGTCCCTGCCATACCGGGATGGCTAGCTCTGTCTCCACGAAGTCAGCGTAGATGTCCAAAATGCTCATCGTCTCGCGCCGCGCCTCATCCTCAGTAGCGTGGGCAGTATGACCTTCCTGCCAAAGGAACTCCGATGTGCGTAGGAATGGCATGGTCCGCTTTTCCCAACGGAAGACGTTGGCCCACTGGTTGATCAGCACCGGCAGATCACGGTAGCTCTGGATCCATTGACTGTACATGTAGCCGATCATCGTCTCGGACGTCGGCCGGATGGCCAGACGTTCCTCCAGTTTCTCGCCGCCAGCCTCGGTTACCCAGGGCAGTTCTGGGTTGAACCCCTCGACATGCTCCTTTTCCTTCTGGAAGAAGCTCTCCGGGATCAGCATCGGGAAATAGGCATTTCGATGGCCGGTTTCCTTGAAGCGACGGTCCAGTCCTGCCTGAATGCGCTCCCATAGCTCGAACCCATCCGGTCGGAAGACAATGCAGCCGCGAACTGGCGAGTAATCCATCAGATCGGCCTTCTGGATGGTGTCCAGATACCAGCGGGAGAAGTCCTCGGACTGAGGGGTAATCGCCTGCACGAAGTTCTTCTCGTTAGCCATTTCTTTCTTTCACTCCTCATCATTAATCAAATAGATAAAACCCCGTCCCTGAACTAGGGACGGGGTTACTACCCGTGGTACCACCCTGGTTGGCCTAATTGGCCCACTCAAGCTCCCGGTTATCGGTGGGATGCCGGATGGCTCGTCGCCATCAGCTCTGGGGTGGGAACAGGCCTGATCGATGCCTCCCTTGCAGCAGGTGGGCGGCTCTCTGTAAGCGCATCAGCCGAGTTTTCCCCTTCATCGCCTTTGCCGATAAATCTATCATGTTCCAGTACGAAAGTCAAATGGCCCTCGGCGATCCTCGGTGCGGTGCAAGACTGTTGGTAGAGGCGCCGTGAGACAAGGGGCGGTTCCCGCAGTGCGGTGTGCCTCAGCGCGGACGCACGACAGTGCCTGGAGGTGGTTGAGTGTGTACTGCAGCTTCTCCCAGTCATCCTCCCCCCTTGGCGTAGACCATAGCTGCACCCGTCTGTTGGCAGCGTATTAGCACAAGAATCCATTGTCCACTCTAGCATTTGTTGCTGTTTTGGGCGAACATAGGGAGTAGAGTGTTCGCGCAGAACACGGTCAGCAGGGCGGTGACGAAGGATGAAAATAGAGAGATTATTAGGGATTGTCACCTATCTGCTCAATCATGAGCAGGCATCGGCCAGCCGGCTGGCGGAGCGGTTCGAGGTCTCCATGCGCACCATTCAGCGCGACATTGAGGCGCTGGGCCTGGCGGGCATTCCGGTTACGGCAGTCCAGGGCGCTAAAGGCGGCTATCGGTTGGCTGACGGCTGGCGAATGACAGGGCAGCTGGCCAGCGCAGGCGACTTCGCGCTGCTGCTGACCGCCGTCAAGGGGCTGGCTTCCGGTTTGCCAGACTCGGGCTTGGATGGGGTCTTGGAGAAGCTGACCGCAATTGCACCGCCTGCCTCCCTCGGCGGCGAGTTGCAGGTTGACCTCGGCGTCATGCGTGAGGATGATTGCATGACCCAGAGCATGTCATTGCTGCGGCAGGCTACGCAAGCCAGACGAACAGCCTGCTTTCTGTACACGGACGGTGAGGGCCGGGTGAGTGATCGGCTGGTGGAACCACTCGCAGTAATCTATCGTTGGTACGCCTGGTACCTGTTCGCCTTCTGTCGAGAGCGACAGGATTATCGGCTGTTTCGCCTCTCGCGCATGCAGGAGTTGCGCCTTGGCGAACCATTTGCGTCAGCGCATGATCACTGGCCTCAGGTTCTGGCCGGTCACGAGCAGGCGGACAGGGGACCTTTTCTTGACATCCGAGTGCGCTGCCCGGAGCACCTCCTGGTCTCCCTCAGCGAGCGCTTTCCCAAAGCCAGTTGCCAGCGCGATGGTCAAGGGCGATGGCTGGTGGAGCTGCGTCTGCCCGAACGCGAGCGGGGCTGGTTTGGTTGGCTGATGAGTTATGGCGGGCAGATCGACGTATTGGAGCCGGAGGGGTTGCGCAAAAGGATGCGAAGCGTGGCTGAGGAGATTATCGGGCGCTACCGCGAAGAAGAGGCGACATAACATGCTGATCGCATACCCGTGGCTCATGCTCAAGCCTGAGCCGCGTCTTAGTCGCAGAAGGGCGCCAAGGAGGTTGCTGCCTCCTGGGCGCCCGCCTGTCACTTCTGGCAGTTCGTGCAATAGTAGACACTGCCGCCCAAGTAGGCTTCCTTCTTGATCGAGCCGCCGCAGGCCGAGCAGGGGTAGCTGACGGTGTTCTTGCTCAGCCGGGTCAGGTAGCCTCCTGGCTGCCCGAACAGATCCTTCTCTGTGTCACGACCTCCTTGCTCTACCATTGCGTGCAGCGTTGACTTGACAGAGTGATAGAGGTCGCTCATTTCCTGCTCACTCAAACCGCTTAGCGAGCGTTTGGGGTGGATGTGGGCATTCCAGAGGATATCCTGCAGCACGCCATTGCCGAGGCCGGGGATGCGTTGCTCTGTGGCCAAGAAAGCCTTGGCGCTCTTGCATCGGTTGCTGTCGCTCTGCAGACCGACGAAGTAACTCTGATCAAACTCAGGCGCAAGCGGCGAGGGCTTGGCGCAGGCCGTCAGATAGTATGGATTGGTGAACTCGCCCGCTCGGAAGGCCCAAATCCCTCCATACATCTGCACCGAGGCTATCAGTGCGCTGCCATCTGTGAACTCGACCAGCAACTGGTGCTTCCCGGGCCGTTTTGCGCCGGGCTGGAGCCAGCGCAAAGCGACCCCATCTCCGAGCAGCAAGCGCATCTCTTCGGCGGCCACTTCCACCATGCCGCCATGCGCGACTGCAGTCTCTACTATCCGACCTCGCAACTGATGATCATAGTCGTCCGGCTCGCCGTGGAACCAGGCAAATCGGTGTGGTGAATGGTTGGCCAGGACAGACGCAATCGTCTTCCCGGTCGCGGTCTGCGAGATCTGCGCAGCCAGCACTCTTGCTTCAGGCAACTCCAGCATTTCGGACCACCCTCCCCAAATAGTCGCCGCATTCTCCTTCGGCGGACGTCCCCTTTCTCTTCGCCATCAGTCCAGTTTCTTCCTGTAGTGCCACAGTTGTGTGAGAACGTTCAGTTTGTGCTCCGTAGAGGCTCGGCATGCCGCGCCGCTCCCGGGGGCTGTCGCAATAGCACCTCATGAAAAGAGCAAGAGAGACGATGGCTATCGTCTCTCTTGCGTTTGAGTGCACAACTGGCGCAAACACGGGTCTCCAACAGAGCGATTCTTGCTTGTCAAGAATCGGCTTGTACCTTTGGCGCCCGCATGCTGATCGGCTATTGCGACAGCCCCTACGATACCAGAGAAGCCGGGCGTTCTGAACGATTTCACTGCGCGCTGGCTCTGCCGACTTCAATCAGCCTTTGACGCTTCGCCCTTGATTCGCGATTGCTTCCATTCTGCACGCAACAGGGCGAACTGCAGATCATCCTGCCAGGCGCCCTTAATCCAGACGCTTTGGCAGTGACGCCCCTCCTGCCTGAAACCGAGCCGGCGCAGCAGAGCAATTGAAGCCTCGTTTTCGGGATGCACAGAGGCGGTGACCCGGTGTTGCTTCAGTTCGGTGAAGAGGTAGTCCAGGACCGCGGCCACAGCTTCAGTCGCGTAGCCTTTGCGCTGATGGTCCCGCGCCAGCGTGAAGCCGAGTTCGGATTGGCGGCCATCAGGCGGCAGGGTATGGATGCCAATATCCCCGATTAGCTCATCTCTTTCAAGCAGCTCCACGGCCAGTTGGAACCAGGTTCCGGCGAAACCCGGCTCGAAGCTGGATTGCTCTCGCACCATGGTGATGGCCTGCTCTTCGCTATAGTCATCCCAGCCCTGATGCCTCGCCACTTCCGGGTCTCTGCGATAACGCCAGAGCGCTGACGCGTCGCCGCGTCGCAGGCGCCGGAGCAATAGGCGTGGCGTCCTGATCTGCGTGAAACGGCCGGAGGCAGGCGTCGCCTGCTGCTCTGCGTTGCCGCGCGCCGCCAGGCGCAGTGCGATTTGCCCGATCAGCGGAGCTACCGCTTGAGCCACTTCCTGCGACACGCGCTGATAGTTCTGCTCGAACTCCCCCTCATTTCCGAGCAAGGAATCGGAGATCGAGCGGATGGTGCAGCATGGTACCTGGTTGATCGCGCAGGTGTCAGCGATGGCGGCCGATTCCATGTCCACGCAGTAAGCATCAAACTGAGCCGCGAGTTGGTGCTTGGCTTCCAGGGCGCTCACAAATTTGTCTCCGGCACAGCCGCTGCCGCGGTGCACCCGGTAACCAGCGGCCAATCGGGAGTAGACTAGATCGCCGATTTCGCGATCACCTTCGGCCACATAGTGCTCCCAGAGCTGGCAGTCGTGCTGGTATTGTTTGCTGGTGACTACGATGTCGCCGATCTCCACCTCCGGGCGTAACCCTCCGGCAGTGCCGATGTTCAACACCAGATCTGGCCGGTAGCGGTCGATCAGTGCCTGCACAGCTGACGCGGCGCGCACCTTGCCTACCCCGGAAACCATCAGCACTAGCGTGACCTCAACTGATCGCCCGTCCTCGTCGCTATAGACCGCCCGCCTGGTATAGACCGGTCTGCCCAGCAAAATCTCATTCGCCTCGCCACCCATGCCCAGTGCCAAGAAGGGTTCCAGTTCCGAACGCATCGCAGCCAAAATGCTGATCGTCAGTTGCATCAATGCTCCTCCTTCTATCGTTGTTTGATCTATTCTATTGGTTGTCCTTGGTAACGGCAAGCATGACTTGTGTGAGCGTTGTAGGGTGGACGGTTCAGCTGGGCGCGCAGTCGATCTGGAACAGGGCAGAGTGTTGTGCGATAATGGCCCTGACTGGCTCCGAGGCGCCTGAACAATCTGGTGAGGTGAAGAGCGTGAAGCAACTGATTTTCGTCAACGGGCCGATGGGGGTGGGCAAGAGCGCCGTCTGTGAGCGCCTATACCGACTCCTGCCTGGCTCCGTCTGGTTGGACGGCGATGGGTGTTGGATGATGCACCCATTTCGGGTGAATGAGGAGAATAAGCAGATGGTGGAAGACAACATCGTGCACCTACTGCGCAACTTCCTGCAGAACTCAAGTCTGCAGTATGTCATCTTCAGTTGGGTGATGCATCAAGAAGCGATCGTGCAGAGTCTGCTTGCCCGGCTGTGGGCAGACAGTCAGTTTGAACTGCATCGCATTTCCTTAGTCTGTTCGCCCGAAACGTTGCAGGAGCGGTTATCCGGACGAGGCACACCGGAAGTCTGGGAGCGCGCAGCGGCCCGTCTCCCCCTCTACCGAGAGCAGCAGAGCATCTGCCTAGAAACTGACAGTCTGTCACTTGAGCAGATCGCACAGTCCATCATCCGCGCTTGCGGACTGTCCGTTGCACCAGTGCAATAGGGGCGTCGCGCTTGTGGTACACTTGCTGCTGGGGGTGATTGCAGATGGATGGCAGGCAGAGGGCAGCTCTCCGGGCCGGACTGACGGTGGATATAGTGCTGAAGGAAGACCAGTCAACCGGCAAGCTGACGCGCGGCACTGTACAAGACATTCTGACCAAAAGCGGCACACATCCGCATGGCATCAAGGTGCGCCTCACCGACGGCAAAGTGGGGCGGGTGCAGCAGATTATCTCAGAATAGTCAAGAACCGCCCTGAACGGGCGGTTCTTGCTTTGCCTACGCATGCGTTTGGTTATCGGCGACCTGAAACTTGTACTCCCAGCCCACGACCGGGTGCTCTAGCTGCAGCCGCGTCACCGCGCCGGTGGCGCAGAGTTCGTGCAGCAGCCGCTCGGAAAGGGCCAGCCCGCGCAACTCCGGTCTGCGCTCTAGTTCCGGGTAGGAGAGAGGGCCAATGTTCGCGAGCAGTTGCAGCAGCGGTCTGGCAAGCAGGACGAGCGGCTCCCGGGCCTGTTGCCAAGCCTGCTCAAGCGTGGCGGTAAGCGAGCTTGTCTGCTGGCGATCGTAGGTCCCTGTGGCTTCCGGGGTCTGACCGTTCAGGTCGAAGCTACGTCGGGACGCGACCAAACCCTGTTCCGCCAGTTGCATGGCCGCCAGGCTGTGTAGTGCGTTCCCTGCCGCCATTCGGGCATCCCGCGCGTTGCCCAGCGCCTGTTGCTTTTCGGACAGATGCAATGCCGCCATCGCCTGCGTCAACTCCCGAAAGCGGTACTCGGGCAGCCGCAAGGGAATCAGTTCCTTGGCGCGGTCAACGGCCGTCTGCAGCATTCCATCGCGGTCAGCCCAGACCCTCACCGACGCCAGCGCTTGCAGCAGCGGCAGCGCGGCCTGATCGATCCCGGCGAGCAGCTTAGGTGTGAGTATCTGCCAGTGCACTGTCACCCCCGCGTACTCTTGGTAGGCCGCCTCCGGCTGCTCCTGATCGACCACCAGCAGCAGGTCAAGGTCAGAGTGAGCCCAGAGCTGACCATGATTCAGGCTGCCGAAGCAGCCGAGGGCCAATATTCCTGCCTTTCCCCGGTACTCATCCCGCAGTTGATCGGCAACGTGCAGGAAGCGGTTGCGCCAGGTGGTCCATCGATACTCCGGGTTCAACCTGTAGACCGCGTTCTCGCGGCGCATGAACCCATGGTTCACGAACATGCGCCTGACCAGGCAATAGTCGTCGTACCGTTCACTGATAATCCGGTTGACCTCGACTTCCGCGTATTCAACCCCCGGACGAAAGTCCCGAATCAGTTGCTCAAGCACCAGCAACTGCCTCGACTGCTTCACCGGCCAGGACGTGAGCTTTCCCCCGGCATAGTAGCGATCCGGGTTCACTTGCCTTCTACTCATTCCTCTCATTCCCCCAAATCAGTGTGCGCATAGACCATATTAGGAATGGGTCTATTGTCTACATAGACATAGTATTGCATTGTCTATGAATAGTCAACAAGTTATCCAGATCGTACTGGTCGTTCCGGCTCATTTGGGGAAAGAAACGTTCCAGCGCATACTTTACCCTTGGCTGCATCCCCGCCGGGCATTACGCTTAGAGTGAATACATGGAAAGGGGGCCTGGAAAGATGACACGAGCCATGATCAGCGTCTTGGTTGGTAAACTATCGCGCCCGGCACATTTCCATGGCCGCACCAAGGGAGCAGTCTGCCCTTTTGCCTGTGCGGCCACCCAGACCCAAGCAGTATTGCGCAGCTAACTGCGTGCTGAGGGTAATTGATGGGCCGCCTGGCGGCCCATTCTTGCTTTGTGGGTTGTCAGGCAGCCTTCTGGGAGCCAGCTTTGGCTCCCCTTTTCTTTTGCAATAGATTAGGAGGTTTTACTGATGCCAATGCCACACGAGGAGATGCGCCGGCTGATCAAACGTCGCATTCGCGGCAAGGACGGTGCGGAGCGCATCGACGCACTGAAGGCGTGTTTGGATCTGCTGCCTGGCTACTACTCAGGTCCGTACGGCGAACTGCGCAAATGGGTGACGGAGGAGATAGCACAGGCGAGGGTGCGGAAGCAAAGCCGACATACCGATTCATTGGCTGTTCCCCGGCAAGGAGATGCTCAGATCGTGCTGTTGGGCCCGCCGAATGCCGGCAAGTCCTCTCTGCTCAAGGCGCTCTGCGGTCGCCAGGTAGCTGTTGGCGACTATCCTTTCACCACGTTGCGCCCAATTGCCGCCACCGCTCTGATCAATCATGCCCATATTCAACTGGTGGAGATCCCTGGGCTGATCGAGGGAGCGCACATGGGCAAGGGAGGGGGTAAGCAGCTGCTGGCCTGCGCAAGAAATGCGGATGGCCTGATCTATGTCCTGCCGCTGGACGACGGCGGAATGGACGGACTGCGGATCGTGATGCAGGAGGTTTCGCATTTGGACCTGGAGCTGACTCCGCTTGTCGTCTGCACCAAGAACGATCTTCCTGGTGCAGATGCTGTATGGCAGGCGGTGCAGTCAGAGTTTGCCGCGCATGCGCTGCTCTCGGTCTCCACAGGAACAGGCGCAGGGTTGGAGGCATTGCGGGCGGCAATCTGGTCAATGAGTGGGCTGATGCGCGTCTTCCCCAGGCGGAACAATCAGAGCGGAACACCCTTTATTCTGCAGCGGGACTCCACTCTGCGCGATTTTGCACGAGCGGTACACCGGGAGATCGCAGGCCGTGTCAACAAAGGCAGAGTCTTTGGAGAGTCTGCCAAGTTTCCCGGCCAGTTGGTCGGTCCGGATCACGTGTTGCTGGACGGTGATCAGGTGGAAATCATCGTATAGCTCTGTGCTTGATTGATAGTCTCTGGTCTCTGGTCCTTGACAAAGGAGCTACTCGCACCCTTATCATTGACTCAATGACCAACCTTCTCATGATAGTCATTGGAGGGGTGAGACCAATCATGCCAAGAGCATTTTCCGAGGATGAGCGCCAGGCAATCAAGCAGCGGCTGCTGGATGTGGGCGAAGAGCATTGGGGAAAACACCGCATGCTCTTTCGTTTTCGCGGCGCATGATCCCATCCTCCTGAAGCTCTCCTTGATTATTGATAAGAATAATTTTTCCTGATAATCCTCGCATTTCGGCAGGATAACCACGATCGAAAGTCGAATCTTGTCGATATGTGCAAAATGGGCGGCGAGCCGCTGCCGAATCAGCGGCTTCTGAGCGGCTGCAGATCTTGCTTTGCTGCCCGACAAAGAGGGAGAGGAAGGGTTTTCGTGAAGAGCTTGAAGCTGAAAATTCTGTTGCCGGTGCTGATTCTCGTCGGTCTGGGTTTCTTGTCATCAGGGGTGTTCACCTATCTGGGGGCGCGGGATGCTGTGATGGAGCAGGTCCACCTGTTGGCTGAAGCGAAACTGGAGAAGATGGCTTCGCGCTTGGATGATCAGCTTCTCGCCTGGATCCGCCAGGTGCAGATGATCGCAAGCATGCAGCGCACGCAGGACATGGACTGGGAGAAGGTTAATGAGTACATACAGGCCAATCAGGAGCAGTTGTCCGGTTTTGAGATGCTCTATTTGGCAGACAAGACCGGTCGCTTTCGGGCCAGCAGCGGTACGGATGGCAGCATAGCCGAGCGGGCCTATTTTCCTGTGGCGATGAGTGGCCAAGTTGTAGTGTCCGATCCGGTCAACTCCAACGCTACCGGCCAGAACGTCGTTGCCATTGTTGCCCCGGTGAGGAGTGCATCCGGGCAGGTGATCGGCGTGCTGGGAGCAACTGTTGAGCTAACTAGCCTCACCGCCTATGTGAACGCGGAGAAGATCGGTGAGCATGGATATGGATACATGTTGGATGAGACCGGGTTGGTCATTGCCCACCCGAACGCGAGCTGGGTGATGCAGCAGAAGCTGACCGAACACAGCAATCAGGACCTGGCCAGCATTTCGGGCAGAATGCAAAACGGTGAATCGGGTGACGACGAGTACGTGCTGGACGGGATCAGAAATCTTGTCTTTTATCGCCCCTTGGAAAACGCCTCTTGGTCGGTGGCCATGACCGCAGACTACGATGAGGTGGCGGCCACGGTCGCCGGTTTGCGCGCCCGGGCTTTGCTGGTCGGCTTCGGCACCTTGCTGATTACCCTGTTAGCCGCCAACTGGCTGATCGGGCGCAGCGTCCGTCCGATCGTGCAGATGGTGGCCATCACCAAGGAAGTGGCAGGAGGCAACCTGCGCGTCACCGTGCCGGTTGAGAGCGATGACGAGGTGGGCACTCTGGCTCAAAGCTTCAATGAGATGGTTGAGCAGGTGCGCAGTCTGCTGGGCGAGATGCGGGAAATGGGACTGACAGTCGCCTCGGCCGCCGAGCAGATGACGGCCGGTGCCAACGAGGCGAGCAGGGCCAGTGAGCAAGTGGCCATGACTATCAGCGACCTGGCCAAGGGGGCAACCGAGCAGGCCGAGTCAGCTGAACAGGGCAATGAGATGGTGCGCCGTATGGTAACTGGGCTGGCTGCCATTTCATCAGACGCAGTTCTCTCCGGCCAGATGACTGGAGACGCGGTGCTACGGGTAACTGAAGGATTGAAGACGATAGATGAGCAGAAGCAGCAAATGGCCGGCACCAAGCGGGCGACGAGCAATGTTGCCCGGGCCGTGGCTGACCTCAGCGCCAAATCGCAGCAGATTGAGCGCATCGTCGAGTTGATCAACAGCGTAGCCACCCAGACCAACTTGCTGGCCTTGAACGCCGCAATTGAAGCCGCACGCGCAGGTGAGCAGGGCAAAGGATTTGCGGTGGTGGCAGATCAGGTAAGGCAACTGGCGGAGCAGTCACGTCAGGCTACCGGGCAGATAGCCGATCTGATCAAGCAGATCACAGCAGGAGTGGCTTCCGCCGTCTCTGAGATGCAGGCGACGGAGACTGCCGTTGACCAACAGGAGATGGCCGTCAGCGGTACAGATGCCTCCTTCCAGCAGATTCGCTCCACCGTACTGCGGTTGCAGGAACAGATCGAAGTGATGAATCAGGCGGCAGTGACGCTGAGCAGCAACGCTGAACAGGCGGAAGGCGCCATCGAGAACATCGCCGCGATTACGCAGGAGAGCGCTGCCAGCGCCGAGGAGGTGGCAGCTTCCACCGAAGAGCAGACAGCCGCCGCACAGCAGATCGCGGCTTCGTCTGAGAGCCTGGCCAAACTGGCCGTCAGATTGCAGGAAGCGATCAACCGGTTTACGGTGTAGCGGAAGACAGGAAGGCCGGTCCGGCAGCAGCTGGGCCGGCCCTTTCCATCCGCTCACGCTGGCCCTATCGGAGGAAGCGGTCGATAGTTCTTTCGGATCCGTTCTCGGTACTGCATCGGCAGTCCATCTACGGTAGGGTGGAGGGAGACAAACGTGAATAGGGGGTACATATCTGGACGCACTTTCGTCGTCTGATCGGGCAGAAATGCTATCTTTCACCTATCGCCGCTGAGGACGCTCTTCAGTGGAGCAGCTGGTTCAACGACCTGGAAGTGACTCTTCCTCTAGGGGACGAAGCCTAAGCCATGCAGCTCGGAGGACAGTCCCTTTGCGGGAGACCTGACTGTTGGTAACCAACGGCAGTTACAGCAAGCTTTGGGACCGGTCTACTCTGCCAGAACAGTAGCTTCCGACCAACTGACCATCAACTGGCTGCAAGTCCGCAGCCAGCCCGAGCTTGAAGCCTACCCGGACATTGTCGCGGTGGCCAAGGCGATTGTGGCGGACGTCTTCTCCAGCAAAGTAGTCAGAGTAGGCCAGACCACCGGGCAGGACCTGATCTGGGCTTTTCGGCAGCGGCCCCTACGATGGTGATACATATTCCGGCACTCGTAGGGGTCGCATGTATGCGACCCTTGCTTCGTCACATGGCAACCTACAGGCAGCATCTGTGCACCCAAACGAAAGAGAGGCGACAGCCGTCGTCTCTCTTTCTGCTGTTTATGCAGCGCTGCTGCAATAGCCCCATCAGTCTCGGTTTGCTCACTGTTGTCGTTCGAGTTCTGCGGTATCCACCAACACGCTTTCTGCCCACTGCCGGACGTCGCGACAGTAATCCTCCGCATTTTCGAGCCGCACATCGCTCACTGTGAACGACCATCGCCTACCATCTAAGGCATTCAGCTTTTCGCCCTTGACGATGCTGAATGAACGCTGCTTGTTGTCTTGTTTAGCGCCTTCCTGCCGCCTAAACACTTGCGGCTCCAGCCCCAGCACGAACCGCTGCAGCAGATCGCGCACCTGCCAGAAACCAGCGCGCGAATAGGCATTGTGCTGAATCATGTAGCACGGCACACTGAGGTGATGCACGGCCCCATAGCCGGCATCTGTGAACTCCTTCTCCTGCGTTCTGTACCAGAGCTGATCACAACTTCCCGCGCCTACCAGATTTGCACCGCAGACAGGGCAGTGTCGCTCCGCCGGTTGTTGCATCAAGACACCTCCCGAATCAAGCTGTTGCCTCATTTTAGCTGAAACCGTCGGCCCCGGCAAGCCGGGTGGCGGTCAGAAAGCTCGATTCCCTTGGATTGTAGCACCACAGCCTGCGAGAGCGTTCAGAAGTTCCAGTTCCCCAGGACCGCAGCACCACAGCCTGCTGTGGTGCCGGGATCGGCTCGGCATGCCGAGCCTCTACGGAGCACAGATGACCGGTTCCAGTTGGGACACTTCGTCCCAGCAGGTTGAGCGCAGTCAATACACCAGGGCTCGTTGTCGGAGTAGCTTCCCATAGAACACGAACAGTCTCACTTACGATATAGAAGAGTGGCAGTAACACTCTGATATACGTCATCATATGATGCACTATGCCAGACCAAAGGAGGTGACTCACATGTCCTTTAGGACGACAGGCCCGTTGTATATCGAGAAACGCTACCGCAACGGCAACAACCGCTTCGGTCTACTGCTCTCCAACCTGACTGGAAGCAGTCACGATGTGACCGTGGAACTGTTTGCCGCTCCCTTCACCGCTCCGGATACCCCTGAGACCTGGACTCGCATCGTGCTGCGCACCGTGACCGTCCCGAACAACACTGTTGCCAACTTGGTGCTCGACATCCCCAAGGGTTACCCGTACTATCAGTTCTTCATCAACTCTGCAGGTGAGGTTCGCCCTGCGCTCTACTTGCTTGATAACCTCTGTGACGCAGTTCAGGACTTCCCGCTCATTCCGAACGCTGACTGGGAGATTATCCCTGCATAGCGGATTCCTGCTTGACCAGTCCAGGATGAAGCGCCCCTACCCCAGAGCTGGGTAGGGGCGCTTTCCTTTGCCCGGTCAGCCACAGATCAGGCTTTCCAGATCGCGCGGATAGTAAGTGAGCATTTCAATGCCTGCCTCCGTCACCACTAGGGTGTCACTGTGGCGGAATCCGCCCAGCCCCATCACGAACAGGCCAGGCTCCACGGAGAAGACCATCCCGGGATGGATGATCGTGTGGTCCCCGATGTCGAAGAAGGGGGCCTCGTGCCCGAGCAGTCCCAGCGCATGCCCGACGTGGTGCCGCCAGTAGGGCCAGAGATTGTGCTCCTCATAGAAGCGCCGCATCTCCTGATCGACCACAGCACAGGGTTGCCCCGGCTTAATTGAGGCGAAGCAAAGGTCCTGCAGTTGCAACATCAGATCAAAGAAGTGGCGCTGTTCGCTGCTCGGTTCTCCCACGAACATAGTCCGCTCCAGCTCGCTGTGGTATCCAAAGACCTGTGCACCGGCTCCGGTCGCCAAGTTGTCTCCCGGTCTGAGTACGGCATTGATGTTCATGGAATGGGGAAATGCCGAATGGGCGCCGATTTGGCCACGGAATCCGGCGCTGGCGCCTGTACCTCCCAAACCCACCGGGCGATAATTCCTGCCCAGGGTCTTCATCATGGTCATGGTTGCTTCCATCGAGGCGCGCATCGAGACCTCGTTTTCGGTCCTCCCGGGCAAAGAGTACTCCTGGAGCAACACATGAGCCAGATTGCCCCAACGACAGCTCTCTCTAATCAGGTCAATCTCTTCCGGTGATTTGATCATGCGCAGGTTCTCGATGATGTCCTTGCCGAATACCAACTTGGCCTGCGGCAGGGCTTCTGACAGGCGCGATCCGTGATAGCCTTGAGGCGAACCATAGCCGTCACTGTCCACGACCAGAGTGCTCCTTTCCAGACCGAGTTCAGTCAGCAACTTGACCAACCGCAGTAACGGGTGTACATCAGAAGGATACTCAGGGTAAGCAGCTACTCGGTCCACAGCTGCATATTCCTCGGCATGCTCTAGTTCCAGCCGTGGCACGAAAAGAGTTCGATGGCCGTCGCCCCGGATGATCAAAGAGATGGGGCGCTCAGTGGGGATGAAAGCGAATTTGGACATATAGAAGATCTCAGTTGAACCGAAGAGTACCAGGGCCGACCCACCCCGACGCTCTACCTCTGCCAGCGCTGCCCGCTGACGCCGCTGCAACTCGTTCTGGCTGATTTCGTAGTTCATTTTCCGACCTCCCTTATTGCTCCAGGTGCATTACCGAGCGCCTGGGCTTGTCTTAACCTATGTTCATCGCCACCCTATTAGGCACCTTCGTTTACCAGAAAGACCGTCCAGGGAAGATTATTCGCTGAGCAGCGGACGGCAACGGATCAGGGCACTGGTTTAGGTGGTCCTTTTAACCTGGCGAAATAGACTATATACTGGATGTAGGAAATAGATCGAGAGGTGAAGGGGAGTGAAGATATCAATGCAGGATCAGAAGCAACATTTGATCATCTCAATCTGTTCGATCATCGTTGGCAATCAGATTAGCGAGCGTATAGGTAGCAAACCAGAGCAAGACAAAGCGCCGGAGTCCATTGCAGCGGCACCGGCAGTGGGGAGTGTCGAAGTGGGCGCCTCGGTGGAACCAACGGTTGCAGCTGCGCAATCGCAGAAGGAGCAAAAGCGTGGCTTGCAGCCAGTGATTGGCAAGGCAGTTGGCACACTCTTGCTGGCTTTCCTGGTTTGGCTAATCTTCGGCAGAAGGTCGAGGAAGCCAGAACAGGCGGAATAGCAACATAGCAGAAAGGGACCGGGCGACAAGCCCGGTCCCTTTCTGCAGTAACACCGAATACCGTTGGGTTACTCGGCTATCTTCACTGTCACTTCCGGCGGGCAGAAGAGGTGGCGTTTGACATAGCAGTCAGTTACCTTCTCCCGAACAGGAGCGCGATGCTCCTCCGGGAAATCTGCCGGGAAGAAGACGGTGAAGTCCATGCGGCTGATCAGCTTGGTTTCCGGATCGTTGGCTACTTCCAGCTCAATGCGAGTCCCGGTGCCGTTCAGTCCCTTTGTGCGGCAATATCCAGCCACACCGAGGGACATTCACCCGCCGATTCCAGCCATGAACAGTTCAGTCGGGCCAAAGGTCTCCTTGGTCAGCAAATGCGCGATCTTGCCTTCGGCAGAGATCAGTGTGGCGTGTTCGTGCAGATCAAATTCCATGCGCGGCACGTAGTCAACCTCCTTGGTTCTTCATTTTGTCCCACCAAAAGAGATTCGCCAGATATCCCTAACAACCTGCTCGTACTCCCTGATTTGTCTAGGCGGAACGAGGCAAGCGGAGCGAAAATACCGCACCGTGATCATTATGCACGCTGACACAGCCGCCGTGACCGTCCACAATTGCCTGCACTATGGCCAGCCCCAGACCGCTTTGGCCAGCGCTACCTTTGCTGAAGCGCTCGAACACTCTGGGCAGCAGCGACTCCTCCACGCCTGGCCCGTCGTCTCGCACCTCAATGGTGACAGTGCTCTGCTCCAGATAGACGGCGACCGTGATCTGACTGCGGGCATATCGACAGGCGTTGGCGATCAAGTTGGTCAGCGCTCGCACCAGTTTGTCGAAATCGGCGGTGATGGTTACCTCAGGTGGTGGCTCCACCACCAACTGCAGTCCTCGATCCATGGCAATTCCTTGGGTCGATTCCGTGGCGGCCAAGAGCAGGTCGCTGAGCACCACCGGCTCGGCCACCAGCTTTTCGCCCGGGCCAGTGATCTTGGACAAATAGATCATGTCGTCCACCAGGCGGCGCATGCCGCTCGCTTCGCGGTCGATCACTTCCAGACAGTGGTTGACATCCTCGCCTGTGTAGATGCCCTCGCGAATTGCCTCTGCGTATCCCTGAATGTTCATCAATGGGGTCTTCAGCTCATGAGATGCATTTTGCACAAACTGGCGCTGTGCCAGTTCACTGGCTTGCAGCTGTGTCACCATACCCCGTAGCGCCCGGGACAACTCGCCGATTTCGTCATCGCCGCCCAGGTCCGGCGGCGCTTTGAACTCCCCTCGGGCAATGCTATGCGCCGCTTCCTCCAGTTGGCGCAATGGCCGGGAGATGCGGTTGGTCCATAATCCGCCAAAGAATGAGCCGCCTAGAACCACAACCACGGAAATCGGAATGAAGATGCTCATGATGCTTCGGGCAATGGCTGCCAGTTCCTCGTTCTCGGAAATGGCCACCACGTAGCCCGGCTGAGATGTCAGCTGGACGATAGCATAGACATACTGTTTGTTTGCCGCTTGAAAGGGACTGCGACGCGTGACCAGACCGGTCTGTTGCAGCGGGATATTCAGCACTTGGCCGGCAATGAACTCACGGGAACTGCTGGCGACTACTTGACCGGCAGCATTGATCACCACGATATCCGCCCCAAGGAAGCGGCTGGCTGCCCTGATCTGAATCGAGCTGACCAGCACGGTGTCCAAATCCAGGCTGCTGCTGACAGCGGTGGCCACCTCCTGCAGTTCATTCTGTGCCGTGCGGGTCAGGTGCCAACGCAACACCGAGTTGGTCGAGACAGCCAGAATCAGGCAGGCAAGTAGGGCAAAGAGGGTGTTATAGAGAGTAATTCTACTGGCCAGCTTTCCGCTACTCTGCATCGATGCGATACCCATAGCCCCAGACAGTGCTGATCTCTACCGAGGAGAGTCCGTCCAGTTTCTTGCGGATACGCCGTACCAAGTCATCCACCGATCGACTATCTCCGACATAGGCATAGCCCCAGACGGCGGTCACCAGCTGTTCCCGGGTGAAGGCGCGGCCGGCATTTTCGATCAGAAAAGTGAGTAGCTCATACTCCTTGTTGGTCAGCTCAACGATTTCGCCCTTGGCACGCACCAAGCGGGCGGCGGCATCAACGTGCAGGTCGCGGAAAGCCTTGCCGCCAGGTGATGCTGGTAGGTTGGTCTCCATCCGCCGGAAGATAGCTTTAATGCGGGCCAGGAGCTCTCTGGGGCTGAACGGTTTGACCAAGTAGTCGTCGCCACCGAGCTCAATCCCCAGAATGCGATCGAACTCCTCGCTGCGAGCAGAGGCGAAGATAATTGGCGTGTTGTACTGATGACGCAACTTCTGGCAGAGCTCGAGTCCGTCCATCCCTGGAAGCATGATGTCCAGCACGATCAGATCCGCGCTCTGTGTTTCCAACGCGTGTAGGAAGTCCTCCGCGTTTTGATGCAGAAAGACACGGTAACCTTCGTGTTCCAGATACCTTCCCAGGAGTTCGCGCATGTTCTGATCGTCATCAACAACATGGATCGTTCGCATGTGGACACCTCCCGTCGGTCTATTCAGCCTGTAAGTCGAGTTCTTGCGCGGATGCCCGCACCCGCAGCCTGTTGCGGGGTCGTTCAGTTGGGGATCTAGCAGCTATCGGCATGTTCTACGATTATTGTAAACCAAGATCGCCCGCCAGCAAAGAATGGTGAGGCTTTCGCTCACCATTCTTCATGACAGGCCCTATTAGTCCTCTTGGTCTGTTGTGTTCTGGAAGTGGCGGCCCCGGAATTTGGGGGTCCGTTCCTGCCGCCACTCTTTGGCTACATCCAGTCCCTCTCCGTTCTCGATCCGGGTTCGTACGGTGGAGGCGTTGGCCAATACTCTCTCGGCGTGAGCAATCATTTCGTCAGCCATCTCCTGTGCATTCTTGGTTACCGAAGCGAGTACCAGTTCCTGTTTGGCCTTGATGAACTCCAGCCTCTTCTGGGCGAGTTGCTGATCAGTTGCTGCTGCCGCAGCTTTGGTCGCTTGCTCCAGAGCTTTGGTCTGAGTCTCCACAGTCCGGTCGATGATTTCCTGCGCCAAGGTATCCTTGTGATCCACAATCTCCTGCGCTCTCGCTACCATCTTTGTGTGCGCCTCGAGTAGCTTCGATTTCAGTGCCTCTGGATCGGATTTCTGCAGTTCCTCCAGTTCCCGGAGACGGAAGCCAAAGGGTTTGGCCGACTCTTCGGCTTTGGCTCTGCGTAGATGAGGCAAGCATTTGCCGACCGTTCCGGCTGAAGGCAGCCGGAGAGCAGATCTCTCGGAGGCAGCATTCGCCCATTCGGTCGCAGGTCCGGTCGCGAAGGCGGCTTGACTGAACAGCAAGCAGCAGGCCATCGCCAGGGTCAACGTCTTCTTCCACATCTCAGTTCCTCCCTTTCTTGTTCTCGGTTCCCCCTTATCTTACCGAGTAGCTTCGGCATTCTTTCAGGCTGTTTGTGAAAAATCAGTGAAACCGAAAATGCGCAGCTTTGTGCTACCGGGCGCAACAAAATTGCTTGCTGGACGTAGGTAGATTATGTTACACATTGATTTGCAGTTGAGCGTTAGGGGGAGAGAAATGAACAGAACCCGGAATCGATGCTCGCTGCTCATGCTGCTCTGTCTGGTCGCGGCCTTAGCCGCAGGCTGCCATTTTCGGATTGGATATGCAGGATCAGAGCGAGCAGGCTCGATGACAGCGCGCTATCGCTATTGCAGTGAGAGCAAAACCAGGACGATCAAGCTGGAGGAAGGAGATCAGTTGAGCTTTGCCTGCGCGATTGAGGTGAAGTCCGGCACGGTCTCGTTATCCATCCTTGACCCGGCCGGCGAACCGCTGTGGCAGGCAGAGCTGACGGAGAACGCTGAGGAGGAGTTTGTGATCACGGCTGAGGAGAGCGGTGACTACAGCGTCCGATTAGAGCTTAAGGGGACGCGTGGCTCTTATGCAATCTCTTGGTCTGAGCTTTAGGGTTCGAAGACGCAAGGAAGCACTGCCGATTGCGGCAGTGCTTCCTTGCGTCTTCGGGTTCACTAGGGGAGGGTGATGCCCGCGATTTGCTTTGTTGTCGCCAGTTCATGCACAGTGATGTTCCGGCCGGAGATTGCGTATAGGTTCTCCTCGATGTACAGCAGGCGGCGAATCTGTGCCTCCTCAGCATATCCGTGGTAACCCAGTTTCTGCAGCTCATCTGCGGTCAGGTGGCTGATGCGGCCGAGCTCAACGAATCCTTGCTCTGCACCGATCGAGTAGACTACTGCCCCTTGGAACACGGTCGGTCCATAGCTCAGATCATCGGCCGCCGTGGCCGTCAGTTGTACCGGTAAAGCCAGCAGTTGCTTGCTCTGGGAGTAGAGAACAGCTTTGTGGTTGTACAGTGCTTCCGACTGGCTGCCGCGTCCACCGAGCAACACTTTGGATTGTTCTTTCGGATTGTTTAGGTCCGTGACGTCGAAGATGGCCAGCTTCAGGCCCTTCTCCAACACGCGGGTGGATACTACTTTGCCCCAGATGTCCTTATCCTCTACCACCATGGTGTCGCGCCCGATGCCGAGCAAGTGGTTATCGTCCAGCGGGTGCAAGTACGTGCTGAAGCCCGGGATCTTCAGCGCCCCCAGAATGCTGGGGTGGCGGTGGTCTGACAAGTCAAGCACGAAGAGCGGGTCAACCTGTTCAAACGTCACCAGATAGCCACGCTCGCCGGTGAACCGGGCCGAGTAAATGCGCTCTCCCGGCGCGATAGCGGTGAGTTGACCGATGACCGTCATTGCCTCATCCAGAATGTATACTCCATTCTCTGTCTGGCCGTTCTGATCGTAGGTGGTCGCCACCCGGAAGGCGTTTGACCACTCATCCATGGAGAACTGATTGAGCAAGTGCCCAGGCACCGTGCCTCTTGCCTGGAACGTCAGCTTATTGTCGGATAGATGTAGCTTGTAGACGTTGCTCTCGTTCGTCCACCAGCGGCTGGTGGCGACATAGAGATTGGACTCGGACATGTGGACATTATCTCCAGCGCCGAGGTAGGCGGCAACGCTAGCCGGATCCTCATCTGACCGCAAATCAAAGACTGCTGTCAGCAGATAGCTGCTGCCTTGACGTTCCGGGAAGTACTCAACTTGGGACAATGCCAACTTCTGCACGTCTTCGCCTGCCGTCGAGTCACGGTAGGATGGCTCGATCGGATTGCCATAAAGAGGCTGGTTGGCCAGCAGCACTACCCGGGAATCCACTTTGCGGGCAGTGAGATAATTGCCGCCAAGCTCGACGGTGCGAGTCAGTTTGGGGTGCGTGCGGTCGGCAATGTCATAGACTAAGGCGCAGCTCTTCTGCTGCCAGTAGTGAGGAGGCGTCGGCATGATGCCGGACGCCAACTTGGATGCCCCGTCCACTGCTTCGCCAAACCGTACGTCGGAATGGTAGTGCCCGGTGCTTTGCCCGATCACCAGCAAGCGATCGCCATCGATGAACAGGTCAACCGGGCTGATTCCCTGCTCGGTCAGGTCGATGGACGAGATCAGCTGCAGATCTGTCGCCGGATATGCCTGGCTGATGCGTACCGCAGCCTGCGCTACCTGATAGATGTACCGTCCATCAGTCTTGATGATATCTGCTTCATCTACGCCTGCTACCTGCGTGTTGGTGGAGGAATGATCGACGGACTCGCCCTGTGTCGGCGGGGCAGCGCCGGCATCATCTGCCATTATGGTCTCTTTCCCAAAAGTAGCCTGTTCCATGTAGTCGTAGCCCCACCGCACGTCATTGCGGGCGAGCAGTTTCTGCAGATTGGCCATACTGCCCACGCGCGGCAGATGCTCACGATCGGGCGCCCCGATGAAGGCCGTGCGTGTAGCTGGCTGCCAGCCAACTTGCAGGCCGAACTGCTGAGCTGTGCGCAGCGGCACGTACGGATCGCCGCCGATCAGGATGGCTGGGTCGCTCATCGCCACTCTTTCGCCATGCACGATCAGGTTGAGCACGGGATAACCCAGATGCCTGCCCGTCGGACGCGACTGCGCTTCTCCCGGGTAGGAGTTGAGGTAAAGGGTGGCAGATTGCCGGTCCCAGTGGCTGGACAGACCGAGAGCCTCTGTCATCGCCTCCGCAGCCACAAATACCCGTCCGCCAATCAGCAGCGGTACTGGCTTTGCTGCCAGCGGTTCGCCGAAAGCCAGCACTGTCACCTGGGGAAAGCTGCTTTCCGCTGGGAGATACCCACCCAAACTGGAGATGCCGATCAATAGACAGACCAAAGCGATCCTCTTCCAACTAGATTGTTGCCGCATCATTTCGCCCCCTGCGACTTACTTCGATCCGATAGACGAAAATGTCTGAACTTTGTTCCAATGATTACCCGGAATTATGTTTTTCGTATGCCGAAGGGAATCCGATGCACAGAGCGAAGATAGATATATACAAGGGGGTGCATTTTCTTTGTTGATTAAGCAAGTTGAGCAGTTCGTTGATTCCCTGCAACCGGAGCTAGTGGCCTGCCGGCGGGACTTCCACAAGCATGCCGAATCAGCCTGGACGGAGTTCCGCACGGCTTCGATCATCGCCAAGCGGCTTACGGAGCTCGGCTACGAGGTGAAGTTGGGCAGAGAGGTCGTGAACGACGCCGATCGCATGGGGCTGCCCACTGAACAAGCTTTGGCTGAGCATCTGCAGCGCGCGGCTGCACAGGGGGCGGTGCCCGAATTTCTGCCGCAGCTGGCCGGAGGATTCACCGGGGTCGTGGGCATTCTTCGCGCTGGTGAGGGCCCGGTGATCGGCATGCGCTTTGACATCGACGCGGTCGATGTGGCTGAATCGCAGGCGGCGGACCATCGCCCGGTGCAGGAGGGTTTTGCCTCCGTCAACCCAAACGTGATGCATTCCTGCGGCCATGACGGTCACGCCACCATCGGGCTCGGGGTGGCGGCGGCACTGATGCAAATCAAGGATCAACTGCAGGGAACGATCAAGCTCGTTTTCCAGCCAGCCGAAGAAGGCGTGCGCGGAGCCAAGTCGGTCGTCGGTTCGGGCATTCTGGATGACGTGCAGTACATGATCGGATCCCACTTGAGCAGCGGTGTGGCCACTGGCACCGTCACCTGCGGGCGTGAAGGTTTCCTGGCCACCACCAAGTTTGACGCAATCATTCATGGTGGGCCGGCGCACGCGGGTGGCACTCCAGAAGGCGGGCACAATGCCCTCTTGGCAGCTGCCACTGCTGTGCTCAACCTTTATGCTATTCCCAGACACAGCAAGGGAGCTACTCGCATCAATGTCGGTCGGCTGAATGCTGGAACCGGTCGCAACGTCATTCCGGATCGGGCGCATTTGGCGGTTGAGACGCGCGGCCTCACCAGCGCCTTGAATGACCACATGTACAGCTATGCCATGCGCATTTTGGAGCACGCCACCGCCATGCACGGTTGCACTTTCGAGGTTAAGCACATGGGCGCCGCCCGCAGCGGAGAGAGCAGTGGCGAGCTGGTGGATCGCCTGCGGCAGGTGGCCATGCGCATCAGCGACTTCACTTCTGTGGTGGAAGGTAACCGCGAAGGCGGCGGTAGTGAGGACTACACGTACATGATGGAGCGGGTGCAGCAGAACGGTGGCCAGGCGACTTTCGTCAGCATCGGCGCCGACATCAACCAGGCAGGACATCATACCTTTGAGTTCGACTTTGACGAGACTGCGCTGAAGGGGGCAGTCAAGCTGTTCGTGCTCTCGGCCCTGGACATTATGGGCAAGCTACAGTAGCAAAGCGTTCGAGGGGGCGCCCGTGTTCGGGCGCCCCCTCCTGATCTGTGTATCCACCGTCACCCCGGGGAAATGCTAACCTGGGGGTGATCTACTTGGCCAGGAAACGAAAAATCATCATCTCGGTCGTGGTGGTGACCGCAGTTGGTTTGTTTTGGCACAGACGGCAAAGGCGACGCCTTGCCAACGGTTTGACGGCGAAGCAAGAGCGATTCTTGAAACGAGCCACTCTGCTGGAAGCTCAGCAGGTTCCGTTCTATCACCTGCTGGCTATGCGCGCTCGTGAGCACGGGCTGCTGCACCTCGAAACCGGTTATCTGCGCGCCATGGACGTGGAAGCGGATCATCTGCGCGACCTAAAAGCGGCTGGGCGGCGCTTGCAGGTGCCGCTCGGCATCTGGGAGCAGTTCGGGGATCGCATCGGGCGCCTCTCCGGGGCTGTTGTCTCTTCCTTCAATCCGAGAGTGGGGCTGAGGGTAATCCATCGGATAGAGAAGGTGGCCGCCGCCGAGTACGCCGCTCAGCGCGACTGCCTGGCCGATCGTGATCTGCAGCAGCTGTACATGGTCAATCAGGTGGACGAAGAGGGCCACTTGGCTTGGGCCAGCCTAATGCTGCGCGAG
>JAEZJZ010000043.1 GCA_023436245.1 Bacillota bacterium | reverse complement strand
GCGCATGCATGCGCCCCCTACGAGTGGCCGGGGGGAGCAACGCACGGCGGCGCGACGTACCTCATTTAACGCGGAAGCAATGGGGACGGACCGAGATTGCTGAAGAACCCGGGGAAATGTCATTCTGAACGAAGTGAAGAATCTTGAAACACCGATGAACATGGGCCTTTCTAGATCCTTCGCTGCGCTCAGGATGACAAGAATGGGTTTTTTCAGTGGTCTCGGACGGACCTTCTTGCCCCACAGGCAAGAGGTGAAGCAGAAGCAGTGGTCAAGAGAGCAGGGCTATCCTTTCTCGTCAGCTGACGTAATTCAGATGCGTCTCTTCGCTTTCAGATTGGGGTGGCTGGCGACAGCAGGTCTCTGGCCAGAATCACCAAATCGTAGACATCAATCACTCGATCCTTGTTTAGGTCGTGCTGTGCTGAGAAGCCAGGGTCATGGCCGAAGCGCGCGCCGTAGTGCAGCGCAAGCAGGGCCAAATCGGTGATGTCCTTCTTGTTGTCTCCGTTGACATCGCCAGAGGGGCAGACCGTGGTGAAGTTGATGAGATAGATTTGGCTCTGCGAGCAATCAGCGGTGGTGACGGTGATGCACACCTGACCAGCATGCACCGCCGGCGGAACTGGGCTGATCTGCACGCTGCAAGTTGGATCCACTGCGCTCGCTGCCAGATAGAAGTTTCCAGGTGGGAACTCGGCGTCGAACACAGTCGCTCCTTGCACAAAGGATGGCAGCAGCTCCGAGCCAAGCCAGATACCAGCTAAGGCTGTCGGCTCCGGCGAAGCAATGGAGACGGCGAGCGGAGTGCTAGGCGCAATCGAAAGCGGACCCTGGTCCAGATGGTAGACTAGCTCATACTGGCCACCTAGGTCCTGGGGCAACGTAAACTTGCCGTCCTGAATGGCGATGCTGACGGAGACCTGATTCTGATCAGTCAGCTTGATCCGGCCGCTGTATGGGCACTGGTTCGCATCCAGTACGCGCCACTGTCTGCTGCCAGCATCGTAGGCACCGAAGCCGGCCAGATTGCAGTCAACGGTTGCCCCAAACCCCAGGTTGGGGTTCTGCAGCGAGAAGGCTGCTTGCAGGGTTAGCGTGCCATAATCGCGTGACTTGGCAAGCTGTGTCTTCCCTTCCTTCAGCCGATATTCCCAATCACCGGCGCGGACGCTTAGCGCAAGCTCGCTGTACTCGCCGACGCTCAGGTTGACGGAGTAGCGGTTCGGTTCCACCTCAACCCAATTTGCCATCCTCTGTTCCTGGAACTGCTGCCCGGTCAGCGAGCCACTGGACGATACCGAGGTGACACCCTCAGGAACGGTGATGGAGGCCGGAACAATGTCGGCTGAAGCAAATGCGATGGTGTTGTTGACCAGTGTGTGCTGATAGTTCGCCCGGGATAGTGAGTAGCTGCCGGACGCCCCCTCCGCCAGAACCTGTAGGTCATAGTTGCCAAGCGGCAGCAGGGTGCCGTCCACAGCCATCCCCACAGGATAGGCCGCCATCTGACCTTCGCGCCGCTGGAGGAAGATGCGCGGCGTGGACGCTGGCGCAAACGGCAGCGACAAATGCACTGCCAGGTGCTCGGCGCCACCGGCAACCAAAGTGATCGGGCGGTAGAGGTCGTTTTTGGTCACCGCCCGCGTGAAGATGGCAGTGCCGGTGGAGATGCTGACGGTGTAATCTGGCGAGAGTTTGAAGTCTAGATCTGACAGGCTGACAACCCATCCAGTATCAGTCTCGCTGATTGTGGTCTGCAACTGCTCGGCTGGCAGACGTCGATACTCGAACTCGGCCCCGTTCAAATAGTGCCGATAGCAGACTTCTACCTGCGGTGCCCAGAGGCAACCTCCTTCTACTTGAAAACTAATCGGGGCGGCCTCTTGGTCAGCAACGATGATGCTGGCTACTGCAAATTGGGCCACGGGAAACAGACTATCTGGCTGATAGAGGAGCATGTACGAGCCAGGCAGCGCTGGCAGGTTGGTGCTTCCGTCTGCCGTGATCGCTAGGTCGCACGCCAGACCGTCGGGGCTGCTGAGCACCAGTCGGCCACACTTCAGGTTGCCACTGTAGTCGTACAGCTGCCAAGAGTTATCTGACTCATCTTGCAGGCCGAAGTCGACGCCAAACTGTAGGTTCTCGCCAGGAGCATACCTAGCCTTGGGCAAGTTGAGATATGCATGCAACCGCAAGTCCAGGCTAAGGTCAGCCGTATCCGTATTGAGGACAAGCGGACCCAGCTCTTGCTTGACCACTCCCCCTCCCAGATTGGCCTGCAGCGCAACCTTGGCATAATCACCCTGGGTGAGGTAGAAATGGCATTCCCCTGATGCTGGATCAGGCTGCAGGGGAATGAGCGGCGCCGTGCAATCCGCCAGCGGATAGTAGCTGACTTCAATCCAGCTGACTAGTGCATGCTCAGGCAGCAGTGGCTGCACCGTCACCCGCGCCAGCTCTGTGGGGCCAAAGCTGAGTGCTTGGCAGGCGGGCGCGACCGGGTGGTCCGTTCTGGTAAGAACCCAGGTCTGCTGCTGGGAACGAGCGTTGAGCATGGCGTGGTAGATGCCAGCCGGCACCAAGGCGCCCGGCTCCACGGCTCCGCAAAAGAAATATTCGCCCTGCTCATCGACAAAGTGCAGGTAGATCTCCTTATGGTAGGCAGCACTGAGGCCTGGGGGCAGAGACCCCAATTCCAGCGGAAGCAGCGTATCAGTGGCCAACGTCAGCAACTTGCCCTGGTCCTCAGGCCCTATCTCCGCGATGTACATGGCTGTACCGGCGGAGACGGCGACGGTGTATCCGGGGCGGCTGCTGTCAAAAGTGAGCCCGCTGATACCAATCGTCCAACCGCTGACCTGCAGGTCTGCACTCCAAGTGCAGGTGGACTCGCGCACATAGCGCGGACTTGAAGCCAGGGTGTAATAGACATAGGGCATGGTGACTGCAGCGACGGTCGTGCTATGCCCCAGCGGCAAGCGCAGCCGAATCTGGCTGTCATAAGTGCTGGCAGACTGCACTTTGAACAGCGCATGAGACGTGGGCAGCACCAGGCTGGCATTCTCCCGGCGTATAATTGAACCATACTGGCTGTGGTAGTAGGCCTGGTCAATGTAGCGCCCATCCCCACCGGAGATGCTGTAAATGAGGTGACAGCCGAAGACACCTGCCGGCAACTGCAGGCTGAACTCTGCCGCAGATTGTCCTGCCGAGATGGTGACAGTGGTGTCGGCGACAGCCTGACCGGTGACATCGAGCGCAGTGACACAGACAGTCAGTTCGTCGGCAGCAGTGGCTGACAGCAGCAACTCACCGGTGATGGTGGTGTCGTTCTGCTCTCCGATGACAACCGGCACAGCGGGGCTGTCATACACCGGCACGGGGCTGCCCAGAACCCGATAGAACATCTGATAGACCCCGTATAGATTGGGTGGCAGCGTCGCCGCACCGTTTATGAACGGGACAGGCGTGACAGTCTGGTCGGGCGCGATGAAGACGAGCTCGCAGCCAGCAGGCTGGTGGTCCGGGCCGAACACTTCCCAGACGCGCCCAGCTTTGTCTGTCACACCAAACTGCTCGGCTGAATGTTGGATTGTCTCACCGGGGAGAAAGGTGGTCTTGGCTGGCTTCAGGGCCCCCTGCAGGTGCATGTAGCCCAGGTCAAGATCGCCCGTCACTTCCAGGCCAGGCTGTTTGAGCACGTATGACCAGCCGTCCGGAACATAGACATCCACTTCCAGTCGCTTGTATCTGCCGAGGCTGATTCCCGAGACATACTGTCCAGTCGGCTGCTTAACCCATGGGCGGGACATGCCCATGCCGAGAGGCGGTTCCACAAGACTTCCAAGGTATGAGACCTGAGCGTCAGGCACGGGGATGGTGATGCTGGCTAACGCGACTTCAGCGGCGTCGATGACGAGGGTGTCATGATCTGCTCGGTGTTCATGGCCTGCCAACAGTGTATAAGGGATGCCGTTGGCCGAGAACAGCACTTGGGCGCTGTAACTACCCGGCGGAACCAGCAGACCGTCGCGCCCGTCGCCACAGTGCCACGCTTGCCCGTCTTCCATGCAACTGAGCAGCATGTAGGGGGTGCCCGTAGGCTCAACCGGCAACGACAGCTTGAGCGGCACGTGGTCTGCCCCCACCGCCAGACTGATTGTCTGCCCCACGTCGGCAGCAGTCAGCTCACGGGTGAAGACGGCGTTACCGGCGGAACAGCCGAAGCGATAGGATGAGCTGAGCTCAAAATCGAGCTGGGGCAAGACAATCCGCCAACCTCCAGGGATGGGAGAGACGTCTGAGCCTATGTCCGCGTTCTTAAGAAAGCGAAACGCGAAGCCACCTTCGCCGCTTTCCTCGCGATAATGCACGTGGATCATCGGTCCAGCCAGCGCCTCGCCCGTGATCTGCAGGACGATGCGGTTTGTGAGATCGGCGACAGTAATGTACCGAGGGACGCTGGACTGAACGGTGAGCGGGCCTTCCTGCAGTCGGTAAACCAGTTGATACTGCCCCTCCGGCTCCGTCGGCAGGGTTATCTCGCCGTTGACGAAGGGCAGCACCACTTCGCCAGGGGAGGCATTGGCGCCGACACCAATGAGCGCGACTTCGCCGCGCAGCACCCTCCAATCAGCGTTATCCCTGACAGTCCAGCTTCGCCCGGCACCGTCCAGGATTCCGAAGCCGTTGTCTGAGTAGCTGATCGTCTCGCCTGGGCTGAACATGTGCTTGCTGAGATTGAGTGTAGCCTGCAGCTGCAGGTCGCCCAGGCGCAGCTCATCCCCCACCCACAGGTCGTGTTCCTCCCAGGTATAGACGTAGCCCTGCAGATGAACCTGCACCCGAAATGTCTCATACTCGCCGGCGGTGATGCAAGCGCGGTAATGGCCGGGACTGGTCTGCCGCCAGCCAGGCCAGGCAGTGTCTCCGAAGGGCGTGTTCGCCAGGTAGGTGAAGCCGAAGATCACAGCATCTTCAGCCGGAAGGTTAATGGTGATTGGCACTATGTCGGCCAGGGCGAAACTGATGGTGCTAAACTGTGGCGAGTGCTGATGCCCTGACTTGATCAGTGAATAGGCTGCGTCAGGCTGCCAAAACAGCACCTGGGCATTGTAGAAGGCGCAGGGCACCAAGGCTCCCGGCGCCACCGCGCCAGCAAACCAAGCCGTGTCACCGTCAGGGCGACTCAGCCTAATCTCCGGAACCGCCGTGGGGACGAATGGCAAGCTGAGTTGCAAGGGAATGTGACCGGCGGTTGTCAGCACGATCTCCTGACCCAGGTCTGCCTCCGTCACCTCCCGGGTGAAGAGCGCATTGCCGGTGGAGATGCCGACGATGTAGGAATCAGAACCATTGAAGTCAAGATTGGCCAGGCTGATTAGCCAGCCGTCTGTCATCGCCGTAATCACAGGCGACAGGCTTTCCTGCCAGATGTGCTTGTAGGTGAATCCGCCGCCATATGCGGAGTATTGCCGGTAAGCTACGTGCACTCTGGGTTCGCCGAGACCTTGCCCCGCCAGCCGCAGACTAATGGGCTCGCTGGTCTCCTGGGCAATCACACTTGCAGAGGGAGATGCATCAGAATCCGGGTCTGCGCCCTGCGTGGGTGCTGCTGTTGCTTCTGATTCGTAGATGACAGGGTCCCCTACTTCCATGGCGCTCGCCGTTGGCGCTGCCACGAAACTCAGCAGAAGAGCTGAAAGCAGGCTGAGGGCAATCATCAGGGGGGTTTTCCTGAAAGACATATCTTTCCTCCTTGCTGGTTGGCCATCCATCGGCCAAGACGGCGTGAAGCCACTCAAGGAATGATATTCAGTTCCCAGTAATTATTTTCCTTCGCCTTTTCCTCTGAGAGTAAGAAGATTCAGACGGTTCGCGGGGCGCATGCATGCGCCCCCTACGGCCAACGGGGGTGCAACCGGGGGCAAGGCGACCAGGGAAGGCAACACGCACGCCCCCACGGCTGAAGCAATGGGGACGGACCTTCTTGACTCACGCGAGCCACGCACGAGGCGGGGCGCATGCATGCGCGCCTACGAGTGGCCGGGGGGAGCAACGCACGGCGACGCGACGTACCTCATTCAACGCGTAGGGGCGCCGTGAACGGCGCCCGCCTGAGACGACCTGGCAGAGCCACGACGTGCCCGGCATACACCTCCTCTCTCTGGAAACACTAGTGCCAATGGAATGATGGAGGGAGGGGTCGGATGTTTGACTTGATCAAGCGGAAGCTGAACGCCGTCTTCAGTGAGCGGCACGATCGGGCTGACTCGCCTCCGCAGTTGGCAGGGATTCTGGATCGCGATCTGGAGCACTTCTCGCCGGTAGCTGGTGAGGACCTGATTGTGCGTCTGATCCTACTGCCGACGGAAAGGCCAATCAGGGCAGCGCTGGTCTTCTTGGACAGCATGAACGAGCAGCAGATCATCGGCGACATGGTGCTGCAGCCGCTGCTTGGGGCGACGGGGAAGCTGGGAGACGGCCGGGATACCCGGAAGACGATCGAACGGCTGGGCAACTCAGTGCTGAAGGTCGGAAATCTGGCCTATTCCAGTGACGTCGTGAGTCTACGGCAGAGCTTGGTGGGCGGCGACTGTTTGCTGCTGGTGGATGGGTCAACCCTTGGCCTCACGCTTGGCACGGCCAAGGCGCCGGAACGGGCCATCTCGGAACCAAACACGGAACGGCTGGTGCGCGGTTCGCAGGCAGGGTTCACGGAACACCTGACCACAAACGTCTCGCTGATTCGCCGGAGACTCCGCGATGCCGATTTGGTCTTGGAAAAGATGACCATCGGAGAGAGGAGCAACACGCAGGTCGGAATCATCTATTTGCGGGATTTGGTGCGGGATGAACTGGTGGCAGAGGTGAAGCACCGACTGTCACGCATCTGCATCGACAGCATACCGGAGTCCGGCTACATTGAGCAGCTGATTGAGGACAACCCCTGGTCCATCTTCGCTCAGGTCGGCAACAGTGAGCGGCCGGACGTGCTGGTGTCAAAGCTGCTAAGCGGTCGGATGGGCATCATCGTGGACGGCACGCCGGTGGTGCTGACGGTGCCGATGCTGTTCGTGGAGGGGCTACAGTCGGCCGAGGACTACTATTCGCGCATGTGGTACGCCAGCCTGGTGAGAATGGTCCGTTTTGTGGCGTTGTTTATCGCCACTGCCCTGCCGGCTCTCTACGTTGCGCTCGCCAGCTATCATCAGGAGCTGATTCCGACCCCCCTCTTGGTGACGATGGCAGCAGCGGCCGAAGGCACCCCCTTCCCTGCCTACCTGGAAGTGCTGGCGCTAGGAGTGGTGTTCGAGATTCTGCGGGAAGCCAGCTTACGCCTACCGGCCAACGTAGGCCAGGCAGTGAGCATTGTGGGTACGTTGGTGATTGGGCAGGCGGCAATTCAGGCCGGCCTGTTCGGGGCGCCAGTGATCATCGTGGCGGCGGTGACGGCGCTTTCGTCGTTTGTGGCCACGCCGCACTCAGACGCATCAGCAATTCTGCGCTTCCTGTTCGCCATTGCCGCCGGATTCAGCGGACTATTCGGCATGCTGATTGCGTCTCTGTTTGTGCTGGTGCATCTCTGTAGTCTGAAATCATTCGGTTCCATCTATCTCGCGCCACTGGCTCCATTCAACGCGGCGGGCCAACTCGACGTGCTGGTGCGGGCGCCGCTTTGGCTGATGCGGAAACGCCCGGCAGCTCTGGGAGCGAAGGACAGTCAACGATTCGCCAAGGCTCCGGCTGAGCCAGGAAGGAAGAAACGATGAAGAGACGCACCCCACTGTTGCTCTCGCTTGTCATCCTCAGCATGTTGTTTACCTCCAGCGGTTGTCGCGACCGGGTGGAGCTCAGCCAGTTGGGGGTGGTCTCTGCACTGGGCATCGACCTGGCCAGCGAGCCAGGGCAGTTTGAGGTCACGGCCCAGATGATTCGTCCTTCGGGAGTCGGCACCAGCGGCGGGCCGAGCGCAGGCCGACCTTTTCTGATTGTCACCACTACTGGCCACTCTGTCTTCGATGCCATTCGCAAGGCCACCACTATTTCCAGCCGCAAGCTGTTCTTTTCACACGAACGGGTGGTGATCATCGGGAGAGCATTGGCGGAAAATGGCATCTACCCGATACTGGACTTGCTGATCCGGGATGAGGAGTTCCGCCCCAACCTGAAACTGCTGGTGGCGACCGGTACGGCCAAGGAGATCATCTACTCGGTCTCAGAGTTTGAAAGCGTCCCTGGCATCGGGCTGGCCGAACTGCTGCGGGCCTCATCCGCAACCTCTGCCATTGGCCTGTGTACCCTGCACGAGTTCCGGATCGCCCTTGCCTCCGGCCCAGGTCTACAGCCGATAGCCAGTCTGGTTGATTCGGTGACGGCTGCCACCATCGGCGATGAAAGGTCGTTCGTCGGCAGTAGAGTATCGCCGGAACAGGGCGGCACAGAGCAGATTCTGCGCCTGGTCGGTACGGCTATCTTCCGGGACGACCGGATGGTGGACACACTGGACCTGGTTGAATCGCGGGGCTACCGCTGGGTGACGGGACAGGTAGACTCCGGCGTAGTCAATATTCGCATGCCGGAGAGCGGAAAGCAGGTCGACCTGGAGATTGTGGCGGCGGAGAGTAAGGTAGAAGCCAAGGTGAAGGGTGGGCAGCCGCAAATCGAAGTGCTGGTGAAAGCGACGGCGCAGGTTGGGGCACAGGAAGGCAGCGATGACCTGACCACCCTGGACAACCTGCAGTTGGTTGAGGCAGTGTATGCGGCGGCGGTGCAACACGAAATCGCGGCGGTCATGGCCAAGGCGCAACTGCTCCAGACGGACATCTTTGGCTTTGGGGACAATCTGCGGGCCAAGCAGCCAAAAGCCTGGGCCAAGCTGCAAGAATCGTGGCCACAGGTGTTCGAAAAGTTGCCGATAGAGATCACGGTGAAAACGCACGTGGACAGGTACGGGTTGATCAGCACCAGCAATCAGCCGGAGAAGTGATGGCGAGGGGGCCGCGGCATGGGCAAGGAGACAATTTCCAGCTCACAATTGACTACCCTGATTGTGGCCTTTCTGCTCGGCTCGTCGCTGTTGTCGGGGTCCAGCTTGGTGGTGCGCAGCGGCTGGGTTGTCACGGCGCTGGGCACAATGGAAAGCGTGTTGTTTGCGCTGGTTTTCCTCACCTTAAGCGAACGCTTCGGACACGGGAGCTTTGTGGTGGCGTCAAGGCAGGCATGCGGACCAGTGGTTGGAGCAATAGTCTCCGTACTGTTCATCGGGTTCATCGTGCAGCTCGGGGGGTTAGTGCTCGGACACTTTGGTTTCTACTTCAACATCACGGTGCTGCAGCAGTTTCCCACCACCTGGTTCATCATTCCACTGGCGTTGGCCAGCATCGTTTGTGTGCAGAACGGCGTCGGCGTGATGGCCCGGGCAGCCACCCTGCTGTTGCCGGCGTCAGTGTTGTCCCTGTTTCTGGTGTTGGCCCTGTTGCTGCCCCAAGCAAAGCCGGCCAACCTATTACCAGTGATCGACACCGACTGGAAGACGCTGCTGATGGCGACCCACGGCGCTGCTGTGCTGCCTTTAGCCGAGTCGGCGGTGTTCATGATGCTATTGCCTCACCTGCCGCGACGGTGCCGCGCGGGGCGGCCGGTGCTGGCCGGAATAGTCGGCGGCGGTCTGCTGCTAACTCTGGTCAACTTCACCAATGTAGCCGTGCTGGGGGCGAGCATTCAAAACACCATCTTTCCGGCGCACGCCGCCGCCAGGCTGATTGAGGTGGGTCAGGTGCTTTCCAGAATGGAGATTCTGATCGCCATCAACTTGCTGTCCATGGGGTTCGTGAAGATGGTGGTGCTGCTGTACGGGGCTGCGGAAGGGTTGACGGAGCTGCTCGGCCTGCACTCATACAAACCGCTGGTGCTGCCGCTCGGCTCGTTCATGGTTCTGCTGGCGGTGGCCGGCTTTCGGGACGGCTATGCGGAGAGCATGGTCTTCGTGGCCACGGCCTGGCCCTTCTATGTGCCATTCTTTGTACTTGGGCTGCCGCTGTTGGTGCTGGTGACGGCGCTCGTCAGGGGAAAGCCAGGCTCTTCTGCGGGATGACAAGCCTGGAACGGCCCTTCCGCTGATTGCATGATACACAGACAAGGAGACGTGCGCAGGTGAACAAGGACGCCATTTCCACTTCCCAGCTGACCACTCTGGTAATTTCCTACACACTCGGCTCATCGCTGGTGCTGAGCTCGAGCAACGCGGTAGTCCGTAGCGGCTGGGTTGTCGTTCTGCTGGGCACGCTGGAAGGGCTGCTGATTGCCTGGCTGTATATGGCGCTGGCGGAGCGCTTTCAACATCGCAGCCTGGTGCAGATGACACAGCAGGTGTTCGGGCAGGTGCTGGGTGCTGTGCCGGCGCTGCTGTTCATCTGGTTCATGCTGCAGCTTGGGGGGCTGGTGCTCGGCAACTTCGGCGACTACTTCGAGATAACGGTGTTGCAGCGCACGCCAACTGCCTGGTTTGAGATTCCGCTGGCGCTCGCGGCCGTATACGCTGTGCGCCGCGGTATCGGCACGCTGGCGCGCACCGCAACCATCGTGCTGCCGATCACAGTGTTCCTAGTGGTGATGACGTCGGCCCTCTTGGTGCCGAAAATGACCACAGGAAACATCTTCCCTCTGATCGATGTGGGCCTCGGGGAACTACTGCTCGGCGCACATGGTTCCGGCATGTTCCCCTTTGGCGAGGCGGTGGTCTTTCTGATGGTGCTGCCCCACCTGCCCCGTCGCAGCAACGCACGCCGCCCGGTGCAAACCGGCTTGCTGTTGGCCGGCCTGCTGCTCACCCTTGGCACCTTCCGCAACATCGCGGTACTGGGAGCGGCAGTGAAGAACACCGTCTTCCCATCATTTGTGGCAACCCGGTTGATCGAGGTCGGCGAAGTGATCACCCGGGTGGAGCTCCTGAGCGCCATCAACTTTCTGACCATGGGTTTTGTCAAGGTAGCTGTGCTGATCTACGGGTCGACGAGCGGGTTGGCGCAAGTGTTTGGGTTGAAGTCGCACCAGCCGCTGGTTCTGCCGGTAGGACTGCTGATGGTGGTATTGGCTAACAGCGGGTTTGAGCACGGTTTTGCGGAGAACGTGGTCTTCATCACGGACGCCTGGCCTTACTATGCACCGCTATTTGTGATCGGCCTGCCGCTGCTGCTGTGGGTGGGGGCTTTGGTCAGGCGGCAACCGAGGGAGGAAAAGAAGTGAGTATCTTGCTGGCGCTGCTCTTTCTGACACTAATGGGCTTTGAGGTCGTCAACTTGGGCCGCCAGCGGCTGTTCAAGGACTTGGCGGTGGTGCTCGTCATCTATCTGCTGACCATGATCCCGGCCATCATGCTGGTCAACGGAAGCGATCAGGTCCCCGCCGTGAACACCGCCATCCGCGAGCTGTTCCAGCGAATCCTGGGCAAGTGAGGCAGCGGGGACGGACCTTTCTGCCACGGGAGGCATCCGGAGGCAATGGGGACGGACCTTTCTGCCACAGGCTTCACTCGGCGCAGCCAGGAGTCTGACCCGCGCTTCCCAGCTCATTCCTCGCCTCGGTACACCCGTTCCGTCACGGCGCCGTCAGGGCGCCTTTTGTCATTGATTGGCGAAATTTCCCCGAAGAAACTTCCATTGACACTAGGGATGTCCGCTTACGCGTTGAATTACTCACTTAGCGATTTTTCGGAGCAGGAAGAGAAAGTGAGGACGGTTCAACGATGAAATGCAGCAAGTGCGGTCAAGAGGTTTTGGCTGACGCCAGGTTTTGCGCCAACTGCGGCCAGCCGGTGGTAGTGGAAGAGAGAGTCTATTGTGACCACTGTGGGTCACGCATGGCCGCGGGCGACAAGTTTTGCGCTGTCTGTGGCACTCGCACTGATTCCGCAGCGAATGGGTCGGCGTCACTACCAAGCACTTCGTCGAGCCTGGGCCAGACGGCCAGCCGCCAGGCCCAGGGCAAGCGACAGTTGTTCGCCCAGAAGGGGCATTTGAAAGTAGATGCAGCTATGGCGGCGGAGAAGTTCTTGCGCAACGACAAGAACATGGAGACGCAGATTGTGGAGCAAGGCGGAGGATTGGTCGTGCAGGCCAAGCAGCGATCCAACCTGTTGAAGAGCGCGCTCGGCCTGGATGCGGCCGTCACGGTCAAGTTCGCGCAGGAGGGCGCGGACCTGTATGCTGAGTTCGGCGCCGGCAAGTGGCTGGACAAGGTTGCTGGGGCTGCAGTTGGCTGGTATCTTTTTTGGCCGGCGATCCTCACGGCCGGGTATGGGGTCTATGCGCAGAAGAACCTGCTGGCCAAGTTGGAGGATCATGTACGCGACTTCCTCCTGCGCAGTCACTGATGGGAGGAAGCGTGATGCTGAACATCTTTCAGGCCTTGGACCACGCAAGCAATAGTGCCTATGCAAGATTCCACCCGCAGTCTGGGATGGTTGCGGGCGATGCCGTAGCTGAGATGGCAGCGGCACTGCAGCCGCGAGAGCAGCTGGCGGCGCAAGCGGTGCCCCCACTGCGTGCGGACCTAGTGCTGCGTGTGCTGCTGTTCCTGACAGGCGAGCAGGACCGCGAAGCCTGCCTGCAGGAGGCCAAGCAGCAGCTCGGCCCAGAACAAGTGGCAAGCATCGCCCGAGCTGGCGACAACAATCTGCCGCAGGTCTATCTGTTCTCCAAAGCAGAGCGGCTGCTGCTGGCGATGCTGGCGCAGGCTTATTTGCTGGGCAGGGACCGGGAACCGGCTGAAGACGACCGCTATCTGCAGTTGCAGGCTGCCTTTGGGTTGACTGAGCAGGCCGCTGTCTTCATCCGGCGACAGGTGAACGAACTTGGATGGGCAGAGGGCGTCGGCGGACAGTCTGGGATTAGCATGCTGCTCACGCCGCCGGAGGCGCTGCTTGAGCAGGCACTGCCGGTAATTGCGACAGTGGTGCAGTCGGGAGGATGCTTCGCCCGAGAGAAGTTGCGGGGCTTGACCTCGCGGGAGTACGAGCATGAGCTGGACAAGGCGGCGCTGCGTACCCTGGAGGGCACGCCGGGGCTGGAGCCGCTGATTCGCAAGTTCAACCAGTGGGGCGTCGAGCGCTATATGCGCATCAAGTACACCGGCAGCAATCTGCGGATCACCGAACAGAGCATGCCGGCACTGCACCGCATGTTAGTGGAGGTCTGTGAAACGATCAGTCTGGGCTTCGTGCCGGAGTTCTACATGCAGCAGGACCCGACCATCAACGCCTGCGCCATTGGCGTGGAGCGACCGATGATCGTGCTCAACACTGGTTGTTTGGCCCATCTCTCGCAAGATGAGTTGATGTTCATCATTGGGCACGAAGCCGGCCACATCAAGAGCCAGCACATGCTCTATCATCAGATGGGCAGCCTCTTGCCCATGCTCGGACAGATCATCGGATCGATGACGCTGGGCATCGGCAACTTGGTCTCGACCGGCCTACAGATAGCGCTCTACAACTGGATTCGCAAGTCCGAGTTGACGGCTGATCGCGCGGGTCTACTGGCCTGTCAGGATGTAAATGCATCAATCAGGGCGCAGATGCGCCTGGCCGGATATCCGCCGATTGCTCTCTGTAGTGGCGATGTGCTGGCGTTCATCCAGCAGGCGGAAGAATTCGAGGGCTTCGATGAAGATAATCTGGACAAGATCGTGAAGATATTGAGCGTGATGGAAGCCTCGCACCCCTGGACGGTGATGCGAGGCGCGGAGCTGCACCGCTGGGTGGAGAACGGCAGCTACCAGCGCACGGTGCAGTCACGAAGCTACGTCCAGCCCGCAATCGCTGCGACGGCGCAGGGGCAGGGCGAGATTGGGGGCCAGGATCAGGCTCAGGGACAAGCATCGACGGGCGGCGGCTATTGCGCGGCCTGCGGGCGGGCACTGCTGGCGGAACAGAACTTCTGCCCGCAGTGCGGAACCCCACGGTTGCCTCGCTGAGGAAGACGCGTGGCAACGGGGACGGACCTTTTTGCCACACACGGCCATCTGTTTGCTGGGGATACTATTGGTGTAACTTTTCTTGGCACTCCGGCACAGCGTTCAGTGCGGTATACTAGCTGGTGATAGTGACGCAAATCTTCTTGAGGGGTTGATGTGTATGAAGAAGCGTTCGACAATGGTGACCGCCAACTAATCGCATACGGGGCTGGGCTACGTCTACGGTGGCAGATTGCTGCTGTCTTCTGCCTGCCCACATCAACCAGAGTATTTCCCTGTCTGAGATGAAAACCACAGGGCTTGCTCCTGTGGTTTTTTGCTGCCCGGAACTCAGGGAACTCCACACTTAAGGAGGAAGCAACCATTAGAAGAATCGGATGGAATGATCATTGGAATGCCCAGTTTGCGGAGTTCGCAGCGGAAGGGCTAATGCCTGGCCGGGTGACGGCCGTGTTTTCTGGAAAGTATGAGGTGTTGACCGCTGAGGGAAAGGGTCTGGCGGAAATCACGGGCAAGCTGCGCCACGAAGCCCTCTATGCCGCCAAACGACCGGCGGTCGGCGACTTTGTGGCGGTCAGGTCTGCCGGCGACTGCAACTACCTGATCTTCGCTGTGCTGCCCCGCAGCAGCTGTCTGCAGCGGCAGAAGGTATTCGGGGATCCTGAGGCGCAACTGATGGCTACCAATGTGGATATCTGCCTGATCGTGCAGTCACTGCACGGCGACTACAATATCGCCAGGCTCGACCGCTACGTTGCCTTTGCGCTAAACGCCGGGGTGAGCCCGGTGATTGTGTTAACCAAGGCAGATCAGGTGACTGAGGCAAGCGAGCTGGCGGAACGGGTGCGCCGCACCTACGCCGACATTCCGGTGTACGCAGTCTCGGCAGTGACCGGCGAGGGTATAGCTGAACTCGGTAAGCAGATTGAGCCAGGCAAAACCTATGTGGCGGTGGGAAGCTCCGGCGTGGGCAAGTCCACGCTACTGAATGTGCTGTCCGGAAGCGAACTGATGAAGACGGCGGCGGTGCGCGAGGATGACCAGAGGGGGCGCCACACCACCACCCATCGCCAGATGTTCAGCCTGCCCAATGGGGCACTGTTCATCGACACGCCGGGCATCCGGGAGCTTGCTTTGTTTGAGTACGACGGACTGGACGGCTCATTCCAGGACATCGCAGACCTGGCCAAGCAATGCCGTTTCAGCGACTGTCTACACGGCGACGAACCGGGCTGTGCCGTCCGCCAGGCCATTGAGGACGGATTGCTTGAACCGGAACGCCTGGCCAACTACGAGAAGATGAAACGCGAAGAGAGCACTTATCGCGACAGGCAGATTCTACTGGCCAAGAAGGTCTCGAAAGCCAAGATCCGGCGCAACAACGTCCACTACAAGGACTACGTGCGGAGTGGTAGCCCGCGGGACTGGGAATGAAACCGCGTGTGGCAGTGGGGACGGACCTTTTTGTGGCAGTGGGGACGGGCCCTTTTGCCACAACCGCCTCCCCTGGACGGCTGCCAGCGAAGAAACATTGATGAGGACTCGCGTTAATCAGAACTGGGAGGAGGGTAGCGATACCCTCCTCCCAGTCTTGTCTGCCCAGTCCCCGTCATTGGGGTGAACTTGCTCGATGCACCCTGCTTCTTGCCAATCCCACTAGAGCTGCGATTTCCCGGTGGGAGAGCATAGTTGAGTTGAGCAATTTCAGGATAAGTTCATCTGCGGCCTGGCGATCGGCTGAAACCTCGGCCTTGCTGGCTCCTCGATGACGACAGTAGTCGTCTACTATCTGTTGCCCGTGAGCAACTCGAGCCCTTAGTTGGTCTTCCCTGATGTCCAGATGCTCTTCGTCATCCGGTAGATCGTGGAATGCGGCAAAGTCAGAGGCACTCTCGGCAAAGTAGCCCATGACCAACTCACGTTGTTCGCTGCCGATGAGAGACGGCGAATAGAGGTATCCCCCATAGCTGCTCCATGGATAACGCGCGGCGTCGGTCACCAAGCCAGCCTTGGGAGGATTATTGTGAACATACCTGATCACAGCCAACAGATGCCTGTCATCTCTAACTACCTCGCTTCTGAAGCGGTCCTGGAACACGTGCCCGATTCGTTCTTCGTGTAGATTGAAGCCCATGGCGTAACTAGTATTGATGCTCTTCATCGCCGCCGCCAGGCTAGACAAATCGGCCTTAACCACCAAATGCACGTGATTGTCCATCAGGCACCAAGCGGCGAGAGCGATATTGCCCTCCTCCACCTCTTCTGCCAATGCTTCCATGTATCTAGCCTTTTGCTCTCTCCTAAGGAAAACAAACTCACGATTGTTGCCCCGCACCATCACGTGATAGTAACCGGTTGGGCTTTCCAGGCGAGCATGGCGTGCCAACTTACCACCCCCCATTTAGTTCTGGAACGAAAGCACCAACAACATTGCAAATTCTGTGCCAAAAAGGTCCGTCCCCGTAGCCCCGCCCCGTTGCCCCCCCTACGCGCGATCGAGCCAGACGTTCTCCAGGTAGACGACGCCCAGGGGGTGCAGTTTGAAGCCGCGCACATTGGGTTGGGTGACGGCGAACTGGTCGTCGTGGCAAATGAACACCCAGGGGGCGAGATCGTGGATCAGCTTCTGCAGGCGCTGGTAATGGCGACGGCGGCTCTCGGGCTCGCGAATGCTCTGGCCTTCGGCCAGCATGCGGTCGACTTCGCGGTCGCTGAAGAAGCAGCGGTTGCCCATGTCCCCCTGGTTGGCACTGTTGAACAGGGGCTGCAGGAAGTTGTCCGGGTCGCCGGTGTCACCGATCCAGGTCATGAAGTGTAGGTCGCAGCGCTGCATGGCCGGGGTGGAGATCAGTTCGCCCCAGGGGATCTCCTTGATCTCCAGGTTGATGCCGATCTTGGACAGGGTGCGCTGCACCAGTTCGGCCTCGCGCCGCTGACTGGCGCGGCCCTGTCGGATGTGCATCAGCAGGGGCGCCGGCAGCCCGTCGGGATAGCCGGCTTGCTGCAACTTGGCTTTGGCCTGGTTCAGGTCAAAAGGATAGGGCGCCAAAGACTGGTCGTAACCATCGCAACCAGGCGGCAGGGGGCCGCTAGCCTCGCGGGCAAGGCCACCATAGATCTCCTCGATCAGCTCCTGTTTGTTCACGGCCAGGTTGATGGCCTGCCTGACTAGCGGGTTGCTGAGCGGCCCGCCCTTGCCGCAGTTCATGCCCAGGTGATGGGTGCGGAGCACCGGCATGTTCTGAATATGGGGGGCGTAGGTGGGATGGCGGCGCACCTCGGGCACTGCCTGCAGGCTGAGAGGCTGGTAATCCACCAGCCCGGATTCGAGCAGTTCCAGGTCTCCCTTCCCCTGCACGTTGGTCAGCAACTCCACCTCGTCCAGGAATGGTCTCCCGCCGTAGAAACCCTCATGGGCCAGCAACACCACTCGTTCACCCGGCTGATACTCGTGGAACCGGAAAGGTCCGGCCCCCACCGGATGGGTGGCCAGTTGCCCGCTCTCTGCCACCTCCCGCGGCACTATGCTGGTGCCGGTGTAGGCGAGGTTGGCCAGGAACGGATGATAGGGCTTCTCCAGGGTGATCTGCACGGAATAGTCACCCCGGGTGCGAATGCCGCTGACGTGCTCGGCCTTGCCGGCCATCACCGCGGCAGCGCCTGCGATCATTTCTACCAGCCAGGTGTTGGGCGAATGGGTTTCCGGGCGCAGGATGCGCTCCAGGCTGTACTTCACGTCCGCAGCCTTCACTTCGCGTCCGTTGTGGAAGGTGGCTCCGCGCCGCAGTTGGAAGGTCCAGGTACGCCCGTCAGAGGAGAGGTCCCAGGCTTTGGCCAGACCGGGAACGACGCGGGTGTCGGGGCCAAAGCGGGTGAGCCCGACGAAAACCTCGGCGATGACATAGGTGGTGACCATGTCGTTGCTCAGTTGCGGATCGAAGGTAAGCGGTTCGCCACCGATAACCCAACGATAGCGCTGTCTGGGATGCTCAGCCTCACCGCTGCCGCCTAGATTGCCGCTGATCGCGTCCAGGCTGCCGGAGAGCAGCGTCAGGCGCTGCAGCGCGGCCTGCTGCTGTACCGAGTCCATCATCGCTTTGTCTATGCAATAGCTCACCTGTTCAGCCAACTCGGCCAGGGAGCTGGAAACCTGCACAATCTGCTGACTGCCCTCGGCCTGTTGCGTGGTCGCCGCCGAGATCTGTTCCACCATCTCACTCACCTGCCCGGCCGCGTCGACGATGTCCAGCAGAATCTGTCCCGCCCGTTCCACCACGGCACTGCCGGTTTCCACTGCCCGCACAGAGTCCTGCATGCGCACGGTAACCTGGTTAATCTCCCGCTGAATCTCCCAGGCCAGGTCGGTAATCTGCTGCGCCTGAGTGGCTGATTGGTCAGACAGTCGGCGCACCTCATTGGCGACGATGGCAAAGCCGCGACCGGCGGACCCGGCATGGGCAGCCTCAATGGCGGCATTCAGTGAGAGCAGATTGGTCTCATCGGCAATCTCCTCGATCACATCCACAATTTGCGTGATCTTGGTCGCCCGCTGGCCTAGATCGGCCACGGTGCGCCCTGTCTCCTCCACCGACTGTCTGATGCGCGCCATCTCTGCTTGTGCTTGGTCTACGGCGGCCCGGCCCTGCCCGGCCAGCTGGTCGGCGTGCTTGGCGGCGCCAGCCGAGGAGCCGGCGGAAGCAGCCACCTGTTCGATGCTGGCTGAGAGTTCTTCCACGGTGGCCAGCGTCTGGTGCAGCCCGTGCTGGTGCTGGCCTTGTCCCTCATGAATGGAATGCAGACCAACTTCCAGTTGCCTGGTGGCGCCCTGTAGTTCATCGATGGCGTGCTTCAGGCGCTGCAGCACAACGCCGTGCTGCCAGAGGGTGACGGCGTCGCGGGCCGATGCGGGTCCCGGTTGAGGTGCGGAGACGGTCTCACCACCGGTGCTCTCTGTCCGAACAGGCTGGTCCTCAAGTTGCGCATCCGTCGTCACCGATTCAACCGGCTGTTCCAGGTTGTGCTCAAAGACATCTACCTCTCCTCGCTGCACCTGCGCCAGGAAGTCGTTCCGGACCTGCTGCTCGGCTTCGGTCCCACGCGATGACTGTCGGCTCAGCGCAAGCCAGCGACTCCGCCCCGGTTTGCCGACTCCTCCGTCGGCAGGTTCGCGCTTCGCGGCCTCGTGTTCCGGTTTGAAGAATGGCCAAAGTGTCATCTCTCTACCCCTCCTCAGCAACTCTCTTGAGTTGCTCTTTTGAGTTGCTCTTTTGAGTTGCGATTTCAACAAAAGCGATTCTTGCTCGCCAAGAATCGGCTTGCCAGATCATCCCGCTATTCGATCAATTCTGACAAACTCTGACTGCTTAGTTCGGTATCCGTACCATTCTTCCCTTTGAAGTTTGACAAAAAAGTGGCTCACCTTGGAAATTAGACAAAACAAAAGTGCCCCCCGGACGCAACATGAAGAGAGAACTCTTCACTGCATCCGACTGGCACAAGTAGGTGCTTCGTCTGGGTGGAGATGCTTAGGCGTTTTTGGACAGGAACCGATCGGTGGGGATGACGTAAGCGAAGGAGCCGTTGAGCGACGCCATGATCGTGTTGTGCACCATCCTGGCTGGAATCACATTGCCTTCCCAAGTGAGGCTCTTGGTGGTGCAGGCATCCTGCAGTAAGGTCACCGAGAAGCCGAGGTCACGGGCAGCCCGCACCGTGGTGTCGATACACATGTGACTCATCATGCCACAGATGACGAGATGATCAACCTCCTGGGCGCGCAGATCCTCCACCAACCCGGTCTCGTGGAACGCGTTCGGCACATGCTTGACGTAGACCTTCTCCCCGGTCAGCGGCGCCACCTGCTCATGAATAGCTGCGCCTTGGCTCCCCGGCAGAAAGACGATTGCACCGGGCTTGGTGCTGATGTGCTGAATGTGACAGACAGGCCAACCATGTTGGCGGCTGAACTGCAGCACCCGTCGCGCCCGCCCTACTGCCTGCTCCGGCTCATGCAGCGGGTTCGCGCCGCCTGGGAAGTAGTCGTTTTGAATGTCCACCAAGACAACTGCGCTCTTCACTCTTCTCTCGCCTCCTAAATGAATAATTGGGGACGACACCTGGAAATGCACATGTGGGTCAGCGGGTCGCACGCATGCGACCCCTACAGCATGACCGTGGAAAATGAATAATTGGGGACGGTTCTGGATTATTCACTTTGAATAATTGGGGACAGATCTGCCGGGTCGCATGCATGCGACCCCTAACAAATGTCGGAACCCGCCGGATCACAGGCGACCCCTACGGGGTTTCGGGTTCACCGATGCTGACGTCTGCTGCGTAGAACCAGAAAGGAATCGGCAGTTCTTCGCTGCCTGGCTGCGGCCTGCTCTGCAGCATCACGCCGAGTGAGTTGGCAGCAACCGGGTCCAGTAGCTTATAACCCGTGAGGTGCTGCACGTGGGGGTTCAGGCCGAGGCTGAGTTGAGCCACGCACAGCGGCGCGCCCAGCAACTGCAACAGCGCGGTCAGTGCTGCCTCCCCCTCATCCGCCCGCCAACTGCTGAGTTCACCCGCCCGGAACTCAAGTTCAAGGCCACGCATCAGCGTGCCGCGATGTAGATATTGGCCGATCTGTAAGCGGCCGGAGAAGCTCTCTGGGATTGGGGTGAAGCAAATCCTCCCACCAGGCAAGGTGAGATCGGTCAATTGCCGCTCGCTCACTTGTGCTCGGTCAAGCGTGCCATCATTCACCATCGGCTCCACACGCTTATCCAGGTCAAACTCCAGGCTGGTGCCGCGGGGACTGGTCAGGGTGACGGGAGGCTGGGCAGCCAATAGCCGCTCGCGAGCCGCTACTCCCTGTGCGCGCAGCTCCGCGCTGCTGGCGCTGATGGCCCGCCAGAAGGCGTCGTGCAATTGGCCGTAAGGCACGCCCAGTTCGGCCGCGCGCTCCGGGGTGGGATAACCGATCTCCACGGCAGCAAAGCGCTTTGGACCAAGACGATAGGCCTGCAGTTCCCCGGCAATGATGGCCTCTACCTTGGCTGGGTCGCAATCGGCAAAGGCGGCGGTTTCCGCCACGGCATCGAAGGAGACCCAAAGGTCGGTGTGGCCGTAGAGGAAGGTCGTCAGCGGCGGAGCGGTAGCCAATTGGGCGGCGTCCAACTCATGAAGCAGCTCCCGAATGTGTTGGGAGCTCATCAGGCGGACGAAGGCTTCCGCTCCCGCCAGTCGGCACTCTAGCAACATTGCTTCCAGCAGCTCGGCCTGGTGACCAGCACCCTCCAGCACCACCCGCTCCCCCGGCTGCACCTTCAGGGCATGGCGCACCAAGTCGCGCGCCACCTGGCGGTTGTCTATCTGTAACTCGCGCTCGCGCCGCTGGCGCAGCAGGTCTGTCTGCACCGCCTCGGACACTGTCTGGGCGGCGGGCGTGAACTGGCCGACTGACTGACCCAGGTAGAAGGCACGCGCAGTTGCCCGGTAGAAGCGCTCGGTGATGCCGTTGATCAGTTGCTCACCCACGACCTCCACCAAGCCGTTTCGCTCCAGCTCTTTGACGTGGTAGAACAGCTTGGCGTGTACATGCCCCAGGCGATCCGCCAGTTGCTGGACGCTGGCCGGTTCCGCAATCAGCTGCTCCAGCAAATGCAGGCGCAGCGGGTGACCTAGGGCCTTGATCGCCGCAGAATCTCTCAAGAGCAGGAATTCCTGCATCGGGCTCTCGCCCCCTTATGGCAGTTTCTGCATTTATTATAGCATGTTCGCGGAAGGGAGTTGAGACTGGGACAGGGGGAAGACTGCCCGGCTAGTTAGCCTGTGAGGCGACCAACTGACCAGGCGGGGACTCACCTTCAACCAGAGCGGCATAACGGGGATGCCAATGCGCCGCGATGCCAACCAAGAGGACGCCCAGCCCGGCAAATCCGATGACCAGATTGCTGCCAAACCTGACGGCAGCCGCGCCGGATATGCCCAGGCCGACCAGCATGCCCACACGCATCAGGGAATCGAAGCAGCTCATCACGCGGCCGCGCACCTCGCGCGCGGTTTGGTTGACGACAATGCCATAGAAGGGGATAGCCATCAGTCCATCAGAAGCGCCTAGGAAGAAGGCCCACCCGTAGACGACCAGCAGACTGGGTTGCAGCAGAAAGACGCTGGTCGCAAGGCCCATCAGCACGATGGAAGTGAGCAGCAGGCGCCCTTTGTTCAGCCTCTGCCCGAACAAGCCGAGCAGAAAGGTCGAAAGCAAGGAACCGGCGAACATCACGCTTTCCACAAATCCGACCTGTTCGGGGCTAGCCAGCAGCACATTCCGAAGGTAGTCGATCTGCAGCACATTTAGCGCACCAAGGGCGATCATCACCGGCAGCAGCAGGGAGATGACAAAGACGACGCTTGGTCTGGCGGAGATCGCCCGCAACCCTTGCTTGAACTGGCTCCAAATCGAAGAGAGCTGAGTAGCTGCGGGAGCAGCTGTATCAATCGGCGCAAACGTACTCTCGGCAACCTCGCCGAATGCCCCGCTTCTGCCGCGTTGCAGCAAAACGAGAGCGACAACGGAGATAGCGAAGGTAGCCGCATCGAGCAAGAAGGCTGCCGGCAACCCATGGTAGGCAATCAAGATTCCCCCCAGAGCGGGGCCGACCAAGCAGACGACCGAACTGGTGGTTTCGTGCAAGCTGGTGGCGGACACGTAGTTCTGTTGGCCGACCAGATCAGGGACCAAGGCCAGGCGCGCCGGGTTGAACAAGGCACCGGCGGCAGCCAGCACCATCACCAATGGGAAGAGCAGACTCAGGCTCTCTACCCTGGCCATCACCAATAGGGCCACCAATCTGGTTGCGTCGGCAAGAAGCATCAGGCGCGGGCGCGGATAGCGGTCGGCCAACACCCCGGCAATCGGCCCGAGCAGAATGCCCACTGCCGTCTGTGTAGCCACGACGGCGGCCAGAGCCAACGGAGATTTGCTGATGCCGGTAACTAACAGCAATAGAGCAACCCGGTAGACGGCGTCGCCGCAGGATGAAATCGCTCCACTCAGCCAGAGCAACAGAAACCCTTTGCTGCGAAACAACGGAGCATAGCCCCCTAACCACTTCAATGAGCTCACTCTCCTTTACGCCAAAGTATATTTTGACGTTATCTGTGCCCATTATATGGGGACCTAGCAGAGCAGTCAAGGCTTCGCCAAAAATAATTTTGACGCCATGCAAAGATGACTGTACAGAGCACCACATCAGGTAGTTGCGCTAAGGATGCACAAGACAGGAGGGGGGGGGGGGGGCGGGGTCGGCGGGCC
>JAEZJZ010000028.1 GCA_023436245.1 Bacillota bacterium | reverse complement strand
GCCATGTCCGGTCGCCTCTTCATCTGCTACTGGCGTAGATATCCTTTTGCTACTGCATCTGCAACCAACTGCCTCACATAGTCGGCAAGCTGCTCAGAACCTGCAGCGATGCGGGCCTCATTTCTGGCCAAGACCCGGTCGCTGCTGACATCGTGTTTCAGCCACTGCTGCCCATTGGTCAAGTAGTTGTGCAGCAAGGGCATGAAACTGTCCATCGCGCCGGCGAACTTCGCTTCTGGCGTCGACTGGGACTCGAACTCGTCCCACAGCGCCCGCATTTCAGCGGCAAGATCAGGCGGCAACAGCCCGAAGATGCGCTCGGCGGCTCTCACTTCCCGCTCTTCCTTGTCCAGGTGCGCCTGGTCGTCATAGGCATAGGTGTCTCCGGCATCGATCTCCACCAAGTCATGGACAGTGATCATGCACAACACCCGGCCGAGATCCATATCCGGCTGGTTACCGTACTCCGACAACACCATGGCTGCCAAGACGGCATGCCAGGAATGCTCAGCATCGTTCTCCAGGCGCGATTTGTCCAACAATAGGGTCCGCCGGATTACCTGCTTCACTCGGTCGACTTCGGTGATGAAACGCAGTTGCTGGTTGAGGCGCTGCAAGTCCATGACCATCCCGTCCCCCTTGTTAGTAAACTTATCCAACACACTACCACGCGGCTCTAGGGGAGTCAAGACCGAGCCCCTGCACCTAACCTCAACTATGCCCTCATTGTTGCCGCATGCCAGATTGGATATACCAAAGGCGCAGCATTGGCGATGTAGCCGAAAACCCTGGTCTACTCCATTAACCCAATCTCCCGAACAAGTTTGGTGCATTGCGCACGGTTTCTCACGCCTAGCTTGCTGTAGATATTGCTGATATGGGTCTTCACGGTGGCTGGGGTGATACACAACTTCTCGGCAATTTCCTTGTTGGTATTGGCTGTAAACAACAGCTCCAGCACCTTCATCTCCTGCCCGGTCAAAAGCTGTTCAATACCGCTGGCTGTGCTGCCATGGCTGACACCAGGCACGATTAGTACACTTTCCTGCATTTGCCTCAGGAGCTGCTTGCCGAAAGCAGCAAGGGCGATGCCATCCGAGCGGCCAGCCTGTCGGCTGCGGCGAGAAGTGTAGTGGCTGAGAAGCTGAGCCATAGGGGCAAGCTCATCCAAGTAACTGCGGACGTAACCTTCCGCCAGCCCAATGGCCAGGGACTGCTCAAGGAGTGCGACGGCACCAGCAGTATTGTTCTGCCTGTAATCCAGCAAGGCCAGGAGGTTAAGTATCTCCACCTGGCTGTGCAACCGCGACGAGCCTTCGGCAAAGGTCAGCAGTCGCTGCAGCAGAAGCTTGGCGTCGTGCTGGCGCCGCGCAAAAACCAGCGCACGTGCATAGACAATCAGCTCAAACTCTCTAGCTCTGCTCACCTCAGAGAAGATGCTCAGCTTTCGAGCCTCAAGCCACCTCTGCACCTCGGGGGAAGCGCCCATGTCGATCTGCAGGCGGCAACGGAGAGCTCCGATTAGGTAGTGCCAGTGGATCTTGCACATACCTTGCAGTCTGTCCTCGCACTCCTGCAGCATGTCCAATGCACCCGGCACATCTCCTTCGGCTCGCTTGATGCGGGCCAGATCCACCATGGCCGGAACGAGGGCACCGGGACAGCTGGCGGTCTGAGCCTCCTCTATTGCTTTCAGCAGGTAAGGCATTGCCTGATCGAGCCGGTTACTCTCATAATAGTATTCGCCGATGGCTAGCGGTGCGTAGCCTGGATTTTGGGAAATCATCCCACGGTAACTCTCGGTCATGCGATGGTATTCTTCGGGCGCCTCACGAAACAACCGCGTGAGGACATTGATCGGGCAACGGTAGAAGTAGATATCTGCCACGTTGAAATCGTTGTATTCGGGTATTCTGTGCGAGTTACCCTCGGCTGCAGAGAACAGCAACGCCGGAAACGATACGTTGCCCTCCCGACTGAGCAGGTTGGCCTCGATCAGAATGCTGACTGTACGGCTGTAGCTACCCCACTCTGGCTTCGCGTAGGGTAATTGTTGCTCTCTCCGCGCTTTCATGCGCATAAGCCATTCCCGTGACAGGGCAAGTCGGCCGGCTTCAGCATAGTGCAACGAATAGATGGCAGCGACCTTGAAGCTCCCGCTTCGCAAGGGATCCGGCAGACTCTCCACCCAGGAGAGTATCCGGTCAAAGTCGTTCTTGCGAATCAGGCTGTCAATACGATGTTCGATCAGGTCAAGGGCCTCCTGGTAGCGGCCGCCGGCGAGCAGGTGCTCGATGGCCTCTGGCACCATTCCCTGTTCTCTGAACCAAAGACCTGCTCGGGCGTGCAGTTGTGCTATCTTGTCAGGCGCTTCCTCCGCTAAGAGCTGCTGCAGGAAACTTCTGAAGAGCGGATGGTGTCGGTATCCCCGGTGTTGACCTTCCAGCGCGAAAAGGAATCCGCTACCTTCGTAGATCTCGGTCAGCATGCGTCTTGCATTGTCCTGCTCCGTAACCGCATTACAGATATCCTCGGTGAGGGTATCCAGGATGGAGGTCTGGGTAGCAAAGTCGCGCTTCTCTGGGCTCCACAGGCGTAGGATCTCGCCGTTCAGATACTGCCCAACGTCACCGTTGATCGCGTCGAGTCCATCGACGATGTCATGGCTACAACTATTGTCTCCGACTGACATAGCCAACGCCACCAGCGCTGCAACCCAACCCTCAGTGTGGCTCTTTACCGTCCCGACGTCGCTGTTGGTCATGCTGATGCCTCTGGCCCGATAAAACTGGAGGATCTCGTCCTCGTCAAGGCGCAGATCTTTCTCTTCCAACAGCTGAACTTGCCACTTGAGCTTATGCCTGACCACCCTCATATCTGGGGCACTGCGGCTGATAAACACAAGGTGCATGTGCGCAGGCAAGTAGTCAAGCAAGTGCGAGAGTCCTTCCATAATGGATAGGTCGGAGATATTGTGCAAGTCATCCAGTACCATGACAAAGTCCTCGGGCGTGTTGGCCAGCTTGTCGACCAGGACATCGATGTGCATGTTTGCCCTGAGCATCTCAGGAGAAGAAAACATATACTCGGTTTGTGCACTAATGCCCTCGACAATGCTGTCCAGGGCTGAACAGAAGTATGGCCAGAAGACGCTCGGATTGTTGTCGTGGGGATCCAATGACAGCCAGGCCGTTCGCAAGCCACATGCTTCTACCCAGTGTAGCACGGCCGTAGTCTTGCCGTAGCCGGCGGGCGCTATGACCATGGTCAACCTGCACGTCGGCACGCATGCCAGTTTGCGCATCAGCCTTGTCCGACAGATCGTTCTTGTGTTGATGGTTGGCGCTTGCAGCTTAGCACGAAACAACTGGCAGCCCTCCGCTTCACAGGGATTCCTAATCTTTGCTAATACGCCAACCGGATAGAGATCTCCTGCTCGGTTCGGACAATTTGCGGAGGGGGAAGACGAGGAGAGGGAGCGTTCCAGCCGCTCCCTCTCCCATATGGCACGCTTCAGATCCCGCGTAGATACGACCCTGAGCAAGTGGTTCTGTGTCAGTGGTTCTGGTTCAGTACTTGATGATCTCCACGGTCTTCGTCTCACCGTACCAATTGACTATGGCTCCAAGCGCTTCCGTGATGTACCTCAGCGGAACCATCGTACGCCCATCGATCAACTGTGCCGGCACGTTCAGCCCTAATGCCGGATCAACGCAGCCAATGGGCAACTCAAGGCGTACATCGTCATGCATGATCACAACTGCACGATTGGCCGATTGCCACTGTATCGTGGCACTTAACGCCTCGCCGATGAATCGAAGCGGAACCAAAGCTCTGCCGCCTTCGATCTGTGGAGCCACGTCTATGCTCTTCTCTTCTCCATTCACCCGGATAGTCCGGCTACCCACGGTGAGGATGACGGAGCGCGCCGGCCGTCGCAAGTACATCACGCTGTATAGGCTGAAGCTGCTGGTCTGAAAGGTGAACGTCCTGGTCGCTGGATCGTATGTGCCGCCAAGTGCGATCGGCACCAGGTTGCCATCGGCATCCAGTTCTAGGCGCACGCCCGTCAGCTGCTCAATTTGGGTTTCCGTTAGCTCACCCAGATCAGAGAGATCGACTGTCACGGTAACAGGCTGGCCGAATTGGCGCAGTTCCTCTGTCTCGTCGTCCCGCGAGACCAACACCGACAGGTCGAACACTTTGCCGGCCACCTCGAAGACTCCGGTGCTCGTACCCAACTCTGCGTTTGCCAGCCGTTGTTCCTTCTGTTCGTGTGTCAGTTGCTCAGCCACTATCTGGACGACTGCTTCTTCTGGCAACTCCGCCCAACTGGGTGGCAGCTGCAGCATCACCTGCTCGCCCACCAGCGTCAGGGGAATCTCCGCCTCTGACAAGGCACTAAGTGCTCCAGCGCTAAATGCGGCTTGACTATCGGTCAAGGTAACCGTCGGTTGCTCCTCCTGACGCAGTACCTCTTCCAGCCGCAAGTCATCCTCTGTCTCCAGATAGTCGCTGACCACCGTCTTTGGCGTCTGCGGCGGAATGGGTGGCCCCAACGGATCGGGATCAAACCCACCCACGTAGGTGAAGTTGGCTGTGACGGTAGTTGCCCCAGCTGGCATGGTGAAGGCCGTCGCCGGGTCGTTAGCATTGCCGAAGATGCCACCGTTTGATGTAGTCCAGTGACTAAAGCGGTAGTCCGGAGAAGCCGCAGCCGCAATGTTGATTACCGCTCCTGCCGCATACCCGCCACTGCTTCCGGCAGTGATGCTACCACCGCTGCCGCTTGTGATGCTCAGACTATAGGTCATTGCATTGGCTGTTAGTGTCACTGTGTAGGTATCAGTGGAATCCGCCTTGCCATCGCTAGCCTTGAACACTAGCATGGTTGTGCCCACCGCCGCCGGGGTGAAGGAATAACCGACGTCCGTCATGACATAGTCCCCGTCATCCACCGACACCCAGTAGGTCAACAGATCGCCATCAGTGTCCTCGAAGATACTGGCCAGGTTCAGCATGTAGGCTGTGGTCACTGTTACGCTGGCGGAGATCGTCTCACTCACACCGTCCTGACGAGTTGGCACGGCGTTCGCGGGCGGAGCCGAATCACTTACCATCACCATCAGGGTCTGATCGGCTCCCGCGCTGAACTTGAAGGTCAGCGCGGTATCACCGGCAGTTAGCGTTGCTAGGTATGATTTCTGGATCGTTACGGTCGAGTCAGACACCGTGTATTCCGTACCGGACGTTAGCGCAGTCGCACCGTTCCAGACCCCCTCTAGCGTGTTTCCCTTTAGTGTCAGCGCCACTGAGATGTCCTGGTAGCCGATGCTTGAGGAGTACTTGTCGAAGGTCGCCTCTGTCGGACTAATCCCGCTGTTCTGCGGCGTTGTATCACTCACTGTCACCGTCAGCGTCTGATGGGCCCCCGCGCTGAAGTCAAAGGTCAGTCCAGAAACACCGGTAGGCAGTTCTGCCAGGTAGTCCTTGAGAATCGTCACCGTCGTTCCGGAAACGGTATAGTCGCTGTCTTGCTCCAACTGCGTAGTTCCGTTCCAGATACCGATCAGGGTGTTGCCCTTAAGTGTCAGATCAACGGCAATATCCTGGTAGCCGTCGCTAGCAGGGTACTTATCAAAGGTCGCCGTCGTCGGACTTAGCTCACTATTCTGCGGTGTGGTGTCGCTCACGGTCACCATTAACGTCTGGTCGGCCCCGGCGCTGAACTTGAAGGTCAACGTCGTATCCCCGGCGGGTAGCGTGGACAGGTAAGTCTTCTGGATCGTCACCGTCGAACCGGACAGCATGTAGTCTGTGCCCGGCGTCAACTCAGTCGTTCCGTTCCAGATTCCGCTCAGCGTATTCCCCTTAAGTGTCAGATCAACGGCAATGTCGTGGTAGCCGATACTTGATGCGCACTTGTCAAAGGACGCCTCAGTCGGACTGATCCCGCTGTCCTGTGGGGTAGTGTCGCTCACTATCACCGTCAATGTCTGATCTGCGCCCGCGCTGAACTTGAAGGTCAGCGTCGTGTCGCCGGTGGGCAGTGTCTCCAGGTAGGATTTCTGGATCGTTACCGCCGCATCAGCCACCGAGAAGTCTGTACCCAGCGTGAGCTCAATCGAGCCGTTCCAAACTCCGTTCAGTGTATTCCCCTTCAGCGTCAGGGCTACGGCGATATCCTGATAGCCTACACTGGCGAGGTATTTGTCGAAGGTAGCCTCGGTCGGGCTGATCTCACTGTTCTGCGGTGTGGTGTCGTTCACTGTCACCGTCAGCGTCTGATCGGCGCCAGCGCTAAACCTGAAGGTCAGAGTCGCATCACCGATGGGCAATGTCGCCAGGTAAGACTTCTGGATAGTTACAGTCGAGTCGGACAACGTGTAATCAGTGTCCTGCTGCAGCTGCGTCACACCGTTCCAGATCCCGCTCAGCGTGTTCCCCTTCAGCGTCAGGGCTACGGCAATATCCTGGTAGCCGTCGCTGGCG
>JAEZJZ010000097.1 GCA_023436245.1 Bacillota bacterium | reverse complement strand
TTGGCAACTGTAAATGGCATCAAAAACGCCGGGGCAAAAGCCCCCCGCCTTTTTCAATGTCTGTTATTCCTGCTCGTCTTCCTTCTTGTCCTTGCCGAAGAGATTGCCGAACATGTCGCCCAAGGTGACAGAGCCTTCTTCACGATAGCTCTGGTTGCGGCCGTCATTGCGCCGTGGACGGCGTTCGCCGCGATCCGGGCGATCGCCCTGCTGACGCTCCGCGCGTGGCTGCTGCGGGTCCCGCATGCTGAGAGAGATGCGGCGCTCAGCCGGGTTGAGGCTGAGGATACGCACGTCTACTTCATCACCGGGGTTAACAACATCCTCAGTCTTCTCAACTCTCTCGTTGGAAAGCTGCGAGATGTGCACCAGGCCTTCTACGCCAGGCGTAATCTCCACAAACGCTCCAAAGGAGACGGTGCGCATGACGCGACCCTTGACAACACTGCCAACGGTGAACTGCTCGCCGACGAGGGTCCAAGGATCGGACTCTGCCTGCTTCATGCTCAAGGAGATGCGCTCACGCTCCCGGTCTACGCCGAGAACCTTAACCTTGACTTGTTGGCCTTCGCTGAGGGCTTCAGATGGATGATTGACGCGACCCCAGGAAATCTCAGAGACGTGCACCAGCCCGTCAACACCGCCGATGTCCACGAAGGCGCCAAAGTCAGTCAGGCGTTGTACGGTGCCTTCCAGGACCTGTCCTTCTTCCAGAGCTTCCCAGGTGGCATCGCGCCGACTGGCGCTCAGCTCTTCGATCGCTGCCTTGCGAGACACGACCAAACGCTTGCGGTTGTTCTCCATTTCAATGATCTTCACGGATACGTCTTGACCGACATAGACGCCGAGATCGGGTACAAACCGCATATCAACCAAAGACGCGGGCAAGAAGGCCCGGAGGTCGAAGAGGGAAACGATCAAGCCGCCCTTCACAACCTCTGCCACTTCACCGGAAACGACTGCGCCTTCAGCAAAAGCGGCTTCTGCTGCCTTCCAGCCTTCTTCGGCATCGGCACGGCGCTTGGAAAGAACGACGTTGCCTTCCTTGTTCTCCAGACGCAGCACGACTACTCTGATCTGGTCCCCCTCGTTCACCACGTCAGACGGCTGCACGTTGGGCAAGTTGGAAAGTTCATTCATCGGGATGATGCCATCAGACTTGTAGCGAATATCGACATAGACCTCACTGTCCGTGACCCGGACAACGGTGCCGGTGACAACCTGGCCGGTCTTGATGTTGGCCATGTCGCCGGTAATCCCGTCAACCGACTGGTCAATGGCTTCAGCCGCGGCTTCCCGCGTGGCCTCAGCCTGGTCCAGATTAGCCTTGGTCTCTTCCTCTACCGCGGCCTCGGTTGCTTCGACCTTGACTTCGGTCGTAGCCTCTTCGTTCTCTGTCACCATTTCCACATTCTTGTTCTCCATGTTCTCCACTGTAGTCACAACCTCCTTAATTATCCAATCCGGAGTTGAAGCCCCCGCAGAAATACCTACTGTTGCACCAGATGAAAACCAGCTTGGCAAGAGGTCAGCGGCGGATTCAACATGGTGAGTAGGCGTACCTGTCTCAGAACATAATTGTACCAGATTTCGAGTGTTAGCACTATTATAACCGCCTACAACCACCATTATATCTACTTGCCGGGCCAGATGCACGGCCGCCTGCTGCCTTTCTGCCGTCGCATGGCAAATTGTCTGACCGATCTTGGCTGCGATTCCCCGGTCTGTCAATGCCGCTGCAACTTGGCGGAAAAGCTCAGTCTTGGTGGTTGTCTGCGCCACCAGTGCAACCGGTGGCTCAAGCCGCAGCGCCTCCAGTTCTGTCACACCCGAGATCACTTTGGCGGAAGGACCGGCCCAGGCCAGCGCAGCCTGTACCTCGGGATGATCAGCATCACCCAGAATCAACAACTGAAATCCGTTTTGCGCAAAAGTGAGAGATTTGCTGATCAGGCTAGCCACATGAGGGCAAGTTGCATCCATCAACACCAACTTCCGCTGCTTAGCCTGCTCGTATACGGCAGGTGGAGCGCCATGCGCACGAATCAGCACAGTACTGCCGACTGGGACCTGGTCTAGAGTGGCCACGACCTGAACTCCCCGCAGAGCAAGACGCTGCATCTCCTGCGGGTTGTGCACCAATTGTCCCAGCGCAAAGACTTGACCATCAGCTGATTCAGCCAAGTTGACAGCCCGCTTCACTCCGTAGCAGAAGCCAGCAGCCGGAGCCAACAAAGTCTTCACCCATTCACCAACTCTCGTCAAGGCATTGCCGTTTGAGTTCCGCGATTCGGTCCATCAACAGCTTGGTTACCTGGGCCCGTTCATCGCCGGTCAGTTTGCCGGGAGTGGCAGAGCTGATCGGAACCGGCTCCCCGATACACAGTTTGAGAGAGCCACCGACGCGATATTCGCCGTCGATTGCGGCCGGGATGAGCACAGCTCCGCCGCGCGCAGACAACATAGCGGCTCCGCCCAACGCCTCCTGCATCTCCCCGGTCTTGCTGCGTGTGCCCTCGGGAAAAATGCCGAGCGCACCACCGTTGCCCAAGACCTCCAGCGAATGCCGGATAGCCTGTACGTCCACTCTGCCGCGCTTCACCGGAAACACCCCCACCCGACGCACCAACCAGCCAAAGACAGGTACACGCAGCAGCTCTTCCTTGGCCATGAAGCAGATCGGCCGCCTGACGGCAATTGCCAACAACAGCGGATCAAGCGCATGAATGTGGTTGGCTGCAATCACACACGCGCCTGTATCCGGTACATTTTCCAAGCCCTTAACACGCACCCTGACCACAAATCGCGCCACAAAGGCGGCCATCCCTCGCATGATGCGGTAAAAAAGCATCATCTATACCCCCTCAGTGCAGACCGATCGCGCCTTCTCCAGAATGCGATTCACAACGGAATCGAAGGTCATCCCGGTGGTATCCAAGACCCAAGCATCCCTCGCCTGACGAAGAGGCGAGTGCTCGCGGCTGCTATCCTGCTCGTCACGTCTAGCAATGTCACGGGTCAATTCAGGCAGCTCCTGCAGCTGCTTGCCCTGTTCAAGTCGACGGCGTTCTGCTCTGGCAGCGACGCTGGCCGTCAGAAACACCTTCAAATTAGCACCCGGCATTACTACTGTGGCAATGTCCCGCCCGTCAGCGATGAATCCACCAGCCGCACAGATTGCCCGCTGTTGCCTGACAACGGTCTCACGCACGGCCTGATGCCCGGAGACGGTCGAAACCAAAGCAGTGACCTGATCGGATCTGATCTCTTTAGGCAGTGGCTGACCATCCATCAAGAGCTCAGCCTCTGCTCCGCTTCCAGTCAGGGACCAGATGGTGTCCCCGGCCAGAGCGGTCAAGCGTTCGGCGTCATTAGGAGAGATATGAAGCTGCAGAGCCTTCCAGGTCAGCGCGCGATACATGGACCCTGTGTCCAAGTAGGACAGCCCCAGTGCCAAAGCTACCGCTCGTGAAACGGTGCTCTTGCCGGCTCCGGCAGGCCCATCGACAGCAATATTCAGTTGGCACGGCAGCAAGATCGATACCTCCTGCTCTGCAAGTAGTGAAAGCTAGTTCCTGATGAGCAGCATCCCACCATCATCTGGGAGCAAAGCTACTCATAGTAACCAGAGCTATTATACCACAAGTTGTCAAGGTTAGCCGGACAGCTGCGCACTGACGCGACTGATCTGCACCGCGGCAAACGAAATCTGCCATGCAGCGTCAAGCCTCAGCCCCAGCGTTTCTGCCGTCTATTGGACTGCGTCATTTGATCTGAGACTCATGATGCCGCTCTGCAATGTTTAGGTCAGGTCGCAGGCTCGCGGCCTGACCAAGATAGACATGCCTGGCTGTCTGGGGATCGTGCGGCCGCTCAACCAAGAGCAGCACGCGAATCGCTTGCGGCAAGGCTCCCGGGACATCCATCTCAACCGCGTCCAGCAAGGCCACACCCGTCCAACCCAGTTCCCTAGCTGCCCTGGCAGGAAATGCAGCGGTGAGATCAGGAGTTGCGGTGAAAATGATGCTGACGATCTCCTCTGCGGTCAGTTCATTCTCGCTGGCCATGGCCAACAACAACTCTCGGGTGGCTTGCAGAATAGCAGCAGCCGTGTTCCCAGCCGCAGTGGTAGCTCCGCGTAAGGCTTGCATGGTTTTCACCTCCTTCCACGCCCTGACCAGACACGGCCAGATGAGCAAGAGATCAGTTTGCCGGCACAGCGATCTGTTGTTTCAGCCAAGTGACTCTGTCCAAGACGTTCTCCCAACTGATTGGAAAGAAATCGCTCGGGAAAGTGACTTGGCGTGGCGCAACCGACTCACCGTTCTGCCCAGCAGTCGTGCCCGGCGGCGGAAGGATAGTGATGGTCTGCGAAGCAACAGCTTCCGGCACAAGAATGACCTCCGGCGTGAGCAGAGCCGCCTCGGCGGCCGGCAAGATGGAGTATCCCTCTGTGGCAACCACATTCATGCCACCGGCAAGCGCGAGCAGGTCTGCTTCCAGCGTGCCCGATCCGGCAGCGGTAAACGACTGATCGCGCCAGAACAAGGCACGGACAGGCGTCTGCACCTCTCCGGCCGAGAGGCTGGCCAGTTGAGCGTTTAATTGGTCGGCCAAGGTGGTGCCCTGCTCTTCCCTACCAACCAGTTTGCCCAGACGGCTGAACCCGGTAAGCAAGGCTTCCAGACTGGCCGGGTTCGTCATCCAGACGTTGACACCGTTCTGACGCAGGGCTGCTGCGAGTTCCACTGATTGGGGGCCAGCCACCACCAAGTGCGGACGGAGCGCGACGATGGCCGCCGGCCGCAAGTCGACCGCAGGTGGAAGCTCTTCAGCCCGAGGGAAATCCACTGCAGCCTCAGCACTGGCCCCGACCACCATCTCGCCGACGCCCAGTTGCTGCAAAAGGCGCCCGGCGGGGGCATCAAGCACCACCAAACGAGTGGGCAAGCGGTAATAGACCAGCAGCACACCACTGTCATCTTCAGCAGTAATGGTTCGTACAGGCCGCTGGTAGTTGACTGCAATGGCTGCCGTTGCGGCGAACATGACGAGCAAGCCAACAACCACCAACAGAAGCTTCTTCATTGCTTAGTGCCGTGGGTGCAGATTGACCAGCTTGATCGCCACCAGAATAGCATGCAGAACATCTATCTCATACTGACTGGTATTCAGGCCCAAAGCCCGGGCAAAGACCTCACCCTTGTCGCTGACCACGTAGTGCGGAGTCAGGTGATTGAGGGTCAGGGCAGTGACGTCCATCAGGCAACGTTCGCAGGTGCACATCCCTTCAATTCCATAGCGGTCCTTGTGCGCCAGGACATCCTTCAGGCTACGCTCGACTGCATCCTCCATCATGTTCTTGATTTGCATCTATACTCTCTCCCTCCAAGCAACACTGCTTCGCAGTGTTGCGATCTCCAATAAGGCGATGGTTGCGGAGCAACTATCGGCTCGTACCTCAGGGAGCATCGCAAGAGTCTGGTGCGAACGGGCGCCATGCATGGCGCCCCTACGGGGGTGTACCTAGGCCCCGCTCACCCGTAGGGGGCGCATGCATGCGCCCCGTGCCTACGCCGCACCGCAATCAATGGACCGTACTTGCGCTACTCATGTGCCGCTATTGCGACCGCCCTGATCTCCAATAAGGCGATGGTTGCGGAGCAACTATCGGCTCTTGCCACACAAAGCGATTTGGCGGAGATTAGCTACCTCGCGGATTGTCAGCTCGCGCGCTTCGCCCGTCGGCAGATTACCCAGCCTCAGGCTGCCCAACTGCACCCGCTCCAGTGCCAATACAGGATGACCGACTGCCGCACACATGCGCCGCACCTGTCTTTTTCTACCCTCGTGTATGGTTATCTCCAGAGTAGTCTGAACCGTGCCGCTAGCCAGGATGCGGGCTGCTGCCGGAGCTGTCACGCCATCATCCAGCATGATCCCGCTTTGCAACTGCTGCAGTTCGCTCTCCTGCACCAACCCCTGCACCGTCGCCCGATAACACTTGTCCACCTTGAACTTCGGGTGAGTGAGCGCATAGGCAAAGTCGCCGTCATTGGTCAGGATAAGCAGACCTGTTGTCTCCAAATCCAGCCGCCCCACCGGAAAGAGCCGCTCTGGGTACTCTGGAAGCAGGTCGAGTACTGTGCTGCGCCCCTGGGGATCGCTGGCGGTTGTGACCACGCCCGTAGGCTTATTCAGCATCAGGTAGAGCTTTTCCTGCGCCAGTTGCACCACCCGGCCCCGATAGGTGACCACGTCCCTCTCTGGGTCCACCTTCGTCCCCAGTTCCACAGCAGAGCCGTTGACCAGCACTAGTCCGCGCTGAATTAGTTCTTCAGCGGCTCGGCGCGAAGCAATCCCCGCCCGTGCCAGAAACTTCTGTAGACGCTCTTCCATGAATGGAGACCTCCCCATGAAACCATATTTGCGATTAGTTTGCCCAGCAACACCGTGCTGCCGACAGAACCCAGTTGATCGGCGATTGCATTCTGCCTGAGTTGCTAAGGCAGATCCCGACTGCGAGCTCGAGCGCGCCTTGTGGCGAGTGGGAACTCTCGAGAAAAAAGGCGGGCCGAAGCCCGCCTACTCGTTGTTCTGGCTACTTCACTTCCACAATCATCTCAACTTCAACCGGCACCCCGAGCGGCAGGCTGGCCATACCGACGGCGGCGCGGGCGTGTGCCCCCTGCTCGCCGAACACCTGCTGCATCAGCTCAGACGCGCCATTGACTACCTTCGGATGATCAGTGAACTCAGGTGTCGCAGCGACAAAGCCAGTGACTTTGACGATGCGCACAATGTTGTCCAAACTGCCGACCAGCGCCTTGACCGCTCCCAGACAGTTAATGGCGCAAGCCCTGGCGGCTTCATAGCCCTGCTCGACGGTCACATCACGACCGAGCAACCCCTTGTATAGCAGCTGGCCATCCTTGGACGGCAGCTGGCCCGAGACAAACACCTGATTCCCGGTGCGAACAGCCGGAACATAGGCAGCCAGCGGTTTGGCCGGCGTAGGAATGGTCAGACCCAACTCCTGGACTTTAGTTTCGAAAGACATGCAGAATCACTCCTCAACTATTGCTATTCCCTACCTTCTATTCTATCCGCTTATCCACATTCCTGCTCATGGACAGACAAAAAGCAGCAGTGCAAGGGCGCCTTCGGGTAGACTGAGTATGGTGGAAGCTGGCATAAGCTAAGCGAGGGGGTGACTACCATCAAAGACTCTCTGAAAAAGTGGCTGTTGCTTGTCGGTGGCTCGCTCTCCCTGGCTTTGGGCTGCCTGGGAGTCTTCCTACCGCTCCTTCCCACCACTCCCTTCCTGTTATTGGCGGCCTACTGTTATCTGCGCAGTTCAGCTGCGATGCATGCCTGGCTACTCGGGCACAAGCTGCTTGGCCCGTATATCGACAACTACCTAACCCACGGCGCCATTACCCGGAGGGCCAGAAGAGGAGCCCTGATCTTCCTCTGGCTGACACTGTTCGCGAGCAGCCTCTTCATCTCGCGCTTTGCGCTCAAGCTGTTGCTACTGGCCGTGGGCACTGCTATCAGCATCCATCTGTTCTCCCTCAGCACGTTTGAGCCGCTCGAAGCCGATGCCGGTTGTGCGGCAGATGATGGTATCGAACCCCCGCAGTGATGGCTTTGGGCAAGTTCCGTCAGAAGATGAGATTACAGAGATAGACGGCGGCGAGCATGGCCACCAGGTCGGCGACCAGACCGGCCACTAGTGCATGGCGAATGCGCTTCACTCCCACCGATCCGAAATAGACTGTGACGATGAACAGCGTTGTGTCGGTGCTGCCCTGCATGGTTGATGCGATCAGGCCGATCAGTGAATCCGGACCGTAACGCTGCAGCAAGTCGGCCGTCACCGCCATGGCTCCGCTTCCGGACAGCGGACGCAACAGGGCCAGTGGCACTGTCTCTGGCGGCCAGTTCAGGCGGTTGAGCAGCGGACCGAGCAGCTGGACGAAGGCATCCATCGCACCCGAGGCACGCAGAATGCTGATCGCGACCAGCATGGCAAGCAGAAAGGGAAATAGGCGGACAACCATGCCCAGGCTCTCCTTTGCCCCCTCGGCAAACTGATCAAACACGGCTACTCGGCGGAACCAGCCGCTGAGCAGCACTATCAGGACAAACAGCGGGACCAACCAGACACTGACTGCGCTGAGGGCAGCAATCAACGCGTCCGCCTCCTCTTGCGGCTTCTGCGCAGCAGCCAATCCACCGCAAGTCCGGCGACTGTGGCGCAGAGCCCAGCAACAAAAGTCACCCCGACCGTAGCTGTCGGATTACCAGAATTATTCGCCGCTCGCAGGGCAATCACCGTCGTTGGAATCAGCGCCAAGCCAGCTGTGTTCAGCACCAGCAGAGTGCACATGCCGTCAGTAGCGGTATCCGAATCGCGGTTCTCCGCCTGCATTGACTGCATCGCTCTCAAACCAAACGGGGTTGCGGCGTTGCCAAGACCGAGCAAGTTGGCGCTGAAGTTGAGCACGATGTTCTGCATCGCCTGAGGATTGCGGCGCAAGGAAGGGAACAGCGGGCGCAGGAGAGGAGACAACAGTCGGGCCAGCAGATAGAGCAGGCCGGACTTCTCGGCAATTCGTGCCAGCCCTAACCAGAATCCCAGGATGGCCAACAACGTCAAGCAGAGAGCTACCGCCTGCTCGCCGCCGGAGATGATGGCCGGGGCAATGGCGGCTATGTTACCCGTACAAGCTGCATAGACTATGCCGATCACCAGCAGCAGGAGCCAGATCAGGTTCATCATCGGCCAGTCCCTCCTGCCTGCCCAACCAGTTCCCAGAAGCGGGTGGCCAAGCCGGTGAGCAGGCGCTCCCAGCGGCTGTTGCAGGACTCCTGATCCGAAACTAACGGAATCTCCGCCAAGCATTGGCCCGACCTGATCAGGCGGAGCGTGCCGACACGCTGACCGGCGGCTACCGGTGCCTCCAACTGTTCCGGCATCACCAACTCCGTCCGAAGATCCAGCGACTCGCCACGAGCCACAGGCCAGGCGTAGCCCCCGGCAGCTACCGCTCCGACATAGCGGGGATAGCCGTGGTTCACAGCTAGCGATTGTACCCATTGCCCCTTGGTCACCAATGTCTCAGTTCGGTAGCCGGCAAAGGCAGAGTCCATCAGCCTGGCCGTCTCGGCAAACTCATCCGGGCTGTTCAGCACCACAGCGACCACACGCAGACCAGATCTCTCGGCCGAGGCAACCAGGCAGGAACCGGCTGCTCTGGTCCATCCGGTCTTCACCCCATCTGCTCCGACATAGCTGGTCAACAGGCGGTTCTTGTTGTACCAAACCCTTGGCTGCGCCTGTCCGTCCCCAGGCACGACGATGCTCTTGGTGGCTACGACGCGGCTGAAGACTGGGTTCTGCAGAGCATAAGCTGTGAGCTTGGCCAAGTCGTAGGCGGAGGTGTAATGATCCGAGTGCGGCAAACCGTGTGGATTGGCAAAGTGGGTGTTCTGCAGCTGCAAGTCCAGGGCCTTTTGGTTCATCATGGTCGCAAAGCCGGTGATGCTGCCGCCGAGATGTTCCGCAATCGCCTGGGCCGCATCATTTCCTGAGCGCAGCATCAGCCCATAGACCAGATGCTTCAGAGTGATCCGTTCTCCCGGAACCAGCCAGATGGATGACGGCTCAACCTGGCAGGCCTGCTGGCTGACCGTGACCACCTCGTCCAAGCGTCCCGATTCGATCGCCAGAATCGCTGTCATGATCTTGGTGGTGCTGGCCATGGGTAGGCGGGCATCGCTGTTCTTGCCCGATAGCAAACGATAGCTTCCTACCTCCATCAGCGCAGCCCCCCGCGCACCAATCCAGTCAGAGCTGGTGGTAACCGGAATGGCGACGTCCAGCGGCGGCCATATCTCTGCAACTGGGGCCGGAAGGGCGGGTGACGGACGATATACCCAGGCCAAAACACAGATGCATAGCGTGAGCAAGACTAAAACAAGGCGACGATTCATCATACTCCCCCCTGTCCTACTATTTATATGGGGGCAGGTACGAGCCTAGACCGCCAGCGAGAGGCACGAAAAAGCGGCCCTCGCTGCTCGCGAAGACCGCCTTGGGCACATTGGCTACGGGGTCACAATTTGGCTGCTGGTAGGCTGCTGCGTACCTGACTGAATCATCCCTTGCACCTGATTCAGCAGTTGGGGAGCCATGTCCACCAGGCGCTCCACCATGGTATTGGAATCCACCGGAAGCATGCGCACATTGCCGTTGCCCACCACCAGGAAGGCGACAGGTTGCACTGTCACGCCGGCACCGCTACCGCCACCAAATGGATACTCTGCGCTGGAAACGTTCTCTGCCTGAAACTCTGAACCGCCAGCGGCGAAGCCGAACGTCACTCGGGAAATGGGCATAATCACACTACCATCCGGGGTTTCCACCGGGTCTCCTACGATGGTGTTCACATCCACCATGTCCTTGATACTCTCCATCGCCGTCTTCATCAGTCCTTGAATTGGATGGTTTTCCAAAGCGCTCACCTCTTTCTCTGCCGAAGTTTATAACAAAGCAGCTTCCATTGCACGTTAATAACATGCGCCAGACGTATAGTGAATATGCAGTGGAAATACGTGCTGAAGTATGCATGGTTAAAATAGGGAGAAACTGTGATGCTTGCCCGGCGCTCGTCTATTTGCATCAACTCTTGCGCCGCTGTCAGCAGAACACCCTTCAGTGCCCATATAGCCCCCACCAAGAGACCACTCTGGGCTGCATCCTCGAGACCGACCCGCGTCTCCCAAGTCAGTGCCTGCATGTGCACATGCCGCAACAGATAGCGCAATGCCGGGCGATAGGCATGCCACATCGGTTGCAGCTTGCGCCAGAGAGCTCGCAGTTTGCCTGTTTCCCGAAACAGAATCTTAGTCTTACGCTCCTGCTGCTCACCATGCAATGCATCTTGCGTCTTTCGCAGGTAGGTGATGCCCGGTCCTGCTGGAGTGGCAATCAGCTCAACTAGCGGAATCTCCATGCGCTGAAAGACGATGCCGTATGGGCCGCGCAAGTTGACCAGCAGGCGATCATCAGTGCCTTCACGCCAATACTCCAGCTCCAGCCGCGCTCTCTGCAGGCTGGTGATCGCCAGGAACAGCAACAGGAGAAGAATGATCGCCATTACCCAAACTACGGTCATCACCTCCCCCGCAACTCTTCTAGTTGCTTAGGTACAAGCCGATTCTTGACAAGCAAGAATCGCTCTATTGAGATCGCAACTCTTCGAGTTGCTATGGTACAAGCCGATTCTTGACAAGCAAGAATCGCTTTATTGAGATCGCAACTCTTCGAGTTGCTATGGATGGATTGCCAATCTCTATCCTTCCCCAGCGAAAAAAAAGCGATGCACAGAGGCATCGCCAAGTGCATCAGAGACGAAGTTTCCCCACTGAGGGCAGATCCTCAATTGAACCCAAACCGAAGTACTCCAGGAAGCTGCTGCTGGTGGCATAGAGAATCGGGCGCCCGATTGCATCCTTGCGACCGGACTCGACAATCAGGCCTTTCTCCAGCAAAGTGGCCAGAGCCTTTTCCACCTTGACGCCCCGGATTGCCTCAATCTCTGCGCGGGTAATCGGCTGGCGGTAGGCAATGATCGCCATCGTCTCCAACGTCGGTTTGGACAGTTTGTACTTCTTCTGACCGACCAAGCGAGCGACAACCTCGTGCAGTTCGGGTTTGGTCACGAGCTGCCACCCGCCACCCACCATGCGCAGACAAGTGCCCCGATCGCGTGCCTTCATCGCTTCTGCCAGTCTCTCCAGTGCTTGCTCGCATTCCCAGAGCGGCATTTCCAGAGTTTCGGCTAGTTTCTGCAGTGCTACCGGCTCTGTCGCAGCGAACAGCACGGCCTCAAGCAACGCTTCCGGCCTAAACTGTTGCATGCTTTTCCCTCCCAGTGATGATCACGTCACTATCTCCACGTTCCTGAAAAACGCTGATCTCTTGCATTCGCACCAACTCCAAAATGGCCAGGAAAGTCGCGATGATCTCTTCCTTGTTCGGCCGTGCCGAAAGCAGTTGCCTGAATCCGCACTGATGCATCTCGTGCAATCGCTGCCGAACATGGGCCAGCTGTCCCGCCAGGGAATACCTTTCAGAGCGAATGGCCATTTGCGGTGCAGGCAGTTCGTCCAGCACCTGCTGCACTAGGACAGCCAAAGTGAGCAGGGTTACTCCAGCCAGAGGATCGCTCTGATCGACTGGCAGTTGCTCTTCCAGTTGCCCCCGGGTATACAGCACTGAGGCTGACTCAGCCATGGATTCCAATTCTTCCGCCGCTTCCCGAAATCCCTCGTAAAGTAGCAACCGGGCCAACAATTGCTCTTCTTCATCCAGCTCTTCTTCCGGCTGCTCTGATTCCGGTTCCGGCCTCGGCAGCAGTAGCCTGGCCTTGATGCGCATTAGGGTGGCAGCCATGACCAGAAAGTCTCCAGCCATGTCCACATCAATTGCCTCTAGTTGACGCGTATAGGCCATGAATTGCTCGCAGATGTTCTGAATACGAATCTCCCAAACGCTGATTTCAGAGCGTCGCACCAGCTGCAGGAGCAGATCGAGCGGCCCCTCAAAGCTGTTTAATGTGACTGTAATCGCCATGCCTGACCCTAGAAAAAGAGGAGGCCAAATGCGTTGGAGAAGAGCCGGATGATTACGTCGGCTATTGGCCCGACCACGTTGCTGACCACGCCGGTGGATACCAGCAAAATAAGGATGATGGTACCGTACTGCCCCACGGTATCGAGATAGCGATAGACGACACCGCGTGGGAGGAAGAAGAAGAGCAGCTTAGAGCCATCCAGCGGCGGAATGGGGACCAAATTGAACACTGCCAAGTAAACATTGTAGGTGATCAACCAACCCAATAGCCTACGCAGCGGCTCGAACGGAAAAAACCGAACCACGATGAAATAGAGCAGTACCGAAACAGCCCCCAGTATCAAGTTCATCGCTGGTCCAGCCAGCGAAACCAGAGCATAGCCCTTCTCACGATTCTTGTAGTTGATGGGGTTGACCAGCACCGGTTTCGCCCAACCAAACTTGAACACCAAGAGCATCAGGAATCCGATCGGGTCGAGATGCGCCAACGGGTTCAGCGTCAGTCTGCCCTGCATGCGAGGTGTGGGATCACCCAACCGGGTGGAGGCGTAGGCATGAGCAAACTCGTGGAATGAAAGAGCAATGATTAAGGCTGGTATGGCCAGAAACATTTCAGCGCTGACGTCGAACACGGAACTATCCCCTTCCCTCTTCCGGAGTGGCCAGCAACTGACGGGCCAGTGCCAACTCTTCCTCCCTGTTTTGCACCTGTCCGTTCAGTCGCGCGATGCGCAACTGCCTCAAGATGGAGCCGACCGCGGGCCCTGGTCGCAGGCCTAGCCCCAGCAAGTCGCGACCTGCGATCTCCGGGTTTATCTTGACCAACTCTTGATGATAGAAGGCAATCTGTTGTCTCACCTGGCCGCCGTAGAGCACAGAGGCGGCTACCTGGCATTCCGGGGACATGTCGGACAATATCTGATGGATTTGGTGATTTTCTAGCGGGACCCCCAGTCCGGAAGCGAGTTGCGAGCACGTCTGCTTGAAGGCAAGGACCTGTTCCCTGTCCCGCTTGCCCAAAGCCAACCGCTCCGGCAGTGTCTGCACGGCTGCGGCCGGGAGGCTGTTGACCATCAACAAGAGATAAACCAGCCCCCGATCGAGGGGCGTAGCTGCGCCCAAACCAGCAAACCACTGACAGTGGTCGTCGGCATCCCGCAACTGCCGGATCAACTGATCACTAAACTGCAGTTCCGGCAGGATGTCTCGCCAGACGCCGAGTTCGTCCATGCGCAGCAGCATGCGCACGGCCCTCTCTTCGCTGAACATAGCCCAAATCTCATGGTGCAACCGCTCAGCCGCCACCTTATGCAGCAGATCATTCTCCAGTGCGTTTTGCAGAAAACGCATCGTCTCAGGTTCTATCTCGAACCCATAGCGTTGCTCAAAACGCACCGCGCGGAGAATGCGGGTGGGGTCCTCAACAAAGCTCAGGTTGAACAATACCCGCACGTGCCCATCAGCCAGATCCGCTCTGCCGCCGAAGAAATCAAGCAACTGTCCGTGTCGCTTACCGTTTAGGGCGATGGCCATGGTGTTGATGGTGAAGTCCCGTCGATAGAGGTCCTGCTTGATGGTGCTCGATTCCACGCTCGGCAAAGCAGCCGGATTGGCGTAGAACTCAGTGCGCGCTGTCACCAAATCGAAGGTCAGGCCGCCTGGAAAGATGAGCGTTGCCGTGTTGAACTGCGGATAGGTCTTTACCTCTGCTCCTAGTACCTTGGCGAGGTGTTCGGCAAAGGGAATGGCTGCGGGCTCCACCACGATATCCACATCCAGGTTTGGCAGCCCGAGCAACAGATCTCGCACGATGCCGCCGACCAAATACACTCTCACCTGCTGACGGTCGGCTTCCTGTCCAACCAGCAGCAGCAGCCCCTGCAGACGCTTAGGCAGTTGCTCTGTCATCAGAGCAGTGAGCATGGAGGCGGCCAGAGCTCTCTCCGGCAGTTGCTGACGGAAATTGGCCTGATACCAGTGAGGGTAGCTGCGGCCATGCAGCGCTCCCAGCACATCGGTGCGCGTGACAATGCCCAACAGCTGCTGCGCCTCGTCAACCACCGGCAGGCGACCGACATCCCGTCCAGTCATTAAGCGCTGGATCTCATCGAGGGTGGCATCAGGGGCGACAGTCCACACATTGGCCGTCATGAACGCTTTTACTGGAGCATGCCGGAGACCGTGATGAATGGATTTATCCACATCGCGACGGGAGACCACGCCGACCAACTGACCGTCATTCACCACCGGTAGACCGCTGTGTCCATAGCGCAGCATGGCTTGCCCGGCATCCTCCATCGTCGTTTCAGGAGTAGTCGTATGTACTGGCGTGGACATCAGGTCTCTAGCTCGAACCGGAGGCTGCAGCTGGTCGGTCAGCGCCTCAATCAGCCTTGCCTTGAGCTCCGGAAGAGCTTCGCCCTTGACCGTAGCTGCCGCTGCCAGAGGATGCCCGCCCCCGCCAAACAGTTCCATGATCTCATTGATCGGCAGGTGATTATGGCGGCTGCGCCCCACCAGATGAGTGCGCTTCTCCATTTGCACTATGCAGAAGACCACATCGACATCCTCAATCTCAGCCAAACGTTCAGTCAGTAGCCCCAAGCCATCGATGTATTCATCCACAGAACAGACCGTGATCAGCGCATTCACTCCGCTGAATGCGTGACGCTCTGAGTTGGCAAGCAGTTCCTCCAGCAAGTTGCGCTGGCTCAAATTGAGGGGGTTATTCACGTACCTGGCGACAACCTCCAGATTTGCCCCTTGCCCCAGCAGATAGCTGACCGCCTCCGCATCAGTAACGGTTGTTGCCGGTGTGGTCAAGCAGGCGGTATCGGCATAAATGCCGAGGGCCATCACGGTCGCTTCTAGCGATGATAGCTGAACCGCCTGCTGGGCGAGCTGCAACACAAGCCAACTGGTGATTGCGCCGACGGGGTGATTATTGATCACAGCCCCTGGCAAAGCTGCGTGGTCCATGGGATGATGATCATAGACAACCACACTTACGCCGGGCTGACCGATCAGTTGCTGAAAGCGACCGATGCGTTCCGCTTGGTGGGTATCCACAATGATCAGTTGACTGACAGTGCCCAGATGCAGCATCTCTGACTCGCGGATCGGGAGGACATCCTTGTGCAACGAATATAGCTCACGCACAGACCGGCTGAGATGGCCGGGAAAGAACAGGCTAGCATCGGGATAGAGCTTTCCAGCTGCCAACATTGCGCCCAGGCCATCGAAATCAGTGCCAGTATGGGTAGTAATGATCTGCAATCGCTCTCCCCCTCTCGAGACCGCTATATTATAGCATTTATTCTCCGCTGGCCAACGTTGTCCCTCTTTTCTCAATCTATCACTCAAGTGACGGCTCAGCTAGCTATCGAACGGGACCGCTGCCGATCGTGACTATCGGGGCACGCGAAAAGAGCCCGGCTGCCCGGGCTCACTGGACGATCAGCTATGTGGATTGAAGATCAGCGAGACTAGGAAGCCGAAAATGATTGCCGCCGTGATGCCGGCACTGGACAGCTTGAAGACGCCGGTCAGCACCCCAATCGTTCCCGTTGTCTGCGCCTCCTTGATTGCGCCTTGCACCAGTTGATGGCCGAAGGAAGAGATCGGTACGGTGGCCCCTGCACCTGCAAACTTCACCAATGGCTCGTAGAGCCCCAGCCCCGAGAAGATCCCTCCCAGAACCACAAACAGCGTGAGCACGTGCGCTGGCGTGAGAGGTGTGAGATCGAACAGGAGCTGCGCCGCTGCACAGATGGCGCCACCGACCAGAAACGCAGTCAGATAATTGCCCATTACTCCCTTCTCCCTTCGTCCATCATCTCGATGACCACCGCGTGCGAAATGCAGGGAATCGATTCGCCCTGCTGATAGGATGTCGGGCTGAGCAGAGCGCCTGTAGCCGCGACCAACACGCGCTGCAACTCGCCACTGCACAATTGCCGCATGATCGAGCCGTAGGTGACGGTAGCCGAGCAGGCACAACCGCTGCCCCCAGCGAACACAGGCTGCTTCTCGCGGTCGTAAATGCGGCAACCGCAATCATCGTAGTTCTCGCGCATGTCGATACCCGCCAAGTCCATCAACTCAATCAGAATGCGTTTGCCGACAGTGGCCAGGTCACCAGTCAGAATCAGATCATAATCCTGAGGTTGCCGGCCAGTGTCCTGGAAGTGCCGCTGCAGAGTGTCGGCGGCAGCCGGAGCCATGGCTGAGCCCATGTCAAACGGATCCTTGATTCCACGGTCCACAATGCGTCCAATGGTAAAATGGGTGACTCTCGGCGCCCGCCCGCGTGCGAGCAGATGACTTGCCACCAGCGCTGCCCCGCTGCCGCTGACCGTGTTCTGCGCATAGGGTGGCCGCTGACCACCGTATTCCGTCGGGAAGCGGTACTGCCGCTCGCTGGCGCCGTAGTGACTGGAGACGGCGGCCACGGCGTAGTCGGCATAGCCACCGTCAATCAGCGTGGCGGCTAGACCGAGGCTCTCGGCCATGCCGGTACAAGCTCCGTAGAGTCCGAGGAAGGGCAACCCCAAGTCTCTGGCTGCAAAGTTGCTGCTGATCAGTTGATTGAGCAGGTCTCCCGCCAACATGAAGTCCACTCGATCGATCGAGAGCTTAGCCTTGTCCAGGACCAGTCGGACCGCGTCCTTCATCATCGCTCGCTCGCAGGCCTCAAAACTCTTTTGCCCATTCATCTGGTCGGGGTAAATCAGGTCAAAGGTATCGCCGAGCGGGCCTTGGCCTTCCAGCGGCCCTACCACAGTAGCCGTCTGCAACAACACAGGTGGAGTGGCGAAACGAAGTGTCTGCGCACCAATTTTCTTGCTTGCCATGTTGCCTCCTAATGCACCAGCGACCAAATTAGGCCAACAAAGAACGCCGTTACCGTGCCGTAGACTATCACCGGTCCGGCCAGGGAGAACATCTTCGCCCCGACGCCGAGCACCAAGCCCTCACGTTTGAACTCCAGGGCGGCAGACACCACTGAGTTGGCAAACCCGGTCACCGGCACTGCCGAGCCTGCCCCGGCGAACTGACCAAGAATATCATAGATGCCGAGACCGGTGAGAATGGAGGCGATGAGGATGAGAGTGGCAACCGTCGGGTTGCCTGCCTCCTCCGGCTTGAAACCCAGCCCGATGTACAAACGGGTAATGCCCTGACCGATGACACAGATGGTGCCGCCCACCAGATAGGCCACGATCACATTGCGCAACACAGGCGGCTTGATCTGCTGGCGCTTTGCCAACTGCTGATATTCCTTGTTCAAGGCCTGCTCTCTTTTCTGCTTCTGTAGTTTTGATTGAGTAGGCATGCACATCGCCTCCTAAGCAACCCGAAGGGTTGTGATTTCAATAGAGTGATTCTTGCTTGTCAAGAATCAGCTTGTACCTCAGCCAACTCGTTGAGTTGCGATCTCAATAGAGTGATTCTTGCCCGTCAAGAATCAGCTTGTACCTCCAGCAACTCGCAGGGTTGCGATTTCAATAGAGTGATTCTTGCCCGTCAAGAATCAGCTTGTACCTCAGCCAACTCGTAGAGTTGCGATCTCAATAAAGTGATTCTTGCTTGTCAAGAATCAGCTTGTACCTCAAACCCGAAGGGTTGCTGACTTCCCGAGTCATGTCAAAAAGAGCCCAGGCGCTGCCCGGGCTCTGGGTAACTAGCTCTTGTACGCTGCGTATGCTACTTTCACGTTGGCCTTGTAGTCCACGATCTTGCCGTCCTGCACGTCTCCGGTGAAGTTGTATACTTCGACGCCGGTGATGTTGCTCACGTTGCGGGAGGCCTCCGCCACCGCATTTTCGATTGCATCCTCGAAGCTCTGCTTCGACTCTCCCACCAGTTCCAGCACCTTGACCACAGTTGTCATACAATCACTCTCCTTGTGACGATAATCTGATAGGGATGCTTCAACTCTGGCGGTGGTGACCCCTGTCGTTCATACACAAGAATGGCGCCGCTGGGCGTCTTGTCCACGGAGAACGACCAAATCAGCCAGCCGGTAAACACCAACGCCACCATCAAGAGCAGCGAGATCATCGCAATGCGCATGCGCACATTCATCTGCATCAACAACTGTCACCCCCTTTGTTTTCATGCCTATTATGAGCAGCAGACTGCCCAAATAATCGAAAAGACGCAAAAAGCGAACAAGAATCGCTTGATTGAGCTCTCAACTCTTCAGTTCGCAACTCCGAGTTGCCCAAACAAACGTTACGTTCAGGCTGCGCCGAACAAGACACAAAAGGGAGACAAGCTTCTGCCTGCCTCCCTTACTCATCGATCAACCTCGATTTGAGTTTATGCAGTATCTGTTTTTCCAGGCGCGAGATTTGTACTTGCGACACGTGCAACCTGGATGCGATTTCTGTCTGCGTCTTGCCCTGAAAATAGCGCATGCGAATGATCTGCTGTTCTCGCGGCGCCAAGTCAGCCAATACCTCCTGCAGAGCGATGCTGTCCACCCAGGAAGTGTCGGGCTGATCGTCTGCGGAGAGATGGTCCAGCACATAGATCGGATTGCCGTCATCCTGGTAAATCTCTTCATGAATGGAAGTAGGGTGGCTGGTGGCAGTCTGCGCCATCACAATCGCCGAGGGTTCTACTTCCAAAGCGGAAGCCAACTCCTCGATCGTCGCTTCACGTCCGAGACTGCGTCGCAGCACCTCCTGTTCACGTCTCGCCTTTACCGCTAGCTCCTTCAGACTGCGGGTAACCTTGATCGGTCCGGTGTCCCGCAAGTACCGTCTGATTTCCCCGAGGATGAGTGGCACTGCATAGGTCGAGAACTTGACTTCGTGAGCCAGATCAAAGCGGTCAATCGCTTTGATCAACCCGATGCAGCCCAGTTGATAAAGATCCTCCATTTCGTGCTGCCGATGGGCAAAGCGGCCAACGAGCGCCTTTACCAGGCGCAGGTTGCAGTTAACCAGGCGATCCCTCGCCTGCTCATCCCCCGCATGCGCACGGGCCAGGAGACTCTTGGTCTCTTCGTCCGACAGCAGTTCATAAGTTCTGTTCTGTTCATGCATAACGACCTCACGCCTCAGCCAGAGGGGAAGGCGCCAGCCACTTCACCATGCGCACAATGGTGCCCTGCCCGGGCGCAGATGTCACCGCCAGCTCATCCATGAAACTCTCCATGAAAGAGAAGCCCATCCCGGTGCGCTCTTGCTCCGGTTTAGTGGTGAACATTGGTTCGCGTGCCTTTGCCACATCCAGAATACCAACGCCATCGTCCTCCACCATAATCTCCAGACCCTGGCTCTCCAGAATATTGGCGCGCACGCGCACCTCCCCCATCCCATGCTCGTAGCCATGAATGATAGCATTGGTGACGGCTTCGGAAATAGCTGTAGTGATTTCGTCCAACTCCTGCATCGTCCAATCGCCGACCTGTAGGGCGAAGGCAGCCACTGCCTGACGGGCGAAGCCCTCGTTCTGGGACAGGCTCGGAAACGCCAACAGCATGTGGTTAGTAACGTGCATTCTTCGTTCCTCCCGTCCTAGAGCTGTTCCATGGCCTGTTCTTCAGTGCGGTAGATGTTCATAATGCGAGTCAAGCCGGATAGCTCGAAAATGCGCAGTACCTGCGGTTTCAGGCAACAAGCCGCCATTTTCCCTCCGGCCTGATTCAGCCGCCGGTAACGCCCCAAGATCACGCCGAGCCCGGAACTGTCCATGAAAGTCAAGCCCTCGAGGCTAAGCAGCACAGCAAAGGCCACTTCCTTGTCTAGCTCCTGCTCGACCAGGTTGCGCAAGTTCTCAGCCGCATGGTGATCCAGCTCTCCCGTCAAACGCACAATCAGCACCCGGCGGCGTAACTCCAGCTCAACATTCATCGTTGCTTCCCCCCTGTCTGTTTCTGCTCTAGATGTTCGCCCTGGAGGTAAGTCTTTCCTTCCCGAACTGCAGCAAGTTCGGCTCTTGCGGTCGGTTCCCCTAAGAAGACGCAGAGCTCTCTTCGCTAAACGACAAGGAGAGCTCTGCTGGAGGCGTCTATATTTGCGAACGGCACTTATCAGCCCAGCCTAGGCATCGCTCGGCAACCCATGGTCATCCTCCAGAATTCGCTCCAGATTAGCCAGTAGGAAGCGCTTGCCTTGCTCATCATAACGCACACGCTCATACTCTGTTCCGTTATACTCGCCCCGCTCTGTGTAGATGCCGTACTTGGCGGACTGCGGCGGAGCGGTGGTCTGCTTCTTGCCGCTCGGCAAATCCACTTCTGCCAACAAGCCGAGCGCCTTCAAGTGTTTGTTCAGCTCCATTCCGGACAGCTTCCGGGAGGTCACTCCAGTCACTTCATTCACGCACTTGGCAAACTGGTTAATACCGATTGGCCCCTCTGGTAGCTTAACCCGTGCCTTCTCCTCGGGAGTGATCACGAAAGGCTGTTTCTGATTGCGGGCCTGCAAGGTGCCATCAAGCACCAAGTCAAGCACCTCGGCCACATAGAAGAGGCAGCGGATGATACGTGGATCCTGCAAGAAGCTGTCGCCTGCAATCACTGCCCCACTCACCGGATCAACACCCTGCCCCATCTTCTGCAGTACTGCTTTTGCCTTCCTCAGCTTATCCATCTCAATCGCCATGACGCTTCCTCCTTACCCTTCCTTTGCCTCTTCTCTTCGGCATATCCGACAAGACTCCCTGCCTGGGTGGCCGACTGTATAGCCATCTCTTCCGAACAGAACTGCGGGGCCGTTTCCACACGTGCTATGAGGCTGAAGCGGCTAGAGAAAACGCAAGCAGGGCGTGTCATCGCGACACGCCCTGCTGGTCTGGTTGATGGACTATCTGAACATGTTCTCGAACATCCGCCCCAGATTGCCAAAGTAGTTCAATCGTTCCACTGGTTCGGCGGCCACCAGGTCAACTTCGCCCAACACTGCGCCGTCCTTCCGTAACTGCAAAGAACCAACTCTCTGGCCCTTGGTGATCGGCGCGTAGAGACCTTCAGCTACCTGGGCGACGCGTTCCACTGCGTCCAGTGATTCGCCCTTTTTCAAGAGGACTGCCAAGTCATCGGCAGCGACGGCGCTCACCGTGCGTTCTTTGCCGCGGTTAACGCCCACGGTGGCCAGTTCATCACCCACCTGCACTAGGTTCTTGCCGACATAATTGGCAAAGCCATAGTTGAGGAGGGTGGCCACATTCTGATAACGCAGCTCGTCGGAGGGCGCTCCCAGTACAACCGCGATCAGGCGGAATCCACCCCGTAAGGCGGTGGCGCTGAGGCAGTATCCCGCCTCATCTGTCAGGCCGGTCTTCAGTCCGTCTGCCCCCTGGAAGTTGCGTAAGAAGCGATGATTGGTGTTGAACAGCTCCACCGGCCCACTGGCCCGCTGCAAATAGGTAATGCGAGTGGTCAGCCAATCACGCAGCAGCGGCTGAAAGCGCAGCACCGCTCGCGACATGATGGCGACATCCACAGCAGAAGAGTAACCCTTATCGCCAGGCATACCGGCTGCGGAAATATCATCCAGGCCACAGGCATTGATGAAATTGGTGTTCGTCATGCCTAGCTCTTCCGCCCGCTTGTTCATCAACGCAACGAAGGCCGCTTCTGAACCCGCGACATGCTCAGCCAGAGCGATTGCCGCATCGTTTGCAGACTTAATGGAGACCGCCATCAGCATCTCCTGGACGGTGAAGCGTTCGCCCGGCTCCAGATAGATCTGCGAGCCGCCATATGAGCAAGCGTGCGGCGTGGCTACCACTTCATCCGACATCTGGATACGCCCATCCTGAGCCGCCTCCAGCACCAGCAGCATGGTCATCAGTTTGGTGACGCTGGCTATTGCCCGGCGTTCATCTCCCTGACGATTGAGCAGAACCTCTCCCGTGCCGGCATCCATCAACACCGCCGCAGAACAAGACAGGCTCTGCTCGACGACAGGAGCCAAGACGGGGATATAACGTCCAGGTTCGGCCAGGCCATGAGCCGCCGGCGTGATCAAAAGGGCACTGACCAAGAGCAGTGCCAACGAAGTCTTCACTGGCTTCAAGCGGATTCCTCCCTTCAGCTTTGCGTTTAGCTTTGCCTTGCCGCCAGGGAAAAATGCAGAGCCACACGCCAATGGCGCGTGGCTCGTGAAGCATCAGGGAGTGACGAGCAACAAACAGAGAGATGAGAATCGGCTGGTGCCGGCATTCACCGCAATTTGGCAGCGATCAGCTCCGGCATCGCCGGCGGATCGTCGCTGAACTGCCAAGCGTCTTGCGCGACGCGCGCTGCTGCAGCGAGTGCAGCAGGCCCTGAGCCATAAAGCATAGCCAGGGTCTCTCCTGCAGCAACAAGGCTTCCTCGCTTATGACTGAGCACGATACCGGCAGAGTAGTCGATCGCGTCCTCTTTGCGGGCACGACCAGCGCCGGCAAGCATCGCCGCCTGTCCAATCACCAGCGCATCCACGGCCGAAATGTAGCCGTCCCGAGGCGCCAATATCGGCAACTGATGACGAGCCGGCCAAAGCTGCTCCGGTTGTTCCACAAACGCGGGGTCTCCCCCTTGCGCCGCCACAAACTGGACGAACTTGTCCCAGGCAGCACCCGAGTCCAGGAGTATAGCCAGTCGCTGCTCTGCCTCTGCCGCGCTCACGCCCTGCGCTGACTGCAACAACTCGCTGGCCAGACAGATGGTCAATTGCCTGACGTCGCTCGGGCCCTGACCGCGCAGCAGGGCGATCGCCTCCTGCACCTCCAGACTGTTGCCAACGGCCAGGCCGAGCGGCTGGCTCATGTCACTCAACACCGCTCGCACTTGCCGCCCAAAGGAGCGTCCAATCGAGATCATCAGTCGGGCAAGCTCCTCGGCGGCTTCAATATCTGCCAGGAAGGCTCCGCGACCGTACTTCACATCCAGAAGAATGTGCCCTGCCCCGCCCGCCAGCTTCTTGCTCATGATCGAACTGGCTATCAGCGGCAAACAACCGACTGTGGCGGTGACATCCCTGAGCGCATACATGCGCTTGTCCGCCGGGGCAAGCGTCGGCCCGGCGCTGATCATGCAGAGCCCGATTCGCTGCAGTGTGGCGAAGTACTGCTCCTCAGTCAGCTCCGTGCTGAAGCCAGGAATGCTCTCCAGTTTGTCCACCGTTCCGCCGGTATGCCCCAGCCCACGGCCGGTCAACTTGCCGACGACCAGGCCAGAGGCGGCCAGCAGTGGCCCTAGCACCAGGCTAATCTTATCGCCGACACCGCCGGTGCTATGTTTGTCCACGGTTGGAGCCGCAAACTGACTGAGGTCTACCTGATCACCGGAGGTGAACATCACTTTGGTCAAGCCCACCGTCTCCGGCACATCCATGCCCCGCAGATAGACGGCCATCAGCCAGGCGGACATCTGATAGTCCGGAATGGTTCCCTCGAGGAAACCGCTGACCAAGAACTGCAGCTCAGACTCACTGAGCGTTCCCCCGTCGCGTTTCTTGGCGATCAAATCAACAGCTCGCATCAGCTCTACCTCCCAAGCAGACTGAGGCCGCAGTCTGGCGGCTCTATCCCCAGCCAGTCCGCCACTGTGGCGCCGATCGAGCAGATTGAACGTGAACAATCGAGCACCTGCCCCTGTCCAATGCCTTGCCAGTAGACCAAGCAGGGCACGTATTCACGGGAGTGGTCGCTGCCGGCAGTTGTCGGATCACAGCCGTGGTCAGCGGTGATGATCAGCAGATCCTCTGCCCCCATGGCGGCCAACAACTCTGGCAGTGCCCGGTCAAACTCCTGTATGGCTAGACCGTAACCCCAAGCATCGTTGCGGTGACCATAGAGCATGTCGAAATCCACCAGGTTGGTAAAGATGAGGTCCCCCTGGCCAGAACGAATCAAGTCCAGTGTAGTGGCAACTCCCGCCTGGTTGTTCTTGGTCCGGAATGATTGGGATATGCCTTGCCCGGCATAGATGTCCACGATCTTGCCGACTGCCAGCACCGTTTTGCCCTGCTCGGTAATCGTATCGAGCAGGGTATGGCCCGGTTTGGCGGAATAGTCATGCCGATGCTCCGTACGGCGGTACTGACCGGAACTGCCGATGAACGGCCGGGCGATCACACGTGCAACCTTGTGCTCGGAGCGCTGCATGTAAATGTGCATCTGCTCGCAAATGCGATAGAGTTCAGCTATGGGAACTACTCCCTGATGAGCCGCGATCTGCAGCACGCTATCGGCAGATGTATAGACGATCAGGCCACCCTGGGAGACGGCTTCATCGCCTAGCCGCTCTATGATCTCCGTGCCTGATGCAGCGACATTGCCGAGAATCGGACGCCCACTGATCTCTCTGAGGCGGGCGATTACCGCATCCGGAAAGCCGTTTGGATAGGTCGGAAACGGATCGTCTTGCGGCAATCCCATCATTTCCCAATGACCGGTGATCGTGTCCTTGCCTGGTGAGACTGTAGCCAGCTTGGTGACCAAGGCAGCCGGATGGGTTGCCGCCGGCAACCGCGGGTGCAAAAGCAAATTGCCCAAACCAAGCCGCTGCAGGTTGGGCAAGTCCAGTGGGGCGGCGTCCAGCACGTGCGCGAGCGTATTGCTTCCGGCATCGCCAAACAGCTCCGCGTCAGGGAGGGCGCCCACCCCTACACTATCTAGAACAATCACAATCGCTCGCTTCATGACTCATTCTCTCCTTTTATCCATCTCAGGCACGGGGATGTGCCTTCTGATAGACCTCCTTCAGGCGATTACGCGTGACATGCGTATAGATCTGGGTGGTGGAAATGTCCGCATGCCCCAACATCTCCTGCACGGAACGCAGATCGGCCCCGTTCTCCAGCAGATGGGTGGCAAAGGAGTGACGCAGGGTGTGTGGGGTGATGCTCTCATCTATGTTTGCTTCCTTAGCATAGCGCTTGATGATCTTCCAGAACCCCTGGCGGGTCAGCCGCCTGCCGTGCTGATTGACGAACAACGCTGTCTCAGCGGCTATCTTCACCAGCTTAGGACGACCAGACTGCATGTAAACTGCCAGGGCACGAATGGCTACAGAACCTAACGGCACGATGCGTTCCTTGCTGCCTTTCCCGAGGCAACGCAAATAACCGGCCTCCAGGTTGACATCTGTGCGATCCAGCGATACCAACTCGCTGACCCGGATGCCGGTGGCGTAAAGCACCTCCAGCATGGCCTTGTCACGGAGACTGCAAGGCTCATCCTGCGCTGGCTGGCTGAGCAAGGCCTCGACTTCCGTCAAACTCATCACGTGCGGCAATCTCTTCTCCACTTTGGGGGACTCCAAGTGCTCGCTGGGGTCAACACTCAGCCAGTTTTCTCGCACGAGAAACTGGTAGAACGACTTGATCGCCGCCAAGTTGCGGGAGATAGTCGACGTAGCGCGACCAATCTGGTAAAGGTGCTCCAAATAGGCCCTCACCGTCTCCTTGCTGGTTTCTGCGAAATCAGTCAGAGCATGACTGGTCAAGAAACCAACATAGGAGCGCAGGTCGCGCCCGTATGCCTCCAATGTGTTGCCGGCCAAGCCGCGCTCCACTGTCAAGTATGCCAAGTAATCTTCTACTAGCTGTTGCATTCAGTTGCCCCCATCAGTGTATTGCCTAAGCCTCCAGCCGGGCAGGTACGATCTAGATGCCAGTGCTCGTATTATTCCACGCCGCCACTGTCGAATCCTCCTTATCGGCGTCACATTATGTCAAACAGACCAGCGACACCATGTGTCGCGATCTAAATTGGGCGATGCTCGCTTGTCGAGCATCGGATGGTACCTAAGCAGCGCCAGCGCTGCGACCTAAATAGGGCGATGCTCGCTTGTCGAGCATCGGATGGTACCTAAGCAGCGCCAGCGCTGCGATCTAAATAGGGCGATGCTCGCTTGTCGAGCATCGGATGGTACCTAAGCAGCGCTTGCGCTGCGATCTAAATAAGGCGATGCTCGCTTGCCGAGCATCGGATGGTACCTAAGCAGCGCCAGCGCTGCGATCTAAATAAGGCGATGCTCGCTTGCCGAGCATCGGATGGTACCTAAGCGACACTTCGTGTCGCTTAAAAAAAAGTGGCCCCTGTTCAGGGCCAGGCAACTAGAATCCGTACCTCAGCCATTGTTCTACGGCTTGCAGGAAGCGTTGCCACAAGCTCAGACCAAAACTCTTACCGAAGGTGGCAATCTCCTGTCCGAGACCGGCCTCCCCTTGTTCAGTCGGAACCCTTCCCAAAAAGCGCCATGCAACCAAAGCAATCAGCAGGAGCGCAACACCGACAGCGACTATCTTGATGATTCTCCCCCATTGTTTGCTCAGGGGACCGATGGTGACGACAAACATTAGCGTCTTCCCCTCCCTCATGGTTACTCCAGTATCCTTTGTCCTAAACTTATGCCTTGGCTACGCGACTAAGAACACTTCCAGACGAACCACAAGTGAGGAAAGAATCCTTCCCGTGACTCCGGCAAAGGAAAAGCGCCCCGCGTTGGGGCGCTGCAGGACTCTATTGCGTGAGTCACGGGGACGGACTTTTGACTCATGGGCGTCTGTTAGCTGCGCAGCCTTCCCACCGCATGACAACGGTAGCGATGAACCCAGTCACAATCCAATGCGTTACGCCGACTGGACTCTGCGCCGTCACGAGCAATTAGGATGCCGACATCATCCCAGACTGATCACCATGTAGCCGGGCGTAGATCCCCTGCTTGTTCATCAGTTCCGAGTGGGTCCCTCGTTCTTGAATTCTGCCGTTGGCCAAGACAAGGATCTCATCGGCGTGCTGAATGGTGGACAAGCGGTGCGCGATCAGCAAGGTGGTGCGATCCTGTGACAATCGGTTCAATGCGTCCTGAATCTCGTGTTCCGTCACATTGTCCAGGGCTGAGGTCGCTTCATCCAGAATCAGAATGGGTGGATTCTTCAGGAATACCCGGGCGATGGAGACCCGCTGCTTTTGACCACCGGAGAGCTTGATCCCATGTTCGCCCACATAGGTGTCGTATCCATCGGGCAGCGACATCACAAAGTCATGAATGCGGGCTTTCTTGGCCGCTTCCACCAGTTCGGCCTCCGTCGCTGTTGGTCTTCCACATAGGATGTTGTCACGAATGCTTCCTGTGAAAAGGAACACGCTCTGCTGGACCAGCCCGATGTTTCGCCGCAGTGATTCCAATTGCAGGTGCTTGACGTTCACGCCATCAATCAAGACCTCTCCGCTCGACACATCATAGAATCGCGGAATCAGGTGGCACAGTGTCGTCTTGCCCCCGCCAGAGGGCCCGACAATGGCCACTGTTCGTCCCGGCGCGATGCTCAGATCGATACTGCTGAGTACCTCAGACTGCTCTGCATATCCAAATGACGCACCTCTCAGTGTGATCGCCCCACGCACCTCGCGCAGCTCGACAGCGGCATCGCTGTCCACGATTCCCGGCCTGATCGCCATCAGTTCCGCAAATCGACCGAATCCGGTCATCCCCAGCTGATACAACCGGATGAAGTTGGTCAGCCGCCGAATAGGCTCTAGGAAGAAGTTGATGAACATCAGATAGGCGGTCAGATCAGCCAAGTCGATGCGGCCGAGGTACACGTAAACGGCCCCTGCCGCCAGCACCGTCAGGTTCAGGAGATTGGTAAGAAAACTGATCCCGGAGTAGTACTCAGCTTCCACCTGATAGCTCCGTTGCGTGGCCCGCTTGAACGCGTTGTTGGCTAGGTCAAAACGATGCTCGTCTTGGGCCTGATGGGCAAAGCTCATAGACACCCGGATTCCGGACAGGCTGTTCTCCAGCTCCGCATTGACATCAGCGATCCGCTTGCTCTGATTCAGGAGAGCCCAGCTCATCACCGGCCATTTGGTGAGGGTGTAGTAGCCCAGAACCGGCACAAATGCAAAAGCAATCAGTGTCAGGCTGAGGTTGATTCCAGCCAAATACCAAAACGATCCCATGAGCATCATGCTGGCAATGAACAGGTCTTCCGGTCCGTGATGCGCCAACTCACTTATTTCTCGCAGGTCGTTGATTATTCTGGACATCAGGTGACCAACCTTGTGTTCATCGAAGAATTGGAAGTCCATGATCTGTAGGTGCCTGAACAAGTCTTTCCGCATGGCGTACTCCATGCGTAGTCCTACCACATGACCCCAATAATCCGTCATGTACTCACAGACCCAAAGAACCAGGTACAGCCCAAGCAGCGCCGCAATACACAACACAATTGAGCGCAGGTTGCGGTTGGGGATCAAATCTTTCATGACCAGTCTGGTCACCATTGGAAAAACCAAGCCTATTCCGGTCATTAGGCAGGCGCAGGCCATGTCAAAGATAAATAGCTTCCATTCTGTCCGATAGTAGGAAATAAAGCGCTTCAGTGGATGCATTCTGCCTGAGTCACTCCTTCATGCTGCGGCAAGCACCAGGGGGATTACGCCCTGCGCAGGCCGTGTTCGCTTATCGCGTCAGCTTCCTTGCCGCATGGTCTGGTTGCTCACTCATTTGCATTCTATCAACAGCCAGAGCAATGAGATAGGCAAAGAACACGAGTGAGTCAAGGGGACGGACTTTTGAGTCAAGGGGACGGACTTTTGACTCACGGCTGTCCGGTCTCTCCGCCGCCATCCCGAGCGACACAGGCAAACGACGGTGGTGAGTCTAGCCAGGGTTGTGCTACCAGTTTGTTTGCTAGCAAGCAGGAGGTTTTGACACCCGCATAGAACATACGTACGACTGGTGAATGAAGCGCGACATGCCGTTCAATCCAAGGCCCAGGAGGCGAAGATGCAATGCCACGTTACCCCAGGCAACAAAGCGCAACCGGTATCTACCACGTCATGGCCAGAGGGATTGATAGAAGCGACATCTTCCACGACAGGCAAGACAGCATGCATTATCTCTATACCCTCGCCAGAGCTGAAGCCGAGCATCGCCTGAACCTGCATGCATACTGCCTGATGAGCAATCACGTGCACCTGCTCTTGTCAGAAGGCGATGAGGCTCTAGGAGAGACGATGAGAAGAATAGGGACGTCCTATGCTCATTGGTTCAACACCAAATATGGCCGAGTCGGGTATTTGTTCCAGGGCCGATACCGCAGTGAACCAATAGACAACGATGCCTACTTCATCACAGTGTTCCGCTATGTGCATCAGAATCCCGTCAAGGCGGGACTCTGCGACTCTGTTCAAGCCCATGAGTGGAGTAGCTATCCGGCTTATTCAATGAATCGACAACCCATAGCGGGACTCGTGGACAAGTCTCTGGCCCTTGGCATCCTGGGCGGGTTGGAAGAGTTAATGCGATTCTTGAATGCTCAAAACACGGATGTTTGCCTGGACATCCAGGAAAAGGCGTGTTGCAGCGATGCGGAGATTCATACGAGACTAGACGAGCTGCTTGGAGGCCGCCCCATATCATCGCTCATGCAGATGCATCCAGTTGATAGGGCCCGCCTGCTCTGTCAGTTGAAGGGAATGGGCGCAAGCAACAGACAGATTTCTCGCCTGACCGGGTTGAACAGAAACATCATCCAACGAGCTTAGCAAACGAACAGCCAGAACCCATCCATTGAGCCAAAGCAAAGCCGCCAAGAATCAGGTCCTGGTGGGCTTTGATTGGAGATTTGGCGTGAGTCAGAAGTCCGTCCCCTTGACTCACGTCCCCTTGACTCAAGAACTGCTCGGCCGATCCGGGGTAAGGAAAAGCGCCCCGCGTTGGGGCGCTGGATGACTGCTATTAGCTAGAGGCTATGGGCGGTGCGGTAGGCTTGCACGCCGGCGGCCAGGATGCGGAGCGCTTCGCGCAGGTCATGCTCGTTCAGCACGTAGGCGAGACGCACTTCATCGCGGCCCAATCCAGGAGTGGCGTAGAAGCCAGCGGCCGGGGCGACCATGGTGGTGGCGCCATCCAGCGAGAACTCTTCCAACATATACCGCGCAAACTGGTCAGAGTCATCGATAGGCAGCTTGACCACCACATAGAATGCGCCCTTCGGAACGTCAAACTTGGCCCCGGGAATCTGCTCCAGACCAGCGACGACGATATCCCGACGCTTCTGGTACTCCGTCAGTACATTCTGATAGTAGCTAGCCGGTACGGTAAGAGCGCCGATCGCGCCCACCTGTTCCAAGGTAGGCGGACAGAGTCGGGCCTGACCGAAACGCAGCGCTGCGCTCATCACTTCCCGATTCTTGCTGATCAGGCAGCCGATGCGGGCGCCACAGGCGCTGAAGCGCTTGGAGATGCTGTCAGCCAGGATTGTGCGCTGTTCGGCTTCCGGAAAGTTCAGAATGCTGGTGAACTCGGAACCATCATAGACGAACTCGCGGTAAACCTCATCGGAGATGATGAACAGGTTGTGCTTTTCTGCCAGATCGATCACTGTCTGCAGCTCTTCGCGAGTGTAGACTACGCCGGTCGGATTGCCGGGGTTGCAGAGCAGAATGGCCTTAGTCTTGGCAGTGATTTTGGCCTCAAATGCTGACTGCGACGGCAGGCGGAAGCCGTCATCCGCGCTGGCCGTAACCGGAACGACGCTGATGCCGGCGTAGGCGGCGAAGCCACTGTAGTTAGCATAAAAAGGTTCTGGGATGATCACCTCATCCCCAGGCGAAGTGGTGATCATCATCGCAAAGTGCAGCGCTTCGCTGCCGCCGGTCGTGATCAACATTTCCTCCGGCGTCACCTTGATGCCGAATTGCTGATAGTAAGGTACCAGCGCTTGCCGGAACTCAATCAGGCCGGCTGAATCACCATACGCGAGCACTTTCTGGTCGTAGTTCTTGATGCTCTGCCACATCTCTACCGGCGTCTCAATATCCGGCTGACCGATGTTCAGATGATAAACCTTGATGCCTCTGGCTTTGGCCGCATTCGCAAATGGCACCAGTTTGCGAATTGGTGAAGCTGGCGCGTTCATGGCGCGAGCTGAGATGGAAACTGCCACAATTGACACCCCCCACTGATACTATTCCCTGATGCATAGAATATTGGCTTCTCACGCGGGAATTCCTGCAGTAAAATACTCTGACTATTCCTCGGCACAGGACCGTCTTGCCTCAGTAGAACAGGCGGTAGCCATGACTGGCTACCGCCCGCTTTAGCGCAGTTCCTGCCGTTCCGCATGACGCTCAAACGCCAGGTTGACCAGCTCATCGATCAACCGCGGATAAGGCAATCCGCTGGCTTCCCAAAGCTTCGGATACATGGAGATACGGGTGAACCCTGGCATCGTGTTGATCTCGTTGACCAGCACCCGCCCGTCCGACCGCCGCAGGAAGAAATCCACCCGCGCCAGACCACTGCAATCGATGGCCTGATATACCTGCACGGCCAGACGTTGCACTTCAGCCACCTGCTTGGGGGTGAGCGTTGCTGGAATCAAGAGCTGCGAGTCGCCTCGCACGTACTTGGCCTGATAATCATAGAACTCTGCTCCGGGAACGATCTCACCGGGCACAGATGCCTGCGGCTCGTCATTTCCCAGTACGCTGCATTCGATCTCGCGACCGTCGACAAACGCCTCGACGACAATCTTGCGATCGTAGCTGCCAGCCAACGCCAGGGCTGGTGGGAGCTCATCCGGTATACGCACCTTGCTGATCCCGACGCTGCTGCCCAGGTTAGCCGGTTTCACAAAGCAGGGAAACCCGAGCTGCTCTTCGACCACCCTGAGTACCTCAGCCGGCCGATGCAGGCAATGTCGCCGAGAAAAGACGCGCCACGGCCCTTGCGGGAAGCCGCGTTGTTCAAACAGGCTCTTGGCCATGGCTTTATCCATGCCAATGGCTGAGGCCAATACCCCAGCACCGACGTACGGTTTGTCCAGCACCTCAAGTAAGCCCTGGATCGTGCCGTCCTCGCCATAGGGCCCATGCAGCAATGGGAAAACGGCGTCAATACCATCCAGAGCTGTCTGCGGGCACACGCTGCTCGACAGTTCAGGGACCGCCTGTCCAGACTCCAACACAGCAAGTGGCGATAGGCCGCTGATCCAGCGCCCACTCTTGCTGATGGCAATTGGAACCAAGTGATAGCGATTGCGGTCGGCCGCCTGCCAAACAGATGCGGCAGATTGTACAGAGACTTCATGTTCACCTGATCGACCACCAAAAACCAGGCCCAGCGTCTTCATAGCCAAAGGCCCTACCCCCCTCTTGTCGTCACCTATTTGTCAGCCAACTCTTAAGCTTGGGATCTAACTCGCTGACGGAAACTGAAGCCAACATATCCCATGAAGAGAGTCAATGGCACCTGCCAATATGAGTACCAGACCCTCGAGACCGCCGTGGCTATGCGCAGCGGCACCTGTGCCACCGCCTGCTCGCCCCGATAATAGGTGACTACCCCCACGATCTCTCCGGCTCGGAGCGGCGCCTGCAGTGGTTGCTCCAACTGCACCTTTTGAGAGAAGGCAACACCATCACCGCTGGCCGGCACAGTGAGCGTGGCGCCTTGGTCAGCCACCAGCAAGGCCGGTTGGCCGTAGCGCACCGGTACCGCGGTGACAGATTGACCTGGCGTGACGATAGAGACAGTCCGCCAGTTGGCAAATCCAAAATCCAAGAGCTGCTTAGCATCAGTCCAGACCGATTTGCCCTGTGCCTTGAAGACTACTGCGCCAAGTTCCATGCCACCTCGCGCGGCAGCAGTGAGTAGGGATTGACCGGCCTCGGTGGTATAGCCAGTTTTGCCGCCAATCGTTCCCTCGTATTCGAGGATTAGATCGTTACCGTTGACGAGGATTCTCTCTTCGCCGGAACCGATGGTCACGCGATGAACTCGTGTGGTTGTGATTTGGCGTATTGTTTGGTCACGCATTGCTGCCGCGAAGATGACTGCCATGTCGGCCGCAGTGCTGTAGTGGTTTTCGTCGTGCAAGCCATTAGGATTGACAAAACGGCTGTTGGTGGCGCCGAGTTCCGCCGCCCGCTGGCTCATCTGTGCGGCGAAGGCCTCCACTGTTCCGGCCACATGCTCCGCGAGAGCCACGGCAGCATCGTTGCAGGACTGGACCAGCATGGCGTACATCAGATCCTCCAACTTGTAGGTCTCTCCCTCTCGAGTATAGAGAGATGTTCCCTCCTGATCCTGAGCTTGGCGGCTGATTGTCACCATTTCGTCCATTTCTGCCTGTTCGAGCACCAATATCGCAGTCAGCACCTTAGTGGTACTGGCGGGGTAAATGCGCACATTCTGATTATAGCCACCGAGCAATGTCCCAGTTTGCAGGTCAATCAGAGCGGCTGAACGTCCCGATACTCTGGGCAAGGCGGCAACCGCACTGGCGTCAAGCGGCACGAGCAACAACAGAGCTAGAGCTAAGCAGCACAAGACACGGTACAACATCGTCTCCCCCCTTGCTGTCCGGTCTCTATTATAGCAGAAAAGGAGGAACGAGCGCACTTCCAGACTCTCTCTGCCGGATCGACCAAAAAGCAGCCTGCCGCTAGAAGAGGCGGGCTGCCAACTGTACCAAGGCAGGCGTGATATATGTTTCCACCAGGCTGGCGATCGTGACCAGCGCGGAACAGATCACCGTGGCGCCGGTCAGAGTCAGCACTTTTTGCCAATAGGTCTGCCTGCGGTTTACCGGCGCAGGCTTAATGGTGGAAATGGCGTGATGGATGCTCATCCCTGCGGCAACGAGCGCTACCGGCACGGAGATAAGATTGTGGGGCACCACTGAACAGAAGGCTAGCAACACGCCCTTCCAAGCCATCTCTGACAACAGAAACGCAACAGAGAAGCCCAGAATGAAGCCACGAAAGAAGACGAGCAGCACTATGATTGGTAATCCAAACACCAACAGACCCATCAGCCAGACCAGCCAAAGCAGCTGCAGGTTGACTAGCAACGTGCTGACGAAGCTGGCTCCGGCAGTGGATACTCCCACCCCGGCGGAGAAGATCTGCTGCAGGAAGGACAAGAGATCCTGTTTCTGGCTAAAGCTCAACGCTCTCACCGCGACGGCCCCAAAGCCGACTCCTACTGCGAACAGCACCAGTACAAAGAAGTTGCTGCTGGCGCGCTCAATCACATGTTCCCTAATGCTCTGCCCTAGTTTGTGCACGGCGCCCCCTCCCCTGCTTGTCTGTAAAACCTATGCAGGGTGTACAAGGCTTATGCGTCTGTCACTTGGAAAGGAAATGCAGCAGACCGACCAGCGTCTTTGCGTCACGAATCAGACCTTGCTCAACCATTTCCCGCAGTTCCTGCCTGGAGAACGACTGCACCGAGATGGATTCATCCCAGTCCATCGCGAGCGCCCCAGGCGAGAGGTCAAGTGCATGCCACAACCAGAGTTCTTCGTTGCAGAACCCAGGGGCGGTGTACATAGAAAAGAGCAGGCGCCAACGCAGAGCGACAACTCCGGCTTCCTCGGCCAACTCCCTCTGTGCTGCCAGCTGCGGGTCTTCTCCCGGCTCCAACTTGCCAGCCGGCAGTTCCCACAACTCCTGTGCAGCAGCATAACGGAACTGCCTGACCAGCAGTACCCGCCCCTCAGCATCCTCCGCCAGAATGGCAACTGCCCCCGGGTGTATAATCACTTCCCGAGTTGCCACCAGCCCGTTTTGCAGCCTTACCTCATCCACTTTCACCTTGATGATCTTGCCCTCATATACCGTCCGGGACGATGACTGAGTTTCCAGCATGCGGTTCTCTCCCTTCATACTTTTCGTGCTGTCCTCATAGACTAGTCTACAGGGACAGAAGCATCACAAATGGTCCTTCGGAGTGACGCTTCGCAGTAGGCCGGTTTTCTCGCTGCCGTAGACCCCGCAGCACGCGAGATCGTTCAGAAAGTCCGATCTCCCTAGTGTCGTAGCGCCACAGCATGCTGTGGTGCCGGGATCGGGGGGGGCGGGGGGGGGGCGACGGGGGGGAAAAGCCCCCGA